>NZ_JBWGIG010000021.1:0-119772 GCF_056312595.1 Pseudomonas sp. GYB4201 | reverse complement strand
CGACCTGGTCTACGACCGACAATTTAAAGGCTAGCGTGTAATCGCGCTGACTCCGCCTTTTGCCTGAATCCATTGATTCCTCCTGAGGATTGGTCAGAAGGTGTAAACCTTATTCAGGACGGGACACACGCAAAAAAAAAGCCCCTTCACGGGGCCTTTTTCTGCAACCTCGAACGCCTTAGCGCTCCAGGTCAGCGATCTTGCCGGTCTTGCCGTCCCACTCTTCAGCGTCAGGCAGGGCATCCTTGCGCTCGGTGATGTTGGGCCAGACCTCTGCCAGCTCGGCGTTCAACTCGATGAAGTTCTCCATCCCGGCCGGGATTTCGTCTTCAGAGAAAATGGCTTGGGCAGGGCACTCAGGCTCGCACAGTGCGCAATCGATGCACTCATCCGGGTGAATTACCAGGAAGTTCGGGCCTTCGTAGAAGCAGTCCACCGGACAGACTTCGACGCAGTCGGTGTATTTGCACTTGATGCAGTTGTCGGTGACGACGAAGGTCATTTCAAAATATCTCCTCAAGGCGGCAGCGAAGCCCCTGATCCAGGGCCGCTTGGTTTGGGCTGGTCAGCCGGCGGACCAGGCTAAGAGCCCGTGGCATTCCCAAACCGCGCGGGATTCTATCAGCTTGTGCGCTGCTGCGTTAGATCCGAGTCTTCAGTGTATAGAGCAATTCGATTGCTTGACGTGGCGTCAGGCCATCAATGTCGGTCTTGCTGAGTTGCTCCAGCACCGGGTGCGGCAAGCTGGCGAACAGGTCACTCTGGTGCGGTACCTGGGGTTGGCCCGGGGCGCTGGCGACTGGTTCGTGTGGCAGGCTCGCCGTTTCCAGGCGGCCCAGGTGTTCCTTGGCGCGGGCGATCACTGGGTTCGGCACGCCGGCCAACTGTGCCACGGCCAGGCCGTAGCTCTGGCTGGCAGGGCCGGGCAGTACGTGGTGCAGGAACACGATGCGCTCCTTGTGCTCGGTGGCGCTCAGGTGCACGTTGGCGACCAGCGGTTCGTTTTCCGGCAGTACCGTCAATTCGAAATAGTGCGTGGCAAACAGCGTGTAGGCGCGCAGTTGCGCCAGGCGCTCGGCGGCGGCCCAGGCCAGCGACAGGCCGTCGAAGGTGCTGGTGCCGCGGCCCACTTCGTCCATCAGCACCAGGCTCTTGTCCGTGGCGTTGTGGAGGATGTTGGCAGTTTCGCTCATTTCCACCATGAAGGTCGAGCGCCCGCCGGCCAGGTCGTCGCTGGAGCCGATACGGGTGAAGATGCGGTCCACCAGCGACAGCTCGCAGCCGGCGGCCGGCACGAAGCTGCCGATGTGGGCCATCAGCACGATCAGCGCAGTCTGGCGCATGTAGGTGGATTTACCGCCCATGTTCGGGCCGGTGATCACCAGCATGCGGGTGTCGTTGTCCAGGCTCAGGTCGTTGGCCACGAACGGCGTGGTCAGCACCTGTTCCACCACCGGATGGCGGCCCTGGTTGATGCGCAGGCAGGGCTCGTCGACGAACACCGGGCAGTTGAGGTCCAGGTTCAGCGCGCGCTCGGCCAGGTTGCTCAACACGTCCAGCTCGGCCAGGGCCGCGGCGGTGTCCTGCAGCGGTGGCAGGTGGCCGATGAGGTTTTCCAGCAGCGCGTCGTAGAGCATCTTCTCGCGGGCCAGGGCGCGGCTTTTCGCCGACAGCGCCTTGTCCTCGAACTCTTTCAGCTCCGGGGTGATGAAGCGCTCGGCGCCTTTCAGGGTCTGGCGGCGGATGTAGTCCGCTGGCGCCTGCTCGGCCTGCTTGCTGGGCAGCTCGATGAAGTAGCCGTGCACGCGGTTGTAGCCGACCTTCAGGTTGGCCAGGCCAGTGCGGGCTTTCTCGCGTGCCTCCAGGTCGATCAGGAACTGGCCGGCGTTCTCGCTCAGGGCCAGCAGCTCGTCCAGCTCGCTGTCGTAGCCGGTCTTGAGCACGCCGCCGTCACGGATGACCGCCGGCGGGTTGTCGATGATGGCCTTGGCCAGCAGGTCGGCCAGCTCCGGGTAGGTGCCAGCGATGGTCGCCAGCAGCGCCAGGTGCGGCGCTTCCAGGTCGGACATCGCCACTTGCAGGTCCGGCAGCGCCGCCAGCGCGTCGCGCAGGCGCGCCAGGTCGCGCGGGCGGGCGTTGCGCAGGCCGATGCGGGCGAGAATGCGCTCGATGTCGCCGATTTCTTTCAACTGCGGCTGCAGGCTTTCGAAACGGTAGCCCTCCAGCAGGCAGCGGATCGAGCTCTGGCGCGCCTGCAGCACCTTCAGGTCGCGCAGCGGGCGGTTCAGCCAGCGGGTCAGCAGGCGGCTGCCCATGGCAGTCTGGCAGCGGTCGATCACCGATTGCAGGGTGTTGTCGCGCCCGCCGGCCAGGTTGGTGTCCAGCTCCAGGTTGCGCCGGCTGGCGCCGTCCAGCACCACGGTGTCATCCAGGCGCTCGTGGCGCAGGCTGCGCAGGTGCGGCAGGGCGGTGCGCTGGGTTTCCTTGGCGTAGCCCAGCAGGCAGCCGGCGGCGCCGATGGCCAGGGTCAGGTTCTCGCAGCCAAAACCCTTGAGGTCCTGGGTGGAGAACTGCTGGCACAGGCTCTTGTGCGCGGTGTCACGCTCGAAGTCCCACGGCGCGCGGCGGCGCGAACCACGGCGCTTTTCCGCCGGCAGGCCTTGGGGCCAGTCATCGGGGATCAGCAGCTCAACCGGGTTGATGCGCTCAAGCTCGGCCAACAGGCTTTCCCAGCCCTTGATCTCGAGCACCGAGAAATTGCCGCTGGTGATGTCCAGCACCGCCAGGCCGAACAGACGCTCGTCGCCCAGCACCGCGGCGATCAGGTTGTCGCGGCGCTCGTCCAGCAACGCCTCGTCGCTGACCGTGCCGGGGGTGATGATGCGCACCACCTGGCGTTCCACCGGGCCCTTGCTGGTGGCCGGGTCGCCCACCTGCTCGCAGATGACCACCGACTCGCCCAGCTTCACCAGCTTGGCCAGGTAGCCCTCGGCGGCGTGGTACGGAATGCCGCACATGGGAATCGACTGCCCCGCCGACTGGCCGCGGGCCGTGAGGGTGATATCCAGCAACTTGGCCGCTTTCTTCGCGTCTTCGTAGAAGATCTCGTAGAAATCGCCCATGCGGTAGAACATCAACTGATCCGGATGCTGGTTCTTCAGCTTCCAGTACTGCTGCATCATGGGGGTGTGGCTGGAAAGATCACTCATGCAGAAACTTGGCTCGCAGTGGCGGGTGTGTCAAAAGGCAAGCGGCGAATACTACAGGGATTTTTCATGGCTTGCCGCCTGCGCGTTGCTTCTATATGTGGGAAATGCCCGCCAGCATTGCAAAATGCACAAGGGGGTAGCACTATGCATTGCATGCACACACGTACCGTAGCCACCGTCCTCAAGGAACTGCTCGCCCGCGAAGGTCTCTCCGCCACGGAGCTGCACCGGCGCACCGGCGTGCCGCAGTCCACCCTGTCGCGCATCCTGGGCGGAAAGATCGTCGACCCCGCCGACAAGCACATCGCCAAGTTGGCGGACTATTTCCGTGTCAGCACCGACCAACTGCGGGGGCGCGCCAGCCTGCCGGCGGCAGGGGGCGGCCATGCCGAGCTGCGCGACATCAGCCTATGGGACGACGACACGCCCGTGGAGGACGACGAGGTGTCCATTCCCTTCCTGCGCGAGGTGGAACTGGCCGCCGGCTCGGGCCGCTTTGTCATCGAGGAAAGCGAGCGCGCCAGCCTGCGCTTCGGCAAGCGCAGCCTGCGCCACAACGGCGTGCAGTTCGACCAGGCCAAATGCGTGACGGTGCGTGGCAACAGCATGCTGCCGGTGTTGCGCGACGGCGCCACGGTGGGGGTGAACTCGGGCAAGCGTGGCATCGGCGATATCGTCGATGGCGACCTCTACGCCATCAACCACAATGGCCAGTTGCGGGTGAAGCAGCTGTACCGCTTGCCTACCGGCATCCGCCTGCGCAGCTTCAACCGTGAAGAACATCCCGACGAAGACTATAGCTTCGCGCAGATGCAGGACGAACAGATCACCATCCTCGGCCACGTGTTCTGGTGGGGCATGTACGCCCGCTGACCCTCGACGCCCGTGCTTTTCACTTCGGTCAGAAAAATGCATTTATGCATTGATTTAATATGCATCAGTGCATAGTCTTCTGTTGAAGGTCTTCACCAGGAGGGGCGGATATGCAAATGGATCAAGCGTTGTTGCACCAGGTGCCACTCTGGCTGGTGATGCTGCTGGCCCTGCTCGGCGGCGTCACTGGCGAACTGTGGCGCGCCGACAAGGAAGGCACCCATGGCTGGCGCCTGCTGCGCCGGGTATTGATGCGTTCCGGCGCCTGCATGGTCTGCGGGCTTACGGGCACCATGCTGCTGTACGGCGCGGGGTTGTCGCTGTGGTCGGCCACTGCGGTTGGCTGCATGACGGCAATGGCGGGTGCCGATGTGGCGGTCAGCTTCTATGAGCGCTGGCTGGTGAAGCGCCTGGGGTTGGGCGCGGTTTCGCGGCGCAAGCGGTTGTGAGGCTGTCGAGCCTTGCGCCGGTTGGTGTACGGTAGCGGGCAATTTCCCTTGCCATGGAGCTTCCGATGGACCTGATCACTCAACTGTCGCAGTCGCTGGGCGAAAGGCTCAAGGCCCTGGGGGCCCAGGCCACCACCGCCGAATCCTGCACCGGCGGCGGCATCGGCGAGGCCATCACCCGCGTCCCCGGCAGCTCGGCGTGGTTCGAGGCCGGCTACATCACCTATTCCAACGCCCAGAAGACCGCCCAGCTGGGCGTGCCCGAGCCTTTGTTCGCCAGCGTCGGCGCGGTCAGCCGCGAGGTGGTCGAGGCCATGGCCCTGGGCGCCCAGGCCCGCAGCGGGGCGCGGTTCGCCGTGGCGGTCAGCGGCATTGCCGGGCCGGACGGCGGCACGCCGGGCAAGCCGGTGGGCACCGTGTGGCTGGCCTGGGCGGTGGATGGGCGGGTGCTTGCCGAGCGCCAGCTGTTCGCCGGCGACCGCGATGAGGTCCGCCGACAAACGGTAAAGGCCGCGCTAGAGGGGCTGATACGTCTTGTAGCAGGAGAAATCTCAACACGGGGGTAGGCGTGCCCGGCTCCCTGTGGAATAATACTGGCTACTTATACAGTTATCCGGCCTTCTGGCCTTATTGATTTTTAGAGAGGACTTTAATGGACGACAACAAGAAGAAAGCCTTGGCTGCGGCCCTGGGTCAGATCGAACGTCAATTCGGCAAGGGTGCCGTAATGCGTATGGGCGACCACGACCGCCAGGCCATCCCGGCTATCTCCACCGGTTCCCTGGGCCTGGACATCGCCCTGGGCATTGGCGGCCTGCCAAAAGGCCGTATCGTTGAGATCTACGGCCCTGAGTCGTCGGGTAAGACCACCCTGACCCTGTCCGTGATCGCCCAGGCACAGAAGATGGGCGCCACCTGCGCCTTCGTCGACGCCGAGCACGCGCTGGACCCTGAGTACGCCGGCAAGTTGGGCGTGAACGTCGACGACCTGCTGGTCTCGCAGCCGGACACCGGCGAGCAGGCCCTGGAAATCACCGACATGCTGGTGCGCTCCAACGCCGTTGACGTGATCATCGTCGACTCCGTGGCAGCCCTGGTACCCAAGGCCGAGATCGAAGGCGAGATGGGCGACATGCACGTGGGCCTGCAGGCTCGCCTGATGTCCCAGGCGCTGCGCAAGATCACCGGCAACATCAAGAACGCCAACTGCCTGGTCATCTTCATCAACCAGATCCGCATGAAGATCGGCGTGATGTTCGGCAGCCCGGAGACCACCACCGGTGGTAACGCGCTGAAGTTCTACGCCTCGGTGCGCCTGGACATCCGCCGTACCGGCGCGGTGAAAGAAGGCGACGAAGTGGTCGGCAGCGAAACCCGCGTCAAGATCGTCAAGAACAAGGTGGCTCCGCCGTTCCGTCAGGCCGAGTTCCAGATTCTCTACGGCAAGGGTATCTACCTCAACGGCGAGATCATCGACCTGGGCGTGGCCAACGGCCTGCTGGAAAAAGCCGGCGCCTGGTACAGCTACCAGGGCAGCAAGATCGGTCAGGGCAAGGCCAACTCGGCCAAGTTCCTGGCGGATAACCCGGAAATCGGTGCGGCCCTCGAGAAGCAGATCCGCGACAAGCTGCTGACCGGCGGTGTCGATGCCAAGAAAGCACCCGTGGTAGAAGCGGATGCCGAAGACGAAATGGTAGACGCCGACGTCGATTTCTAATCACGTCATGGCTGTCATCCTGGATACCCCCGTCGCGGTGCGACGGGCTGCAATGGACCTGCTTGCGCGACGCGAGCACGGTCGAGTCGAGCTGACGCGCAAGCTGCGTCAGCGCGGCGCTCCTCCCGAATTGATCGAACAGGAACTCGACCGTCTGACGGAAGAGAGCCTGCTGTCCGAGTCGCGTTACCTCGAAGCCTTCATCAACTACCGTGCCCGCTCCGGCTACGGGCCTGCGCGCATTCGCGAAGAGCTGGGCCAGCGTGGCCTGCAACGCGCGGACGTCGAGCAGGCGCTGCGCGAAAGCGGGTTCGATTGGGCGGCGCAGTTGACCGAGGTCTGGCAGCGCAAGTTCGCCGGGCAACTGCCCGTCGACCCGCGCAGCCGCGCCCAGCAAACGCGCTTCCTGGCCTATCGGGGCTACCCCATGGACCTCATCGGCCGCCTGCTCAGCGGCCGTGGCCTGGACGACTGATCAGGTTACCTTGGCGTTTTTCCGCGGGCGGGCGCCGGCGCTCGCTGGCGGGCTGGCGGCTTCCGCGGCCCAGTTCTCCGGCAAGTTGAGGTAGTCCACCAGCTCTCGCAGGCGGCCGTTGTCGCGGCCATTGAAGGTGAACGCCAGGCGCGTCAGGTGGCTGAACTGCGGCTCCTCGAAGGTCTCGCCGTCATAGCCATGCTGGTGGAAGGTGTCGCTCAGGCACAGGTCGGCGAACCGCTGCCGCACCTGGGCCAGAGCGTCGTCGCTCAAGGCATGGCGCAGGCGAATCACGAACAGGTGCTTCAGCCAGCGGCTGGAGTGGAAGTTGGCGTAGAACTGGTTGATCTCCGCCACGGCTTCCTCGGCGCTGTACACCAGGCGCATCAGCTTGAGGTCGGTGGGCAGGATGTAGTGGTTGTCGCGCAGCTGCTTGCCGATGAAGTCCAGGCAGTCCTGCCAGAAGCTGCCGCCCGGGGCGTCGATCAGCACCACTGGCACTAATGGGCTCTTGCCGGTCTGGATCAGGGTCAGCACCTCCAAGGCCTCGTCCAGCGTGCCGAAGCCGCCCGGGCAGAGCACCAGTGCGTCAGCCTCCTTGACGAAGAACAGCTTGCGGATGAAGAAGAAGTGGAAGGGCAGCAGTTGCTCGCTGCCTTCCATGGTGGCGTTGGCATGTTGCTCGAAGGGCAGGGTGATGTTGAAGCCCAGGCTGTGGGCCAGGCCCGCGCCCTCATGGGCGGCGGCCATGATGCCGCCGCCGGCGCCGGTGATCACCATCAGGTCGTTTTGCGCCAGCGCTGCACCCAGCTCACGGGCCAGGCCGTACAGCGGGTGTTCCTGAGGCGTGCGCGCCGAGCCGAAGACGGTGACCTTGCGGCGGCCCTTGAATTGTTCCAGCACCCGGAAGGCATGTTCCAGCTCGCGCAGGGCCTGCAGGGTGATCTTGGCGTTCCAGCGGTTGCGGTCGTCCTGGGCCATGCGCAGCACGGTCAGCATCATGTCGCGGTACAGGGTCAGGTTCGGGCTGTTGGGGGCTATCAGGCTGAGCTGGGCTTCCACCTGGCGGGTGAGGTCCAGGCCATTGCT
The DNA here is from genome assembly GCF_056312595.1 of Pseudomonas sp. GYB4201. Lineage (NCBI taxonomy): Bacteria > Pseudomonadati > Pseudomonadota > Gammaproteobacteria > Pseudomonadales > Pseudomonadaceae > Pseudomonas > Pseudomonas sp. GYB4201. The sequence goes on along the minus strand of NZ_JBWGIG010000021.1, from coordinate 111,960 downwards.
GTTGAAGTGGCTGGACAGGAAATCATTCGGTTCGTAAGGCATTCAACCATCTCCTTCTGCATATGAACCTTTGGCCCGCGCCGAGCAGTTCGGCCGGGCCGCGACACGGCTTGTGTCGCTGGCCGTCCAGGCTACGCCATGGACATTGCAGTCAGCCCACGAGGGGCATTGATGTAAATCTAGCTGCTGGCGGGCAGATGCGCCTTATGCGTCGGCGGTGACCGCTCGTCTGGACGGATCCAATAGGCCGAAAGCTCTGATTTACTGGTTAAACAGAGATGGCAAAATAATGTCGTCGAAGGACAATGGCGCACGGAGGCAGGATGAAGCGAATCAGCCTGGAAGTGGACAACGAGTTATTGGTGCTGCTGAACCGGGCGGCCCAGGCCAATAACGTCACGCTTGAGGAAGAATGCCTGCGGCGGCTGGACGGCGCCCAGCGGCGCTCGCGCTACATGCAGGCACTGGTGGCGGAGCTGCGCGCTGATGACGCGCAACGCCGCGAACGCATTGGCTGATTACTTCTTCTTGCCGCCCTTGTTATCCAGCATCGCGCAGTGCTCCGCAGTATAGCGCTGGGTGGTAACGGCCAGGTTGGTGTGGTTCTCGGTGAACTCGTAGCGCAGGGCGGCGCCCTTGTTCATCAAGTTACGGAAGCCTTTGTTGCTGCACACGCTACGGCCCAGCTGCACACGCACCGCTTCAGGGTTGGCGCGCATGTTGGCGGCCTCGCCCTGTTGGACGCTCAGGTGGTCGACCAGCTCGCTGCCTTCAACCGTGTAACCCTGGTCCAGGATGTTCTCGTTGATTTCGCGCGGGGTGCCGGCGTTGCTCTGCTCGGCGACCTGCTGAAGCAGCTTGCCCAGCTCGAACTCCTGCAACGATGCGGCCTGGGACGCCAGGGGCAGGGCCAGCAAGAGGGTAAGGGGGGCGATAAAGCGCAGCATGAAACTCTCCTGATTCGGTGACTGGCCGTTGGACCAGCAACCGGACTGTGCGTTCATAAAGCCGCCGATTATAGGGGCAAACCCGACGGTCCGGCAGTCAAAGCTCTGATAAACTCACGCTCGTTCAGGCTGGCGACCGTTGCCAGTCGTTGCCCGCGAGTGCTGTAGACCCATGTCCCACGCCGTTTCCCGCCTGCGTTCCGAACGCCTGGCCCGTTGCCTCCAGCCGTTCACCGCCCGTGGTTCGCGCGCGCCGCGTTGCCCGGGCTGCCGGGTGATCTTCGATTACTGCCTGTGCAAATTCCGCCCGACGGTCGAGGCCCATGGCGCGGTGTGCCTGCTGATGCACGACGTCGAGCCGCTGAAGCCGTCGAACACCGGCTGGCTGATCGCCGATATCCTGCCTGATACCCAGGCCTTCACCTGGTCGCGTACCGACGTGGACGAACAGTTGCTGGCGCTGCTGGACGATCCGCAGTGGCAGCCCTATATCGTCTTCCCGGGCGAGTTCGTGGCGCCGGAGCGGGTGGTGACCGAGGTGGCCGCCACGCCAGGCAAGCGCCCGCTGTTTATCCTGCTGGACGCAACCTGGACCGAAGCCCGCAAGATGTTCCGCAAGAGCCCGTACCTGGAACGTTTCCCGGTGCTGAGCCTGGCCAGCGACCAGCTGTCGCGCTACAAGCTGCGGCGCTCCAAGCGCGACGATCATTTCTGCACCGCGGAAGTGGCGGCGCTGTGCCTGGAACTGGCCGGCGACCAGCAGGCGGCCAGCGTGCTCGACGCCTGGCTGGACGTGTTCACCGGCCACTACCTGGCGGCCAAGTTCCAGTTGCCGCTGGACGAACAGGACGAGGTCCATGTTCGCCTGCAGGCCCTGGTTTCCTGAAACGATGCATTCTGCGTAGCCGCTGCCGCCAGGCTGCGCTGGCCTGACGGTGCGCTGTAATCTTCAGCGTGGCTCGGGGCCAGCGCAGCCTGCGGCAGCGGCTACGGGGGTAGAGTGCTTTTGCGGCCATAGCTGCGCAATCAACATCCCCGCCAGCATCAGCCCGCAGCCCAGGTAGCCGCGCATCTGCAGCGACTCACCCAGCAGCCACGCCCCGGCGATGGCGGCGAACACCGCTTCCAGCGACAGGATGATCGCCGCGTGGGAAGCGATGGCGTCCTTCTGCGCCACCACCTGCAGGGTGTAGCCGATGCCCACGGCGACGATGCCGCCGTACAGCAAGGCCGGGCCGGCGGCGATGATCGCGTCCAGGGCGATTGGCTCCATCACCAACGCCAGCACCAGGCTCACCACCGAGCAGGTGGCAAATTGCAGGAACGCCAGGCGAATGGGGTCATGCCGGCTGGCGAACACGCCCACCAGCACCACGTGGCCACCCCACACGAACGCGCCGGCCAGCTGCAGCCAGTCGCCGGACGACACGTGGAAGTTGTCGCCCACGCTCAGCAGGAACATCCCCAGCACCGCCAGGCCCGCGCCCAGCCAGGTGCCCATGCCGGTCTTGTGGCCCATCAGCATGCCCAGCACAGGCACTACAATGACGTAGAGGCCGGTGATGAAACCGGAGTTGGTGACGCTGGTGAACAGCAGGCCCACCTGCTGCAGGTTGATGCCCAGCGCCAGCGCCAGGCCCATCAGCACGCCGCCCAGCCACAGGCCGCGGGTCATGAACGGTTCGCGCGGCGGTTGGCTGGGGTTGCCGCGGCCCAGCACCAGGGGCAGCAGGCACAGCGAACCCAGGGCGAAGCGCAGCCCGGAATAAAGGAAGGGCCCGATGTGCTGCATGCCGGCGGTCTGGGCGACGAAGCCGCTGCCCCAGATCATGGCGGTCAATAACATCAGCAGGTCAGCACGCAAGGCTTGGCGACGCATGGGTATTCTCTTGTTGTGAAGGGTGGCGAAAAACGGGCTGCGACTTTAGCCGCAAACCACCGAACTTGACCACCCTGTCAGGCGTCGGCATCCTTGGCGCCGACCCGGGCGCCTGAACTGCCGCAATCGCCAACCCTGACCGTGAGTTGGCGTTAAAATAAAGCTCGAGTCGCCTCGGCAGGCACCGACTCCTTGCGTGCCTGCACAGAACAGGATCATTAGATCGATGGCCACATACGACATCCTGATAGCCGATGACCACCCCCTTTTTCGTGGCGCCTTGCGCCAGGCCGTGACCCTGGGGCTGGGGCCTGACACCCGCCTGGTGGAAGTGGCAAGCATTGCCGAGCTGGAAGCGCAGCTTACCGCCAAGGCCGACTGGGACCTGGTGCTGCTGGATTTGAACATGCCGGGGGCCTATGGCTTCTCGGGCCTGGTGCTGCTGCGCGGGCAATACCCGCAGGTGCCGGTGGTGATGGTGTCCGCCCAGGAAGAGGCGGCGGTGGTGGTGCGCGCGCGCGAATTCGGCGCCAGCGGCTTCATCCCCAAGTCCAGCCCCCTGGAAGTGATCCAGGAAGCGGTGCGCAACGTGCTGGATGGCGACGTCTGGTGGCCGCCCCAGGCGTTCGAGGCGGTCAGCGTCTCGGCCGAGGCCAAGGCCGCCAGCGAAGGCCTTGCCAGCCTGACGCCGCAGCAGTTCCGGGTGCTGACCATGGTCTGCGAGGGCTTGCTGAACAAGCAGATCGCTTATGAACTGAGCGTGTCGGAGGCCACCATCAAGGCCCACGTCACGGCGATCTTCCGTAAACTGGGGGTGCGCACCCGCACCCAGGCCGCGCTGCTGCTGCAACAACTTGAGTCAATTTCGTCGTCGTAAGGCACTTTGCCTTCACACTTTTTTGACAAATGCTGCATTAGCTTCCCTTTTTCTTTGTAACAGTTGACCCTTCATGTCTCCATATAAAGGCCAGACCGGCCTGAAACGCATCTTCAACGCCACTGGCTATTCCCTGGATGGCCTGCGCGCCGCCTTCGTCGGCGAGGCCGCCTTCCGCCAGCTGGTGCTGCTCAACGTGGTGCTGATCCCGCTGGCCTTCCTGCTGCACGTGAGCCGCGTGGAGCGCGCCGTGCTGATCGCCGTGTGCCTGCTGGCGCTGATCGTGGAGCTGTTCAACTCGGCCGTCGAGGCTGCTATCGACCGCATTTCCCTGGACCGCCACCCGCTGTCCAAGAACGCCAAGGACATGGGCAGCGCCGCGCAATTCGTGGTGTTGTGCATGATCGCCCTGGTGTGGGGCGTGATCCTGCTCTGACCCGGCGCTGCTCAGGGGATGGCCGGCAGCACGATCTCGTCGCTGCGCGCCACCCCGGCGGTGAAGGCCCGGCACAGTTCGAGGAACTCGCGCATGGCCTGGGTCTGGTATTTCTGCTTGTGCCAGATGAAGAAGAATTCCCGGGTCAGGTCCAGGTCCGGGGTTTCCACCGGCACCAGGCTGCCCCGGCGAAACGCGTCGCGCAGGGCCAGGCGCGAGATGCAGCCGATGCCCAGCCCCGACTCCACCGCGCGCTTGATGGCTTCGGTGTGTTCCAGCTCCAGGCGCACGTTGAGCATGGAGCGGTGATGGCGCATGGCCTGGTCGAAGGTCAGGCGCGTGCCTGAGCCTTGTTCGCGCAGAATCCACGCCTCGCGGGTCAGCTCGTCCAGGGTTGCCTTGCCCACCGCCGCCAGCGGGTGGCGCGGGGCGCAGAACACCACCAATTCGTCGGCCACCCAGGGCTGCACTTCGATGTCCGGGTGGTTGCAGTCGCCTTCGATCAGGCCCAGGTCAATTTCATAGTGCGCCACCTGGTGCACGATGTTGGCGGTATTCTGCACGTGCAGCTTCACCTGGCTTTCCGGATGCACCTGCATGAAGCTGCCGATCAACAAGGTGGCCAAATAGTTGCCGATGGTCAGGGTGGCACCCACGGCCAGGGAGCCGAACCCGGACTTGCCGTTGAGCAGGTCTTCGATTTCCTTGGCCTGGTCGAGCAGGGCCACCGCCTGGGGCAGCAGCTGATGGCCCAGGGCGTTGAGGCTCAGGCGCTTGCCGGCGCGGTCGAACAGCTGGCAGCTGGACTGGCGCTCAAGTTCAGTGATGGAGGTGCTGGCGGCCGATTGCGACAACGCCAGCAGGCTGGCGGCGCGGGAAACACTTTCCTGCTGGGCCACAGCGACGAAAACCTGGAGCTGGCGTAGAGTAAATCGCATATCTATATAACCGATAACCCATATCTTGATAATTCAATTAACAGATATTGTCGCTGCCGTTAGAATATCGCGCAATCGCGCTCTCGTTCGGCGCACGCGTTTTCTGAGGAGCCCCCGTACATGAGCAACATGAACCACGAACGTGTACTCAGTGTCCATCACTGGAATGACACCCTGTTCAGCTTCAAGTGCACCCGCGACCCGGGCCTGCGCTTCGAGAACGGTCAGTTCGTGATGATCGGCCTGCAGCAGCCCAACGGCCGCCCGCTGATGCGCGCGTACTCCATCGCCAGCCCGAACTGGGAAGAGCATCTGGAATTCTTCAGCATCAAGGTGCCGGACGGCCCGCTGACTTCCCAGCTGCAGCACCTGAAGGAAGGCGACGAGATCATCATCAGCAAGAAGCCCACCGGCACGCTGGTACTCGATGACCTCAAGCCCGGCAAGCACCTGTACCTGCTGAGCACCGGCACTGGCCTGGCGCCGTTCATGAGCGTGATCCAGGACCCGGAAACCTACGAGCGTTTCGACAAGGTCATCCTGTGCCACGGCGTGCGCTACGTGAACGAAGTCGCCTACCGCGAGTTCATCACCGAGCACCTGCCACAGAACGAGTTCTTCGGCGAAGCCCTGCGCGAGAAGCTGATCTACTACCCAACCGTGACGCGCGAGCCGTTCGAGAACGAAGGCCGCCTGACCGACCTGATGCGCAGCGGCAAGCTGTTCCGCGACATCGGCCTGCCGCCGATCAACCCGCAGGACGACCGCGCCATGCTGTGCGGCAGCCCGAGCATGCTCGACGAGACCAGCGAAGTGCTCAACAGCTTCGGCCTGACCGTATCGCCGCGCATGCGCGAGCCGGGTGACTACCTGATCGAGCGCGCCTTCGTCGAGAAGTAAGCCCTCGCTCAATAAAAAACCGCCCCGAGGGGCGGTTTTTTTATGCCCGTCATTTCAACGCGCCCGGCACCCCTCGCCGCGGCCGCAGGCTGCGCTGGCCCTGTGCCTCACCGAAGATCTCCAGCGACCATCAAGGCCAGCGCAGCCTGGCGGCAGCGGCTACGCGGTTACCACTTCCAGAACGCGGATGGTATCGAGCGTCGGGTAATGCCAGCGCACCTCCACGTCCCAGAACCGCACCCCATATTCGCGTTCCGGCGCCGGCACCTGGTACGCCGGGCGCGGGTCCTGGGCCAGGCACTGCTCAATCAGGGCCACCAGGGGCTCTGCAAGCCGCGTGGCGTGGCTGTGTGCCTGCAGTAGGGCACTATCCGCCCAGGTCACGGCAATCGCCGCTGGCGCTTCGCCAGCCATGTCGTTGCGGGCGTGGGGCAGGCTGTCGGCGTAGGGCACGTAGGGCTTGATGTCCAGCACCGGGGTGCCGTCCAGCAGATCGATGCCCGACAACCACAGCTTGCCGGCCTCCACCTTGTCCAGGCGCACCACCGACTGGCCGATACCGTTGGGCCGGTGGGTGGCGCGGGTGGCGAACACGCCCATGGACTTGTTGCCGCCCAGGCGCGGCGGCCGCACCTTCAGGCGTGGCTTGTCTTCCAGCGCCTGGTGGAACAGGAACAGCAGCCACACGTGGCTCACCTGTTCCAGGCCCTGCACTGCGTCACCCTGGTCAAACGGCGCGACCAGCTCCAGCACCCCCCGGGCGGCGGGTGCCAATTGCGGCTGGCGGGGGATGGCGAATTTTTCCTTGAAGCACGAACGGACGAAACCGATGGGCGAAACGCTATAGGTCATGGGCAGGGTTCAACGGCAACCGGCGTTGTCGTAGGGGCCGGACATGCGCTGCCAGCCAGCACCGGGGTTGGTTTGCGAGCAGACCATGGCGCCGTTCTGGGTGATGCTCTGCCATTTGTACCAGGGGGCCTGGCCGGCAGAGGCAAGCAACGGAAACGCCACTGCAGCGATAAGCAATAGACGCGTGAACATGTCGAACTCCTGGAAAACACACCGGGTAGAAAAGCGGTGCCCCCGTAGCAGCTGCCAAAGGCTGCGTCTGCAGGCGGCACCGTGTTAGCCCATGACGCAGCCTTTGGCAGCTGCTACGGGGCGTTCGGTCAGCCGCGCACTTTCAGGGTCAGGCCCTTGAGGAAGTTGCGCAGCAACTGGTCACCGCACGGGCGGTAGTTGTTATGGCCGACCTTGCGGAACAGCGCGCTCAGTTCAGGCTTGGACACCGGGAAATCGGCGGCCTTGAGCACGGCGTGCATGTCGTCCTCTTTGAGTTCGAAAGCCACGCGAAGTTTCTTCAGGATGATGTTGTTGGTCACCGGCGTCTCGATCGGCTGGGCCGGGCGGCTGTCGTCCTTGCCGCGCTTGAAGAACACCAGGCCGTCGAGGAAATGGGCCATGACCAGGTCGGGGCAGTGCACGAAGCCCTCTTCCTCGTCCTTCTTCAGGTAGCTGATGACATCGGCCTTGGCCACGTCCATGCCGGACAGCTTGATGATGTCGACCACTTTCGCGTCGCTGATGTCGAGCATGTAGCGCACGCTGCGCAGTACGTCATTGTGAATCATGGTGTGAATCCCGAGTGTTGCGAAAAAAGAAGAATCAGAACTTTTCGTTGCCGGCCAGGTAGCGCCATTGCCCCGCGGGCACCTTGCCCAGCGACACGCCGCCCACGCGGATGCGGCGCATGCCCACCACGGTGAGGCCGACGCTGGCGCACAGCTGGGCGATGATGCCCGGCTGCGGGTTTTTCATGGCGATGCGCAAGCGGGTCTCGTTCTGCCAGCTGGCTTTCACGGCCGGCAGCGGCTTGCCCTTGTAGGTGGCGCCGTGGGTGAGGCGGTTGAGGCCGTGCTCGGACATCTGCCCGCTGACCTCCACCACGTATTCCTGCTCGATCTTGGCCGCGTCGGCGGTCAGCTTGCGCAGGATCTTCCAGTCCTGGGTGAACACCTGCAGGCCGCTGGCGTTGGGCTGCAGCTCGGCGCCGCAGGTCAGGCGCAGGAAGTGGCCCTTGAGCGGGCGCTTGCTGAAGCTGTGGTCGGCCGACAGGCTGGCGGCGCCGAGGCTGGCCTGGGCGTCGTCCAGGGACTGGCCGGCTTCCTGGTGCAGCAGCAGAGTCACCGGCTCGGGCTGTTCGGCCTTGGCGTCGGCGCTCAGGGCCACGACCTGGTCGGCCACCTTGAACTGCGGCTCGTCGACGACTTCGCCGTCTACCGTCACCCAGCCCCCTTCGATAAACAGTTCGGCCTCGCGGCGGGAGCACCCGACCAGTTCGATGAGGCGTTTGGAGAGGCGAATGGGATCAGACATGACAAGAGCCGTAACAAGAGAAGGCCGCTAGTGTACTCGCCCCGGCCCGGTTAAGCCCGCGCAGATTGTCGCTGCACCCGGCGCAAGTGCAGCAACGGGTAGGGTTGGCCCATGCCGTCGACCTCGGAGCGGCCCACCACTTCGAAGCCCTGCTTCATGTAGAAACCGAACGCCTGCTCGTTCTGTTCGTTGACGTCCAGCTGGTCGGCGTTGAGGTGGTCGATGGCAAAGTGCAGCAGGCGCTTGCCGATGCCCTGGCCGCGGTGGTCGGGGTGAATGAACAGCATCTCCACCTTGCCCGCTGCCACCCCGGCGAAACCGGTGATGCGCTGGCGTTCGTCGCGGCAGCAGATCAGCATCACCGCGTCCAGGTAGTGCTTGTACACCAGTTCGCCCAGCAGGGTGATGTAGCTGTCCGGCAGGAAGTGATGCGTGGCGCGCACCGAGGCTTCCCAGACCCGGGTCAGCTCGGCGTAGTCGTTGGCCTTGGGGGTATGCACCAGCAGATGTTTGCCCATGTCGGTCTCTCCTTGAACCTTTACTGTAGCCGCTGCCGCCAGGCTGCGCTGGGCCTTGAGTGCGCTGGAGATCTTCAGTGTGGCTCAGGGCCAGCGCAGCCTGGCGGCAGCGGCTACAGGTTGCTGGCATTAAATAAAGCATAAAAAAACCTGCCGCAGGGGCAGGTTTTTTCAGGGGAGCAGGGCGCTTAGATACGCTCGGCCCACAGGTCATACTCGTCGGCATCCACCACGCGGCACATGACCTTGTCGCCCGGGTTCAGGCCTTCGGCGCCTTCGATGAACACGCTGCCGTCGATTTCCGGTGCGTCGAAGAAGCAGCGGCCCACGGCGCCCTGTTCGTCCACTTCGTCGATCAGCACTTCGATTTCCTTGCCGATCTTCATCTGCAGACGCGCGGCGCTGATGGCCTGCTGGTGGGCCATGAAGCGGTCCCAGCGGTCCTGCTTGACGTCGTCAGGCACGATCTCGGCGTCGAGGTCGTTGGCCGGGGCGCCTTCGACCGGCGAGTACTGGAAGCAGCCAACGCGGTCCAGTTGCGCTTCGGTCAGCCAGTCCAGCAGGTACTGGAAGTCTTCCTCGGTCTCGCCAGGGAAGCCGACGATGAAGGTGGAGCGGATGATCAGGTCCGGGCACTGCTCGCGCCATTTCTTGATGCGCGCCAGGGTCTTGTCTTCGAAGGCCGGGCGCTTCATCAGCTTCAGCACTTTGGGGCTGGCGTGCTGGAACGGGATGTCCAGGTACGGCAGCAGCTTGCCGGCGGCCATCAGCGGGATCACGTCGTCGACGTTCGGGTACGGGTACACGTAGTGCAGGCGCACCCACACGCCCAGGCTGCTCAGTGCCTCGCACAGCTCCAGCATGCGCGTCTTCACTGGGCGGCCGTTCCAGAAGTCGGTTTTGTACTTCACGTCGACGCCGTAGGCGCTGGTGTCCTGGGAGATCACCAGCAGTTCCTTGACGCCGGCCTTGACCAGGCGCTCGGCCTCGCTCAGCACGTCACCCACCGGGCGGCTGACCAGCTTGCCGCGCATGGACGGGATGATGCAGAAGCTGCAGCTGTGGTTGCAGCCTTCGGAAATCTTCAGGTAGGCGTAGTGGCGCGGGGTCAGCTTGATGCCTTGCGGCGGCACCAGGTCGATCAGCGGGTTGTGGTCCTGGCGCGGTGGCACCACTTCGTGGACCGCGTTCACCACCTGCTCGTACTGCTGCGGGCCGGTGACCGACAGCACGCTGGGGTGCACGTTGCGGATGGCGCCTTCTTCCACGCCCATGCAACCGGTGACGATGACCTTGCCGTTCTCGGCCAGGGCTTCGCCGATCACTTCCAGGGACTCGGCCTTGGCGCTGTCGATGAAGCCACAGGTGTTGACGACCACGACGTCGGCGTCCTGGTAGGTCGGTACGACTTCATAGCCTTCCATGCGCAGCTGGGTCAGGATGCGTTCGGAGTCGACCAGGGCTTTTGGGCAGCCCAGGGAGACGAAGCCAACCTTGGGGGCGGACGGCGCGGGAGTGGTGGACATGACTAACCTCGGTGTTAATTAGAGCTGCCATAGGCAACCCTGACGGGCACTTTACGCGCCTCTGATCAAAAAGTGCGCAATTCTAGCGACGAGAAAGCCACTTGACCAGCTTTATGCAGGGAAATACGACGAGTGCTGCGCTATGCTTCGCCGCGTTGAGTCTCGAAGTATTTTGAAACACCCAAAGTCCAAGGTTGTAGGAGTGGTTGATGGTTCAGGCAAGTAGTCAGGCGCAAGCCGGTCATTCGGCGGCAAAGCCGCTCGCGATGCTGGTGGCCGCCGTCGGGGTAGTCTACGGCGATATCGGTACCAGCCCGTTGTATACCCTCAAGGAGGTGTTCTCCGGTGGCTATGGTATTCCCAGCAATCATGATGGCGTTTTGGGCATTCTGTCGCTGATCTTCTGGTCGTTGATCTGGGTCGTGTCCATCAAGTACATGCTGTTCGTGCTGCGCGCCGACAACCAGGGCGAGGGCGGCATCATGGCCCTGACGGCGTTGGCGCGGCGGGCGGCGGCGCCGTATCCCAAGCTCACCTCGATGCTGGTGGTGTGCGGGCTGATCGGCACGGCGCTGTTCTACGGCGACAGCATGATCACCCCGGCGGTGTCGGTGCTGTCGGCGGTCGAGGGCCTGGAACTGGCGTTCGACGGCCTGGAGCACTGGGTCGTGCCGCTGGCGCTGATCGTGCTGGTGGGGCTGTTCCTGATCCAGCGCCACGGCACCGCGCGCATCGGCAAGCTGTTCGGGCCGGTGATGGTGCTGTGGTTCGTGGTGCTGGGCGTGCTCGGCGCGCTGGGCATCTCCCACCAGCCCGAGGTGCTGCAGGCCATGAACCCGATGTGGGGCGTGCGCTTTTTCTCCAGCCACGTGGGCATTGCCATCGCCGTGCTGGGCGCGGTGGTGCTGGCGCTGACCGGCGCCGAGGCGCTGTACGCCGACATGGGCCACTTTGGCCGCCGGCCTATCGCCCGTGCCTGGTTCATCCTGGTGCTGCCGGCGCTGGTGCTGAACTACTTCGGCCAGGGCGCGCTGATCCTTGCCGACCCTGAGGCGGCGCGCAACCCGTTCTACCTGCTGGCGCCGAACTGGGCGCTGCTGCCGCTGATCGTGCTGTCTACCGTGGCCACGGTCATCGCCTCCCAGGCGGTGATTTCCGGTGCGTTCTCGCTGACCCAGCAGGCTATCCAGCTGGGCTATATCCCACGCATGCACATCCAGCACACCTCCAGCGACGAGCAGGGCCAGATCTACATCGGCGCTGTGAACTGGACGCTGATGTGCGGGGTGATCCTGCTGGTGCTGGGCTTCGAATCGTCCGGCGCGCTGGCCTCGGCCTACGGCGTGGCCGTGACCGGCACCATGCTGATGACCACCATCCTGGTGTCGGCGGTGATGCTGCTGATGTGGAAGTGGCCGCCGATCTTCGCCGTGCCGTTGCTGCTGATCTGCCTGATGGTGGATGGCCTGTTCTTCGCCGCCAACGTGCCGAAGATCATCCAGGGCGGTGCCTTCCCGGTGCTCGCCGGCACCGTGCTGTTCATCCTGATGACCACCTGGAAGCGCGGCAAGCAGCTGCTGGTGGACCGCATCGACGAAGGCGCGCTGCCGTTGCCGATCTTCATCAGCAGCATTCGCGTGCAGCCGCCGCACCGCGTGCAGGGCACCGCAGTGTTCCTCACCGCGCGCTCCGACGCCGTGCCCCATGCGCTGTTGCACAACATGCTGCACAACCAGGTGCTGCACGAGCAGGTGGTGTTGCTGACGGTGGTCAACGAAGATGACCCGCGGGTGCCGGCCAACCGCCGTTTCGAGGTGGAATCCTACGGCGAAGGCTTCTTCCGGGTGATCCTGCATTACGGCTTCATGGACGAGCCGGACGTGCCGGGCGCGCTGAAGCTGTGCCACCTGGAAGACCTGGACTTCAGCCCGATGCGCACCACCTACTTCCTCAGCCGCGAGACGGTGATCCCGTCCAAGCTGGTGGGCATGGCGCGTTGGCGCGAGGGGTTGTTCGCGTTCATGTTGAAGAACGCCAACGGCAACCTGCGTTTCTTCAAGCTGCCGGTGAACCGCGTGATCGAACTGGGAACCCAGGTCGAGATGTAAAGACCGTAGCCGCTGCCGCCAGGCTGCGCTGGCCCTCTGCTTCGCTGGAGATTTCCAGCGTATGTAGAGACCAGCGCAGCCTGGCGGCAGCGGCTACGCAGTATTGCGTGGCCTTTAACCGCCCAGGTACGCCTCGCGTACCTTCGGGTCGGTCAGCAGGGCTTCACCCGTGCCCTGCATCACCACCCGGCCGTTCTCCAGCACGTAGGCACGGTCGGCGATCTTCAGCGCCTGGTTGGCGTTCTGCTCCACCAGGAACACCGTCACGCCATCCTTGCGCAGTTGTTCGATGATGTCGAAGATCTGCTGGATGATGATCGGCGCCAACCCCAGCGACGGCTCGTCGAGCAACAGCAGCTTGGGCTTGCTCATCAGCGCCCGGCCGATGGCCAGCATCTGCTGCTCGCCGCCCGACATGGTGCCGCCGCGCTGGTTGAAGCGCTCCTTGAGCCGCGGGAACAGCTCCAGCACCTTGTCCATCTGCGCCTGGTAGTCGCCCTTGTCGGTGAAGAAACCGCCCATTGCCAGGTTCTCCTCCACGGTCAGGCGGGCGAACACCCGGCGGCCCTCGGGCACCACGGCAATGCTCTTGCGCATGATGTCCGAGGACTCCTGGCCCACCAGTTCCTCGCCCAGGTAGCGAATGCTGCCGGAGTGGGCGCGGGGCGAGCCGCACAGGGTCATCAGCAGGGTCGACTTGCCGGCGCCGTTGGCGCCGATCAGGGTGACGATCTCACCCTGTTTTACCTCGACGTTGACGCTGTGCAGCGCCTGGATCTTGCCGTAGAACGTGGAAACGTTTTCGAACAGCAGCATTTACGCTTCCCCCAGGTAGGCTTTGATCACTTCAGGATTGTCGCGGATCTGCTCCGGCGTGCCGTCGGCCAGGGGCGTGCCCTGGTTGATCACCACGATATGGTCGGAAATGCTCATGACCAGCTTCATGTCGTGCTCGATCAGCAGCACCGTGGCGTTGTGCTCCTGGCGCAGGGTGGCGATCAGCGCCTTGAGGTCGTCGGTCTCGCGCGGGTTGAGGCCGGCGGCCGGCTCGTCGAGCATGAGGATGCGCGGGCGCGTCATCATGCAGCGGGCGATCTCCAGGCGCCGTTGCTGGCCGTAGGCGAGGGTGCCGGCGGGGCGGTTGGCGAATTCCTTGAGGTTGACCTTCTCCAGCCAGAACTCGGCGTACTCCATGGCCTCGCGCTCGCTGCGGCGGAACGCGGGGGTCTTGAACAGGCCCGAGAGGAAGTTGGTGTTCAGGTGCCGGTGCTGGGCGATCAGCAGGTTTTCCACGGCGGTCATGTCCTTGAACAGCCGCACGTTCTGGAACGTCCGCACCACGCCCTTGCGGGCGATCTGATGGCCGGGCATGCCCTGGATGGGCGCGCCGTCCAGCAGGATGGTGCCGCCGGTGGGCGTGTAGAAGCCGGTCAGGCAGTTGAACACGGTGGTCTTGCCAGCGCCGTTGGGGCCGATCAGGGCCACCACCTGCTTTTCCTTCACGCTCAGGCCCACGCCGTTGACGGCCAGCAGGCCGCCGAAGCGCATGCTCAGGCCACTTACTTCAAGAATGTTCTGCGTCATTTTCGCAGCTCCATGTGGGGGCGCTGCATCGGCAACAGTCCTTGGGGACGCCAGATCATCATCAGCACCATCATGGCGCCGAACATCAACATGCGGTAGTCAGCGAACTCGCGCGTCACTTCCGGCAACAGGATCACCACGATCGCCGCCAGGATCACGCCCAGCTGCGAGCCCATGCCGCCCAGCACCACGATGGCCAGGATCATGGCCGACTCGATGAAGGTGAACGACTCGGGGGTCACCAGGCCTTGGCGCGCGGCGAAGAAGCTGCCGGCGAAACCGGCGAAGCAGGCGCCCAGGGTGAAGGCCGAGAGCTTGATGATGGTGGGGTTCAGGCCCAGCGCGCGGCAGGCGATCTCGTCTTCGCGCAGCGCTTCCCAGGCACGGCCGATGGGCATGCGCAGCAGGCGGTTGATGATGAACAGCGCGGCCAGGGCCAGCATCAGTGCCACCAGGTACAGGAAGATCACCTTGCCCACCGGGTTGTAGGCGATGCCGAAGTAGTCGTAGAACGTCTGCGCGCCTTCTGCGGCGGTGCGGTCGAACGACAGGCCGAACAGGGTCGGCTTGGGAATGTTGCTGATGCCGTTGGGGCCGCCGGTGAGGTCGGTCAGGTTGCGCAGGAACAGGCGGATGATTTCACCGAAGCCCAGGGTCACGATGGCCAGGTAGTCACCGCGCAGGCGCAGCACCGGGAAGCCCAGCAGGAAGCCGAACACGGCCGCCGCCAGGCCCGCCAGCGGCAGGCACACCCAGAAGCTGAAGCCATAGTAGTGCGACAGCATGGCGTAGGTGTAGGCACCCACCGCGTAGAAACCCACGTAGCCCAGGTCCAGCAGGCCGGCAAGGCCTACCACGATGTTCAGGCCCAGGCCCAGCATCACGTAGATCAGCACCAGGGTGGCCAGGTCGACCGCGCCGCGCGAACCGTAGAACGGCCAGATGAAGGCCACCACGATCAGGCCCAGCAGGATCCAGCGCTGGGTCTTGGGCTGGGTCAGGAAGTCGCTGGCACCGGCTGGCATCGACGGCACTTTTGGCGACGCGCGCCAGGCGGCGCTGATCTGCGCGTTGAACAACACCCGCAGGAACATCAGCACCGAGCAGGCGGCGATGATCAGCAGGGTGGTGGTGCTGGCACCTTCCACGATCAGCTTGATGCCGTCGATGGACAGCTTCAGCCCCAGCACCGGGTAGGCCACGGCCCACACCAGCAGGGCGCTGAAGAACGCCGAGTTAAGAGTCTTGTTCATACTTTTTCAACCTCCGGGCGGCCCAGAATGCCGGTCGGCCGGAACAACAGCACCAGAACCAAAAGGCCGAACGCCACCACGTCCTTGTACTGGTCGCCGAACACGTCGGCGCCAAAGGCTTCGGCCACACCCAATACCAGCCCGCCGAGCATAGCGCCCGGAATGCTGCCGATACCGCCCAGCACGGCCGCGGTGAAGGCCTTCAGGCCCACCAGGAAACCGGCGTTGGGGTTGATCACCCCGTATTGCATGCTCAACAGCACCGCGGCGATGGCCGCCAGGGCCGCGCCGATGACAAAGGTCAGGGCGATGATGTTGTTGGTGTTGATGCCCAGCAGGTTGGCCATCTTCATGTCCTCGGCGCAGGCGCGGCAGGCGCGGCCCAGGCGGGAACGGGAGATGAACAGGGTCAGCCCGAGCATGGCGACCACAGTCACCACGAACACCACGATCTGCATGTACGAGACCAGCACTTCCTGTGCCCCCCCTGGCCCGAAGCTGATGTTGCCCGGGATCAGGTTGGGTATCGATTTGTCCTTGGAGTCTTGCGAGAGCAGAACCGTGTTCTGCAGGAACAGCGACATGCCGATGGCCGAGATCAGCGGGATCAGACGGTTGCTGCCGCGCAGGGGGCGGTAGGCAATGCGTTCGATGCTGTAGCCATAGGCACTGGTGACGACGATGCTGGCGCAGAACGCCGCGGTCATCAGCAATGGCACGTTGTCCAGGCCCAGCATGGCCAGGCCGGCGATGGCGATGAACGCCACGTACGAGCCGATCATGTAGACCTCGCCGTGGGCGAAGTTGATCATTCCAATGATGCCGTAGACCATCGTGTAGCCGATGGCGATGAGGGCATACGTGCTGCCAACGGTCATGCCGTTAACCAGCTGCTGGAAGAAGTGATAGATGTCAGGCATTACCGCGCGCTCCTAAAAACCTGATACGCATTTCACTGGTGGAGTCATTTTCCCGCTCGCGCAAAGGGCTGGCCCGGATGCGAAGCTTTATGCCAGCGAACCGCTGGTGACGGTTTTGAGATTTTCAGGTGGGCCGCCTTCCGGATCACGGAACGGCGGCCCGATACC
The DNA here is from genome assembly GCF_056312595.1 of Pseudomonas sp. GYB4201. NCBI lineage: Bacteria > Pseudomonadati > Pseudomonadota > Gammaproteobacteria > Pseudomonadales > Pseudomonadaceae > Pseudomonas > Pseudomonas sp. GYB4201. The sequence goes on along the minus strand of NZ_JBWGIG010000021.1, from coordinate 95,527 downwards.
TCGTAAAACAAAGCCCACTGCTCGCGCAGTGGGCTCCGTGGCGTGTCAGGCAGCGTTTACTGAGGGCTGACTTCGGTCTTCGGCTTGCCGAAGTGCCATTGGTAGACCACGAACTTGAAGTCCTTCAGGTCGCCCTTGGCGTCGAAGCTCAGGTCACCAGTAGGCGTCTTGAAGGTGCCGGCGTGGATGGCCGCGGCCACCTTGGCGGTGTCTTCGCTACCGGCAGCCTTGATGCCGTCGGCGATGACTTCAACCGCCGAGTAGGCCGGGAACACGAACGGGCCGCTCGGGTCCTTCTTGGCTGCCTTGAAGGCGTCGGCCAGTTCCTTGTTGGCCGGGTCCTGGTCGAAGGATTTCGGCAGGGTCACGTACAGGCCTTCGGAAGCGTCCTGGGCGATTTGCGAGATGGAGTCGTTGCCCACGCCTTCAGGGCCCATGAACTTGGCGTTCAGGCCTTTTTCCTTGGCTTGGCGCAGGATCAGGCCCAGCTCGGGGTGGTAGCCGCCGTAGTAGACGAAGTCGACGTTGGCTTGCTTGAGCTTGGCAATCAGCGACGAGAAGTCCTTGTCGCCGGCGTTGATACCTTCGAACACCGGCACCTTGATGCCGTCCTTCTCCAGGGTGGCCTTCACGGCGGTGGCGATGCCTTCGCCGTATTGCTGCTTGTCGTGGATGACGGCAACCAGCTTGGGCTTCACGAACTTGGCAATGTAGTTGCCGGCCGCAGGGCCCTGGGCGCTGTCCAGGCCAATGGTACGGAAGACCATCTTGTAGCCGCGCGCGGTGATTTCCGGGCTGGTGGCCGCCGGGGTGATCATGATCACGCCTTCGTCTTCGTAGATGTCCGAAGCAGGCTGGGTAGAGCTGGAGCACAGGTGGCCGACGACGAACTTGACGCCATCGTTGACCACTTTGTTGGCCACTGCCACGGCTTGTTTCGGGTCGCAGGCGTCATCGTATTCGACCGCCTCGAGCTTCTTGCCATCGACGCCGCCCTTGGCGTTGATCTGCTCGATGGCCATCTTGGCGCCCATGAACTGCATGTCGCCGTATTGGGTAACCGGGCCGGTTTTAGGGCCGGCGATGCCGATCTTGATGGTGTCGGCAGCGAACGAATGGCTGGCAACCCCCGCCAGGACCATGGCGGCGAACAGCTTGGAAATCTGCTTAGTCATAATGCTCCACTCTAACTGTTGTATTTTTTATAGTCTTGCGGCGAAAGCTGCAGGACCGGGTCGTGTCGAGACGGGTGTCGTGTGTTTCCACGACTGCCCGAGCGAACGGCAGACACCCCGATCAGCCCCCGGTAACTGTACCGGTACAGTGTAGAGCGCCGCTTGTTCCATTGAAAAGCTGGCGCCTGGGGGCAAATGGCCAGAGTGTCGCTTTATCGACAGGAAGTTACAGAATTACGGCGGCGCAACCGGTGCAGCAGGTCGTCATCCTTGGCTTTTCCGAACTTGCCAATCAATCACTTATTTGAAACCGGGTTTTTCCAAGGCAATCCGGGCGTTATCATTGCGCCAGATTTTATTTTTGGTGAAACCCATGACTGAACAACCTAGCACCCTCTATGCCAAGCTGCTCGGCGAGACCGCCGTTATCGGATGGCAGGAGCTGCAACCGTTTTTTGCCCGCGGTGCCCTGTTGTGGGTCGAGCCTGCGCTGGATTTGGTCGCTGCCGCCGAGGCCGTGGCCACGGATGATGGCGCGAAAGTGGCGCAGTGGATGAGCGAAGGTTTGCTCGACAAGGTGTCTGAATCGCAGGCGCTGGACTGCGTGGAGCGTGACCCGACGCTGTGGGCGGTAGTAGTGTCGCCCTGGGTGCTGATCCAGGAAAGGGCAGCGGAGTAATTCACGCACCACAACGGTGCTCCGTGGCAGCTGCCGCAGGCTGCGTCCGGCCACCCCACCCATGGGCGCTGGGACGCCGCCTGCGGCAGCTGCTACGGGTCACTCGGTGTAGTCGGTTTTGCCGGTGTGGGTGTTCAGCGAGATCACCCGGGTCTTGCCGATGCGGTGACGGTAGATTTCCCGCAAGTACTTCACCGCCTTCTTCACGCATTCGCGCGACAGGCGAATATCATTGATCGACACGAACTTGCTCTTGTCGTTGATCAACTCCCGGTACTTCTTCTCATACATCGGCTTGATCGCGTACCAGTTGGTGTCGAGGATCTTCGCCGGGTTCTCGAACTCGTTCAGCAACTCGTCCAGGTGCGCCTCGTCGAAGTGCTCGCTGACGATGTAGTCGAGGATGGCGTTGTCCAGGGTGTCGTCGAAGCGGTAGTCGTTGCGCGCGAAGCAACGCTTGATGAACGCCACGATCAGGGTCAGGAAGTCATCCGACAGGCACGGGCTCTTGGCGATCAGGGTGGTCAGCGACAGGTTGGCCGAGGCGCCGATCACCAGCGCGTAGCGCTTGAGCGTGGTGTTGGGGAACAGGCTGTTTAGGTGGGTCTTGAGCCGGTTCAGGTCCATATAGGACAGCTTGTAGTCCTTGGGCAGCGAGACGATCGACACCACCGACGAGCAGTTCTTGAAGAAATGCAGGTCGTGCAGCGCCGCGGCGTCGTAGCCCGAGGCCTGGTACTGCTCCAGGGCCGCGCGGTAGCGGCGGGCCTCGATGGGCAGCAGGCTGATGCCCTCGATGGCCTGGGTGACGCGGTTGAAGTGCGGCAGGTCGATGGAGCGCAGGAACAGGTCGTCGATGTCCAGGCGCGGCTGCTCTTTCTCGAACACCTTGAACTTGTCGCCGGTGGGCACCGGGGTCTCCGGCACCACCGATTCGGCATAGGCAATGGCCACCGGGCCGGCCAGGCTCATGAACAGGTCATTGGCATCCAGGCGGATGGTCTCGCCGATGTCGATGCCGGCACGCCGGAAGTAATTCTGGTCGTAATCGGTGGTCACTGCCTGGGCGGTGAGGATGTTGAAAATCTGCTGGGAGATGTACTGGTTGGCGTGCTTCTCCATGGCGTTGACGTCGATGTTCTGGATGGTGCCGTCGTCGCTTTCCTCGGCGTAGCGCATGATGTCGTTGGAGATCAGCATCATCGAGTTCCACGGCCGGATACGCCCCATCACGCTGGCTTCGCTGCTGTCTTCCTGGTCGAAGTTGTAGGAGAAGTCCCATTCTTCCGAAAGGTATTTGCACAGCAGCCGTCCGGCATTGATGTGCAGGGCTTCGGACATTTCGCTGCGGTGATCGGAAATATTCGGCAGCACGCAGATACCGCTGGTGAAGATCGGCTCGAACACAAACGAGTGGCCGCTCTTGCCGTCGTGTTCGTCGGCCGGCTTGGTGTCGAAGGTCTTGTTCATGTACGAATACTGCTGGGCCAGGCCGAACTCCGAGGCCATGCCCGAGCCGGTGCCACCGCCGGCGCTGAAGATGTAGAAGTACAGGCGCGACTGGTTGGCCTTGATGCCGCAGGAGTCGATCAGGTACGAGTGGATCAGCTTCCAGTCGGCGCTGGAGAAGCGCTGGGTGTCCTTGTTGAGAATGATCTTGGCCAGGTACTGGCCCAGGATCGGCGCATTGCCGGCGCCGCCGGCGTGCACCTCCGACAGGTCCATGATCTTCATCTTGCTGTAGTCGCGGATGAAGCCGCTCTTCTCGCCCTTGCGCGAGAAGCGGATACGGCCGGCGATGTCCTTGTCCAGGTCGCCCAGCATCACCAGCGGCTCCACCAGGAACACCGGCTTGCTGGCCTTGCCGCCGCCCAGGCGCAGGTTGTGCTGCAGCCAGCGGGCCGGGCTGTAGGATTTTTCCCCGGCGCGGTCATCATTGTTCAGCTGCTCGAGGTAGAACTTGCGCGCGTTGTACACCAACTCCGCCACGTCCAGGGCGATGTTGGAGCCGCAGCGGCCCAGGCCGATCAGGCATACGGAGGGAAACTGCTGGTCGTGGCGCAGCGGGCCGTCGTCGTCCTGGGCGGCTGCATGGGGGAACACCAGGTCGCGCAGGCCGTCGAGGTTGTCGAGGATGCGTTGGGTGTCGGTCTCGGTGAAATACAGGTACTGCTGCGCGTTGGCGGGGCGGGGCAGGTAGCTGCCCGCAGGGGCCAGGGCGGGTTCAGGCGCACCGGCAAGCGGCGCCTCGTGGGTCGCTGGAGCAGCGTTATTCTTGGCATTCATGGTACGAGTCGGCCTGGCAGGCGGCGCGTACAATCGATATCAACGCGCCATCATGGAAAAAGAAGCCGCGACTTTACAGCGCACCCTCTTTCCCAGCGATAGGGGCTGCCCCTGGCGGAGCCTAGGGGTTTACCTGGCCGGGCGGGCCAGGGGTTGGGTGGCGGGCGCCTCGGCGAACAGGTCGCGCACCACGCGTTCGTCGTTGGCGCGGGCGGGCACCGGGTAGCTGTTGCTGTTGCCAGGGTACTGGTTGAGCTGGTCAAGGATCGGCCGCAGCTCCGATAGCGGCACCGGCCGGCTCAGCAGGTAGCCCTGCACGTAGTCGCAGCCGTAGCGGCTGAGGAATTCGTACTGCTGCACGGTTTCCACGCCTTCGGTCACCACCTGCAGGTGCAGGGTGTGGGCCATGACGATAATGGCCTGGACAATCTCCATGTCGGCGGCCGAACGGGGGATGTCCTGGATGAACGAGCGGTCGATCTTCAGGGTGTCCAGCGGCAGGCGCTTGAGGTAGGCCAACGACGAATAGCCGGTGCCGAAGTCATCGATGGACAGCGACACGCCCAGCGCGCGGATCTGCGACAGCAGGCTGATGGTGGTGGTGATGTTGCCCATCAGCGCGTTCTCGGTCACCTCCAGCTCCAGGCGCTGGGGCGCCACGCCGGCTTCGGCCAGGGCCTCGCGTATCTCGCCCACCAGCTCTTCGCGGGCCAGGTTCAGGGCCGAGCAGTTCACCGTGATCTTCAGTTGCTCGCAGCCGTTATGGCCCAGGTGCGCCAGGTCGCGGCAGGCCCGTTGCAGCACCCAGTTGTCCAGTTCGGCGATCAGGCCGTTGGTCTCGGCAATGGCGATGAAGCGGTCGGGGCTGAGCAGGCCGTGCTGCGGGTGGCGCCAGCGGATCAGCGCCTCCAGCTTGGACACCTGGCCGCTGTGCAGGTCGAAGATGGGCTGGTAGAACAGCTCCAGCTCGTCACCCGAGCGCAAGGCATTGCGCAGCTCTTCCTCCAGTTGCAGCTCAAGCGTCGCCTTGGTGCGCAGGTTGGCGCTGAAGAAATGCAGCGCATTGCGGCCCGCGCCCTTGGACTGGTACAGCGCCAGGTCGGCGTGCTTGAGCAGCTCCTCGCAGGTGTCGCCGTCATCGGGGAACACGCTGATGCCGATGCTGGTGGTCATCACCATGCGCCGGCCGGCCAGGTCGATGGGTTCCTTCATCTTCAGCATGATGCGCTGGGCCATGTGCCGGGCTTCGTCGCGGTTGTTCATGGCAATCAGGATGCAGAACTCGTCGCCGCCAAAGCGCGCCACCACGTCGGCGTGGCTACGGGTGGCGGCCTTGATATGGCCGGCGATGACCTTGAGCAGTTCGTCGCCGGCGTCGTGGCCGAGGCTGTCGTTGATGCGCTTGAAGTGGTCGATGTCGAGGAACATCACCGCCAGCATGCCGCCGTTGAGCTTCTGCTCGATCAGTTTTTCGCCGAACAGCTGGTTGAAGCCGCGGCGGTTGATGAGGTTGGTCAGTGCATCGTAGTGGGCTACCTGTTGCAGCGACACCCGCGCCTGGTCCAGCTGGCTGAGCAGGGCGTTGACCCGGCGCAGGTCGTGTTCCTTGCTCTGCAGCTTTTTGTCGGCCAGCGCCGCGCTGAGGCTGCTGGCAATGATCAGCAAGGTGATGAACGCCACGGTCAGCCCCAGTTCCAGGCTGTTGTCGACCATGGGCGCATGCAGCGCGCTGCCCTGGGGCACGGCCATCACCAGTGACCACATGCCCAGGAAGTGCGTGGCGACGATGCCGGCGCCCATCAGCAGGCTGGCGCTGTACTTGAGCAACTGGTGGAAGGTGCCGCTGCCGTTGCGGAAGTGCCGTGCCAGCATCAGCGCGGCGAAGCTGGCGCCAATGGCCACGAGGATGGACAGCACGAACAGCTTGGGCTCGAAATACTGGGTGGCATTGGAGCGCATGGCGACCATGCCCACGTAGTGCATGCCGGCGATGCTCAGGCCGATGCCGATGGACGACTTGATGTAGTCGGGCAGGGTGATGACTTCGCGGCTCAGGGTGCTCATGGCCAACAAGCCGGCCACCAGGGCGATCAGCAGCGAGACCACGGTGATCGGCAGGTCGAAATGCATCTCGATGGGCGTTTCGAAGGCCAGCATGCTGATGAAGTGCATGGCCCAGATGCCACCGGCCAGGCACAGCGCACCAATCCAGCGCCACTGGTGGCGGGCGCTGGGGCGCTCGACGTGGCTGATGCGCTCGGCCATGTCGAGGGTGGCGAAACTGCCGGCGCAGGCCACAAGGTAGGCCAGCAGTACCAGGAACGGGTTGTGGCTGCAGTTGAGCAGGATCTGCCCGGTTTCGGGCAAGTCGCCGATGAAATGTAAGCCGAGCCAATCCATAGCGTGCCTCTGGACAAACGCCCCCACACCACCCAGAGGTGGCTATTCAGGAACAGTATAGAAGGTGGCCCTTGCCTGCTGGCAAAGTGCTTCCAATCATTTCGTAATCAACACAATAGCCATCCGCGATAACCAGCGCCCCGTCTGTCAATGCCTCACCATCACGCTAGCTGATGCAACGGACATGCGCGAATTCACCTTCTAGATTTCATCAGGCCCAATAACAAGAATAGCGAGCCCACTCATGCCGACATCCGCCCAGGCGCCCCACGCGTGGCGCATCCTGTTCCTGCTGTTCCTGGCCAACCTGTTCAACTTCTTCGACCGCACCATCCCGGCCATCATCATCGAGCCGCTGCGCATGGAGTGGCACCTCAGTGACTTCGAACTGGGCATCGCCGGCACCGCCTTCACCCTGGTGTACGCCGTGGCCGGCATCCCCTTGGGGCGCATGGCCGACACTGGCTCGCGTCGCGAGATGATGGGCTGGGGCCTGGCGGTATGGAGCGCGCTGACCGCAGTGAACGGCTTCGTGGGCGGCTTCTGGACCTTCCTGCTGGTGCGCATGGGCATCGGCATCGGCGAGGCCAGCTACGCGCCGGCGGCCAACTCGCTGATCGGCGACCTGTTCCCGCCCCAGCGCCGCGGCCGGGCCATGGGCATCTTTATGCTCGGCCTGCCCTTGGGCCTGCTGCTGGCGTTCTTCACCATCGGCGCCATGGTCGAGTTCTTCGGCAACTGGCGCGCGCCGTTCTTCGTCGCGGCGGTGCCGGGGCTGCTGCTGGCGCTGTTCATGTTCACCATCCGCGAACCGGCGCGCGGCGCCGCCGAGGCCGAGCCGGTGTCCCAGCAGCCGCTCGACAAACCCCTGCGCCGGCTGCTGGCCATCCCCACCTTCTGCTGGCTGGTGCTGGCGGGCCTGGCGTTCAACTTCGCCACCTACGCCTGCAACAGCTTCATGGTGCCGCTGCTGCAACGCTACTTCCACCTGCCGCTGCACCAGGCCGCGGTGTCCACCGGCGTCATCGTCGGCGTCACTGGCCTGGTAGGCCTGACCCTGGGCGGCTGGGTGGCCGACAAAGTCCAGCAACGCCTGGCCAACGGCCGCCTGGTGCTGGCCGCCAGCTGCATGGTAGTCGCCGCCAGCGCCACCGCCTGGGCGCTGATGGCCGGGCGCATCGACATCGGCCTGTTCGTCACCGTGTTCGGCCTGGGCTGGTTCTTCAGCTACGCCTTCTATACCTGCGCCTACACCGCCATCCTGGAAGTGGTGCACCCACGCATGCGCGCCACCGCCATGGCGCTGTTCTTCGCCGGGCTGTACCTGCTGGGCGGCTCCATGGGGCCGGTAGTGGCCGGGCTGCTCAGCGACCGCTTCGCCCACCAGGCCATGGCCGCCGCCGGGGCCAGTGAAATCAGCGAGGTGTTCAAGGCCGAAGGGCTGCATGACGCGATGTTGTCGATACCGGTGGCGTTGGTGATGACGTTGGTGTTCCTGGGGTTGGCGGCCAGGAGCTTCAAGCGGGATGCGCAGCGGATGCGGGAGGGGATGGTGGTGGTTCGGGCGGAGGGTGGGGTGGTGGTGGGGGGAGTAGCTTAGAGCCCAGGTAAATGGGGGCGGATAGCTAGCGAGTACCGCAAATGCCAGCGATATCGCCAGTCCGCCCTACCGTGAGGACGGTAATTGAACAGCCCACGTTAGTTGAATGGGGCCTGCAAAGTTTCCAATCAAAGCATCTGCACAGGTGCGCCTATTTCATAGAAGGAGCTGTAGCAAATGTTTTTTCTTACTAGTACCGCAGTAGGTAGTGCTACTAAAGGAATAGAAAGCCCTTCATTCGAAATAATTTTTTCCATTCCTGTAGCGGCCGCAGTTTCAACTTCGGCAGATAATCCGCTTAGGTATAAGGAATATAGAAACTTCGCTTTAGCAAGCAGGGTGGAAGTCAAATAGCCCTGGAACAGGTCTTTTTTGAAAAAGCCAAGCGGGCCGTACAAGGCAGGCGGGCTTATCGTAAGCCGCAAGTCTGATGGGGCAGACCAGTCGCCAAAAGCTACAGGCTTAAGCTGTGTTTTAATGCCTAACCGCGTCAGTTGCGTCTGCAGCACTTTAGCGATCGTGAGGTTAGGGTAAAACTCATCGTACAACATTGTTATAGTGTGCTGCGAGAGGGGGGGCACGTCCTCGGTGGCACGCACTACCTCCTCGATGTATAGCCCGCGATAGCTCGTCAGGGGCGTGGCGAAGCCCAAAAGGGATTCACTTATCTCTTGCCTGTTGAATATATGGAATAGCGATTGTCGTAGTTGAGATGGAAGAGAGGTGAAGGACGTTCCGGGTACAAGAAAAACTCCGAGAGTGGTCAGCTGTGAGTGGAATTCATGTAGGTGGCTGTATTTTTTGTAGTCTTCGAGTCTCATTACCGTGTCGCATGTTATGTCTATCATCCCGCGAAAGTAATCTTCGATACATGCTGAGCGATCGTGATAGGGTTCATAGTTGATGAATGTTAATCTGTCGGCGGTTGATTGGTTGTGTGAGGGGTGCCACCTGTTTTTTACTAGTTCAACAAAAATACTCGACTGATGTTTGACGCAGTAGGGGCCAGCGCTTAGTTCAGGATTGTCACAGCTCGGCGAAAAATTGAGTTGGCTAAGCATGCTTGGTAGCCATTTGTTTCTGTTGCGAAGGGTCAGTTCTAATGTGAGTTTTTCGACGGCGGCGATACCGATGTCGTCTGACTGGAAGTTCGCGTATTCGCCATAGCCTGAGATATCTGAGAGTAGATTGCTAAATCTGTTGAAGGGTGAGCGAATGATCTCTTTGAAACTATTAGCATAGTGGTTGGCGACAACTGGGCTTCCGTCGGACCAGAAAAGCCCCCTGCGGAGCTTGACGGTCAGTTTTTTTCTGTCTTTGGAAAACTGACAGTGTTCCGCTGCAAGGCCTACGAGTTGACCATTGCGGTATGTATACAGGGGGAGGGCGCATTTGGCAAAAATCTGCTGGCCACCATAGTCGCATACCGTTTGGATGCTGTTTTGGTATGGAAGTGCGTCGACGGCGATGGCGATTGATTTGAGCTGATGAGCCATTTTCTAACCTCGCTGGCAGTGATAAAAAATATTGTCCATGCTTGATCTTATATTTGAAATCAGCTGCTCGCCTGGGAGTGTTAGTAGTTGTGATCTCTCGAGTATTGAAATTCCCATCACGGCTTGTTTCAGGTTTTTGGCCGCTAGTGCTTCAGATTTTTGTTTGAGGTTCCTGTCCTGTGTGTGATGAGCAATATTTGTAAGGGTTAAGGCGACTCTGGCTGTTACGAATGTTGCGTGTAGAACAGCTTCAGCAGGCCTGAGAGTAGACCTGATTGGGCTGGCAAGGAGATGCTGAGGATTGCTGATAAATGGTGTTGCGAAACTACGAATGTACAGGTCTATATGGGACGCCTCGTGCGTGAAAGTGTCAATGTAATCGCTAATGGATGCGTTCTCACTAATTCCCACAAGAATAATCCCAAGATGTTTTTTCGATGAGGCTCCTCGTAATCCTCGTCCGCCGACAAGCACTGCTTCGTTTACCATTTTTTTGATTAGATCAAAGGTGATAGGGCAATATTGCTTGATTGTCTGTATTGACAGTTGTGCGACTCTTGGATTGCTAAGTGTACGGGTGGTTGGAAGGATGGTGATTCCATGTTCATTGGCTTGGTGCAGGTCTTGGATTGTTGCGTCTATAATTTCGCGAATCCAGGGTGGGGAGTCAGTGTTAAAGTGGCGTAGCGATATTGTGTCGATTTCGGTCGCGTGGTTTGAGACGTTTCTGTATGAGTGCTTTAGATGTTCTGAAAATGCGGTCTCGTTTCTCTTAAATACTTCATGCAGGATTTTTATAATGAGGCAGTTGACTTCATAAGAAGGTGTGAAATGCGCCATTAGTTGGTCAATATTTGTCATAGGAGGTTTTCCGAATCAAAGAGAGTGACCAAGGGTTTATTAGCAGTTCATTATTTTTAATGGGGGGCGGGGCTGAGGCGCAGTAGTGGTGGATGAGTTGGGCGGCTAGTGTCGAGGTCGCCATTGAGTTGGTGGCGCCTAATGAACCTCTGCAGGGGGTGAGTAGTGAATAGTTTATGTTTTTGTCCAGTCTCTCTAGGCTGTTGATATAATTGGTTTTGGCAGCATGCGAGGTGAGTAAGGGGCCTATGCTTATTTCCTCGTATCCTACTCCGCAGAAAGCTACGTCAATCTCTTTGGCGCGCGCGAATAGTGCGACTATCTTTTTTATGAGGATGGGAGGGGTGTCCACTCCGCAAATGATCAAGTTCGTTGTGGGTGATAAATGGCTGAGGTCGTCAAATGTCTTGATTCGTGCTGATATGGAAAGTGTTTCGGCGTCGGGATGAATGGCGTGAACGAAACTTTCTAACTGCTCGGTTTTAAGTTTTCCTACGTCACTTGGTCCGTAAGGGTACTGTCTATTTATATTGGAGGCTTCTATTGAGTCGGAATCTATAAAGGTAAATTTTTTGAATCCGCTCATGGCTAAGTGGTAAGTTAGGTTGGCCCCTATGCCTCCACAGCCTAGAATGGTGATATGCATTTTTGAGATTTTTGACCTTGCAATGTCCGGCCTCTCAAAAGTGCGTGCTAAGAATAGCTCGCTTTTCCTGATGAAATGATTGGCAGTGTTATCAGGTATTTGGATGATCAGGTCAAGGCTCTTGAGCCTTGCGAATGCAACCGTTAGGGTGCTTTCATTTTCAAGCCTTTTGAAGTCAGTATCCCTGATGCCTGAGTGAAGCGCTTGAATTAATTTGGAGGTCGATGGGGTTGGTTTTTCGATTGAGAAGGTTCTCTTTCCTGTTAATAGAATGGTCTGGTCAGTTCTAATGATGATGTCGCTATTTAGATAAAACATTGTTGCCTCTTTTGGATGCTGATTTAAAGGTTACTATCAGTAGGATCGCTCCTGTGAGTGGGTAAAGAGAAATGGCTAGTAGTGACGTAGCGCTGGGGTGCAGTTTTGCAATGATGCCATAGGTGATGAATCCGGCTGAAATGAATAGCATGTCCAAGAAAGAGGCAGCTGATAAGGTTGTGGTTCTCAAATGTTCTGCTTTGATTTTTGAGTTTATTAGGTTGTTGGTTAATATTGCGGCCCATAGCGTCAATGTGTTTGCTGCCAGGAAGGCGACGATGCTTAAGGATGGAGAGTAAAGAGGGTTTCCTGCAATGATAACTGCGGTCATTATCATTAGTGCTGGGGTAGATTGTGCTGGAACGTTTGGGAAAAAGCGCGCGGCACACATTCCTGCCATAGCACTGATTATTTCTACGGTGCCTACGGCAGCGCTGGCCGCGCCTTTGCTCATTCCCGACTCATGGAATGAGGAGCTGGCATAGAGGAAATATGGTGTCATTGCTGCATGTATTGTTGCGAATGGTAGTGCAATGGGAGTAATGGCTATTAGTTCTTTTATGAAGATTTTCAGTTGTGGTATGTGTTGGGCCGTGTTGTTGCTCGATGCTTCTCTTCTAACGAGTGGCGCTACAGCTATTACACTCAGTACGGCCATAATTATTGATGTCGTGTAAATGGCTTTCCAACCCCCGATCTCTAATATGGGTGCTGCGGAAATCATCGCAAGCCCCAGTGATAAGCTGCCCGCAAATTGGATGGTTGCGTAGTGTCGAGAATACAGGTGGAGTGCGTCCAGGCTCTTTAGGTTCTTATAGAGGGCGCTGCTTAAGGACCCTGAAATGAGTGAGAACGATAATGCGTACAGAATGAAGCAAGCGGCAGTCAGCGGCATGCTAGATACTAAAATGAATTGGCCCCATAAGCTGATCCCTGCTGTTAGGCCGCCTGTTGCTAGTGCTGTGGTGCGACCAAATTTATCCGCGAGATATCCGCTAGGTAGCTCAAATAAAAATAAGCAGGCTGAAAAAATTGTCTGGAGTAGGCCGATTTCAATTAGGCTGTAGCCGTGTTCTTTTAAAAAGAATACGAAGACCCCGCGCTCAACTGAGAATGTGGCGAGAAAATAAAATAGAGCGAGCCGTTTGCTGGTGGCGTCGGTCTGAAATGGTTGAGTTGGCCGCATGCTGACTCCTGACGTTCAAGGTAATTTGCCTCTCTATGGGATGATTTTATGAGTCCTCCGGGGGCGCCTCCCGGAGGATTTAACTCAGGTGCGGTGTGTGGTCATTTTTACGCCGGAGTCAATTTCGATTTCGGCGATTTCAAACGTGCTTAGGTCAACTGTTTTGATGTTGTCGAGCAGCTCTTCCAGCTCGGGCGAAAGTGTTTCGATTGGGGTTTGTGAGATGGTTTCGTTCATTATTTCTATCCTTTGTATTGTTATTGATAGATGGTAACTGCAACTGCAGTTTTTCCCGCGATGGTTGAAAGCCCTTTGCGGTAATTCGATACTAGGAGGCGTTCGTGGCTATTGCAATTCCTCGGATTGTAACTGGGTTTTTCGCTGTTTCTTTGGAGAAATTTAATTTTTTCTTTTGAATCTGGGGGTTGCCCTGAGATGTTTCTAAAAGGCGGAACAGATGGGTGAGAATTTGCAGCACAGAATATTCAAGTTTTTTTGGGCTAGCCCGAAAGCTAGTCATTAGGCTAGGCAAAGAGTGCTCATTGTGTTCCCCCAAGACCTCATTTTTGTTACCTGTTACATGTGCGATGTGTAGTATCCGGAAGGGCGTGCAGTACCCTTTTGCAGCTCAGCCTAAGCGGTCAATCCTTGACTCGCACTCGAATCTTCTACAATCGAAGCGCTACTTTCTCTAAGATTGCCAGCCCCCGTGAAGGCTGCTCGCACACTGCGTTCAATATGAGTAATGGGCTCAACTCTGGGTTGCCTGATCTCACTCTGCATTTCAAGAATGTTCTGGATCTTTGCTTTGCGTTCGTACGAAAGCGCCAGTAGTTGATGTGCGATGGGGGAGGGCAAGCGTGGCCGCGCGAAAAAAACCATAAAAAAAGCCCGCATCGCGCGGGCTTCTTTTCCGGATCAGGCTAAGCGGTCAACCCGCCACCAACACCCGAATCGCTTCCAACCTCAACGCCGCCTTCTCGAACATCGCCAGCCCCTGTTCACGCTGCTTGCGTAGTGCATCCAGTTCGCTGGTGCGCACGGTGGGGTTGACGGCCTGCAGGGCGGTCAGGCGGGCCAGTTCTTCTTCGGTTTCGGCGGCCAGGCGGCGCTTGGCTTCGGCCACGCGTTCCAGGTGGCGCGGCAGGACCTTGGTCTCGCCGGCGTTGATGCGCGGGGTGAGGACGTCGCGCTGGGCCTGGATGAACTTGTTGGCGCTGGCCTTGGGCACGCTTTCCAGCTGGTCGTTGAGGGTGGCGAACGAGACGCGCGACGACAGGTCGTTGCCGTTGGCGTCCAGCAGGCAGCGCAGCGCCTGGGGCGGCAGGTAGCGGCCCAGTTGCAGGGCGCGCGGGGCCACCACTTCGCTGACGTACAGCAGTTCCAGCAGCACGGTGCCGGGCTTGAGCGCCTTGTTCTTGATCAGCGCCACGGCGGTGTTGCCCATGGAGCCGGACAGCACCAGGTCCATGCCGCCCTGCACCATGGGGTGTTCCCAGGTGATGAACTGCATGTCTTCACGCGACAGCGCCTGGTGGCGGTCGTAGGTGATGGTCACGCCTTCGTCGTCGCCCAGCGGGAAGCTGGCGTCGAGCATTTTTTCGCTCGGCTTGAGGATCAGGGCGTTGTCGGAATGATCTTCGCTGTCGATGCCGAAGGCGTCGAACAGGGTTTCCATGTAGATCGGCAGGGCGAACTGGTCGTCCTGTTCTTCGATGGCGGCGACCAGCGCCTTGCCTTCGCCGCCACCGCCGGAGTTCAGCTCCAGCAGGCGGTCACGGCCGGTGTGTAGCTCGCTTTCCAGGCGCTCGCGCTCGCCGCGGGCCTCGGCCACCAGGGTGTCCCAGTTGTCTTCGTCGCCGCCTTCGAGCAGTGGCAGCAGGCGCGGGCCGAACTGGTGCTGCAGGGCGTTGCCGGTAGGGCAGGTGTTGAGGAAAGCGTTCAGCGCCTCGTGGTACCACTGGAACAGGCGCTCTTGCGGGCTGTCCTGCAGGTACGGCACGTGCAGTTCGATGACGTGCTTCTGGCCGATACGGTCCAGGCGGCCGATACGCTGTTCCAGCAGGTCCGGGTGGGCCGGCAGATCGAACATCACCAGGTGGTGGGCGAACTGGAAGTTGCGGCCTTCACTGCCGATTTCCGAGCAGATCAGCACCTGGGCGCCAAACTCTTCGTCGGCGAAGTAGGCGGCGGCGCGGTCACGCTCGAGGATGTTCATGCCCTCGTGGAACACCGTGGCCGGGATGCCGGAGCGCACGCGCAGGGCGTCTTCCAGGTCCATGGCGGTCTCGGCGTGGGCGCAGATCACCAGCACCTTGGTGCGCTTGAGCATTTTCAGCTGGTCGATCAGCCATTCGACGCGTGGGTCGAAGCGCCACCAGCGGTTTTCCTCGTCGGTCTCGGCCTGGGCCTGGAAGGCCACTTCCGGGTACAGCTCGGCGTGCTCGCCCAGCGGCAGCTCCATGTACTCGTCCGGGTTGGCCAGCGGGTACGGGTGCAGCTTGCGCTCGGGGAAGCCTTGCACGGCGGCGCGGGTGTTGCGGAACAGCACGCGGCCGGTGCCGTGGCGGTCCAGCAGTTCGCGGATCAGGCGCGCGCTGGCCTCGGCGTCGCCGTCGTTGACGGCGGTCAGCAGGGCCTCGCCCTCGGCGCCCAGGAAGTTGTGGATGGTTTCGTGGGCCTTGGGCGACAGGCGCCCCTTGTCCAGCAGCTCCTGCACGGCTTCGGCCACCGGGCGGTAGTGCTCGCTCTCGGCGCGGAAGGCGGCCAGGTCATGGAAACGGTTCGGGTCCAGCAGGCGCAGGCGCGCGAAGTGGCTGTCCTGGCCCAGCTGTTCCGGGGTGGCGGTGAGCAGCAGCACGCCGGGGATGACCTCGGCCAGTTGCTCCACCAGCGCGTACTGCGGGCTGGCCTTGGTCTCGTGCCACACCAGGTGGTGGGCTTCGTCGACCACCATCAGGTCCCATTCGGCGGCGAACAGTGCGTCCTGGGCTTTTTCGTCCTCGGTCAGCCACTCCAGCGAGACCAGCGCCAGTTGCGCGTCCTCGAAGGGGTTGGTGGCGTCGCTTTCGATGAAGCGCTCGCGGTCGAACAGCGCGACTTCCAGGTTGAAGCGGCGGCGCATTTCCACCAGCCACTGGTGCTGCAGGTTCTCCGGCACCAGGATCAGCACGCGGGCGGCACGGCCCGACAGCAGCTGGCGGTGGATGATCAGGCCGGCCTCGATGGTCTTGCCCAGGCCCACTTCGTCGGCCAGCAGCACGCGCGGGGCGATGCGGTCGGCCACTTCACGGGCGATGTGCAACTGGTGGGCGATGGGTTGCGCGCGCACGCCGCCCAGGCCCCACAGCGAGGAGGTCAGCTGCTTGCTGGTGTGCTCCAGGGTGTTGTAGCGCAGCGAGAACCAGGCCAGCGGGTCGATCTGGCCGGCGAACAGGCGGTCGCTGGCCAGGCGGAACTGGATGAAGTTCGACAGCTGGGTCTCGGGCAGGGTGCAGGGTTGGTTCTGCGCGTCCAGGCCGTGGTACACCAGCAGGCCGTCGACGTCCTCGACTTCCTGGACGGTCAGCTTCCAGCCTTCGAAATGGGTGATCTGGTCACCTGGAGAGAACCGCACCCGGGTCAGCGGCGCGTTGCGCAGGGCGTATTGGCGAGTGTCGCCAGTGGCCGGGTAGAGCACGGTCAACAAGCGACCGTCCTGTGCCAGAACGGTGCCAAGACCTAGCTCTGCTTCGCTGTCGCTAATCCAGCGTTGCCCCGGTTGATACTGCTGCGCCATGCTGCCTGACTCCCGCCATGAAAAAGCCGACTATGGTACCGGATGATGGGGCTCAGGGCCAAAGAGTCTCGTCGGGAAGCTGCTCACGCCGATTGCACTAAACTGTTTGTGACGGAGTCGATACTTCAAGGAGAAACCTTTCAAGCCGAACCACCTGCCGCCGTTACCCCGGCAACAGGAGAACTCGAACATGTTGCCACCCATCCTTCCACTCAGCGTAGTCCCGGTGACGTCGCAGTTGGACCCGGTCAGACCAGCGCCCACGGTGATCGCGCCGGTGGCGCCCACGCAGCCGACCTCGGACGAGAGCGAGATCGACCTGCGCCAGCGTGACCAGGAAACCGCCGCCCTGCTGCTGCGCGAGGAAGCCGAGCGCCAGCGCCGCCGCCAGCGCCAGCGCGAAGAGGCCGAGAACGACCCCGAGGCGCATTTGCCGGTGCCGGGCCACGAACTCAACGCCGACAACACCGTGCCGGTGGCACCGTTGATCGACGACGAACCGCGCCAGGGCCTGTGGGTGGACATCGAGGTTTGATCCGGCGGGCGTCTGCCGCCATTATGAAGGCCTATTTCGCCCCACCTGACGTAGTGACCATGAGCCAGGACGACAAGCTGATCGACTTCTCCGCGGAGCGCGCCAAGCGTGTCCACGACCTCAACGACAAGCGCCTGAACGACATGCGCCAGCAGTTCGAGCAGGCCATGCCCCTGGGCGCGGCGAAGAAAAAGCCGAAGAAAAAGCCCAAGAAGCGTTGAAACCTTGACCTGGGTCAGTTTCCCCTGGCCCGTGCTTCGCTAATCTTTGCTCCATCGAACGCAAACGCGGTTTGCGCTTCAACAGAGCACGCAAGGCATTTAGGGCGACTTCGGTCGCCCATTTTTTTGCCCTTCAATAACCGCTTGGAAATCCCCCCACAAACTGTCCGTGCCACGTTGCAAGCGATGTAGCAGCAACTGTCTTGAAATGGCGTCGTCTGCATCGCGGTCTATGGGGTATCCGCATTCGCGTAGCAGCTGCCGAAGGCTGCGTCCGGCGGCGGTCCTGCGTTGCTCCAGGACGCAGCCTGGCGGCAGCTGCTACGGCACGACCGGCGTCGAATACGCTTCCCAAGGTTTCACGAAAGGCTTTGATACCGCCAGCGAGATGAGATAGCGCTCTTCATCCGGGCGCCTGCGGTCGGTAAATTTGCTGACACTCATGACCACCTGGTATCGATCTTCTGCCTGCCAATACGTAGTGATGCCTGTGCGTCTTTGTCTAAAGCGTTCTCGCCAGGCAGGCGTGTCGGCGATGGCTGGAAAATCGCTCGGCCGGGTGAGTGTCCACCCGGTTCGACGCCACTGGTCCTGTAAATCCAACGCAATTTTGAGGGTTTCGTCGAGTAGTAGTGGCTCTGTTTGAGGAGACATTCGCACACTGCCGATCAGCCCCTTGTTGTAAATCACTGTGAAGAAGCGGGCCAGTGGCGTTACAAATCCGTAGGTGGGATCAATAAAGTTCAGACGCACGTCGGAGTCCGGAATGTTGAACCATATTTCTCCGGGGAGTGCAGGGGGAATGTAGGCTGAGGATCGTTGGCGCATGTCCTCATAGGGCTCGCCGATGACTAACGCAATTTCGGGGTCGTCCGAAAACACCTTGAACATGATCAGGAACATTATCGCCAGGGCAATCATCACGTGCCGCCAGCCCAAGTGTTGTTTCAGGCTCATGGAGCGCCTCGGTCAGTAGCGATAATGTGCAGGCTCAATTCGATCTGCCTGCGGTCGCTCCCGCTAACCAGTTGATCGAATTTTGCGGCGGCCCCGAGTACAAACGGCATGCGCTGGTTGATATCCGACAAATCGGCAAGCGGGTTGCTCCCGAAGCTGATGGTTCTCCCGTCATCGAGGCGTTGGCATTGGCTGGCCAAAGTCAGCTCAATGGCTTGGGCAGCGCCAGATGGGAAGCCAACCACGAAAGAAACGTGATTGCCGCGTAGCAGGCGTACAAATTGCGGGTCGCGGTACATAACGGGCTGCAGGATATTGACCTGTTCGTGGGTAGCGAGATGTTTGACACTCGCGGGTATGTCGTTCGCTTCAATCGCACGGAACGTATTCAGAACCTCGTCATGAACTCTGCCGAACGCCAACGTCTCCCGCTGAACCAGCCACAGCACTGGATGCCTCTCATACAGTTCAGCACGTACCGGCAAACACGCCTCCAACGCCCCCAACCCCCGCTCCCGATAAAAAAGATGCAGCGGATAAACATCCAGGAACAGCGTGGTATTCCCCATCGCCAGCATGTCGTACACATGCTGCAACTGCTGCTGCACCAGCGATAACGGCTCGCCCGTGCGCCGAAGGTCAATGTTTGGCACCGGGTTGTTGTCGCGGGCGGCTTGATGCTCGTGCCGGCTCTGCTTGAACGCGTCGACTTTCTCCTGCCGCTCCCGCTCGTTGCGGCTGCTGAACAGCCCGAAGAAGCCGCGCCGGGCGCTTTGCTCCAGGTGCTGGCGGGTGTCATGTTCGGCCTGGACCTTCTCGATGGACTCCGACGCGTGCAGCAGGCCGCAGCCCACCTGCTTGGAGGCGAATGCCGCCAGCCCGGCCCACTGGAAGCGTGGGTCTTCCAGCCATAGGCGTGCGTAGGCGGCGTTGATGGCGCGGTTGCGGGCCTTGGCGTCCGCTATCAGGGTGCCGCCCGGCGCGACGATGGCTTCGGCCTGAAGTTGATACTCGCGCCACAGGTCTTCGCAGGCCGAGCCTTGCGCGAAAGCGATGTTCGGGGTGCCGACGCTGACGGCACGCGCCGGGCTTGTGGGGCGTGAGGGAGCGGCAGCGGTGGGGTGTGAGGCCGCTCTGGCCGTGGGTGGGATGGCACTATCGGCAATGATCTGGGAGCGCAGGGTCTGGTTGGCGATCAGCCGCGGCGGGGGGCTGCACAGGCATCGGCACACGTCGCCATCGAGGGCCACCTCGCGCCCTTCGATGGTTTCCGAAAGATGCAGGCCGTCGCAGACAATCCGCCCCGTGCTGGCGCAGGCCGGGCAGTCTACCTCGTCGCCTTCGCGGGCCATTGGCTGGTCATTGATGGTGCTGCGGCTGGAGCCCGAAGTCACGGTGCCGCCAGCGGTAGTACGGGCACCCACGGTGATGTGGTAGCGCTGCATGGCTGACGTGTCCTTGTTTTTGTGCAGGGACGGTCACGCTAGGGCAGCAGTCGGGAGGGGAAAATCAGATGTTTCGCAATGAGGCGTAGGAAAGGTCTTGAAGCAAGGTTGTAGCCGCTGCCAGCAGGCAGCGGCTACCTCGTCATCAGCCGATGGTAATGGCCGGCGGGCTCACCAGGTTCACGGTCTGCTCCTTGCGCGGCGCCAGGATCTCGGCTTCGCCGTCCACCACCATCTCGTCACGCTGGTTGTACACCTGGGTGGCGATGCGCACGCGGAATTTCGGCAGCTTTTCCAGGATTTCCAGGCGCACGGTCAGGGTGTCGCCAATTTTCACCGGCTTCTGGAAGCTCATTTTCTGGCCCAGGTAGATGGTGCCCGGCCCAGGCAGCTCGCAGGCCACGGCGGCGCTGATCAGCGCACCGCTGAACATGCCGTGGGCGATACGCTCCTTGAACATGGTGGCGGCGGCAAACTCGGCGTCCAGGTGCACCGGGTTGTGGTCGCCGGACATGGCGGCGAACAGCTGGATGTCACGCTCTTCGACGGTCTTGCTGAAGGTGGCTTTCTGGCCCACTTCGAGGGCTTCGTACGGGGTGTTGGTGACCTGGGTCATGGGTGACTGTTCCTTTTCGTCAGTAGTGCGGTTATTCGCTGCGGGCCGGGCGCTGGATGGCCAGGGCCCGCTGCAGCCAGGCGAGCAGGTCGGCGGTGACCTGCTCGCGGTTGAGTTCGTTGAGCACTTCGTGGCGGGCGTCGGGGTAGAGCACCAGCTCCACCTGGCGGTTGCCGGTGCGCCCCAGTGCACGGGCCAGATCAGTGAGACGCTTGCCCTGGCTGACCGGATCACATGTACCGCCGATGATCAGCAGCGGCAGGCCGCGATCGATCTGCGCAAGACTGCCCGGCTGGCTGATTTGCGCCAGGCCTGCCAGCAGGTCGAGCCATAATTGATTGGTGCAGCGGAAGCCGCACAGCGGGTCGGCGATGTAGCGGTCCACCTCGGCCGGGTCGCGGCTCAGCCAGTCGAACGCGGTGCGGCTGGGCTTGAACGCATTGTTGAACGAACCGAACGACAGCCATTCGATCAGCGCGCTGCGCCCGCGCGGGCCCTGGCGCAGGCGTTCCAGGCGGGCCACCAGGCGCGCGGCACGGTAGAACAGCGCCGGCTGGTAGTTGGAGCCGCTGAGAATCGCGCCCTGCACGCTGGCGCTGTGGTGCAGCAGGTAGCCCTGCACCAGGTAGCTGCCCATGCTGTGGCCCAGCAGGAACAGCGGCGCGCCCGGGTGGGCCTGGCGAGCGTGGCGGGCCAGCACGGCCAGGTCGTCGAGCACGCGGTTCCAGCCGTTGGCGTCGGCGTAGTGGCCCAGCACGCCGCCTTCGGCGGTGTGGCCGTGGCCGCGCAGGTCCGGGGCGTACAGCGCCAGCCCGGCGGCGGCCAGCGCCTGGCCCAGGCGCTGGTAGCGGCCGCCATGGTCGGCCATGCCGTGCACCAGCACCACCACGGCCCTGGGCGGCGCCTCGGGCCGCCAGGCATGGACGTACAAACGGCAATCATCACTGGCTTCAAGCCAGAACGCCTCGGCGGGCATGGCGGTTCCTTGCGCGGTGCGGTGGGGACGAGCTCATTGTATAGCCCATGGCGCGAATCCAGCGCGGCGCAGCATTTAGATTCACGATGTTAATGACGGCACCTGGCGTGTTTGCCAGTGCTTGCTTAACTGCTAACGTCGGCAAAGCACCGGCCGCTGCGTACGGAATGGGCGGCCTGAATCGGCTCAGGCAAGAGGACAATAATAATGCAAGCTGAATTCTGGAACGATAAACGCCCCGCCGGGGTGCCCACCACGCTGGACCTGGGGGCCTACAAGTCGGTGGTCGAGGTGTTCGAGCGTTCCTGCCGCAAATTCGCCGACCGCCCGGCCTTCAGCAACCTGGGCGTGACCCTCACCTACGCGGAGCTTGAGCGCCATAGCGCGGAATTCGCCGCCTATCTGCAGCACGAGACGGACCTGGTGCCCGGCGACCGCATCGCCGTGCAGCTGCCCAACGTGCTGCAATACCCCATCGTGGTGTTCGGCGCCTTGCGCGCGGGCCTGATCGTGGTCAACACCAACCCGCTGTACACCGCCCGGGAAATGCGCCACCAGTTCAAGGACTCCGGCGCCCGCGCGCTGGTGTACCTGAACATGTTCGGCAAGCTGGTGCAGGAAGTGCTGCCCGATACCGGTATCAGCTACCTGATCGAGGCGCGCATGGGCGACCTGATGCCCGCCGCCAAGGGCTGGCTGGTGAACACCCTGGTGGACAAGGTGAAGAAGAAGGTGCCGGCCTTCGACCTGCCCCAGGCCATTTCGCTCAAGCGCGCCCTCGGCATGGGCCGCGGGCACACGCCGACGCCGGTGCCGCTGACCCTCGACAACATCGCCGTGCTGCAATACACCGGTGGCACCACCGGCCTGTCCAAGGGCGCGATGCTCACCCACGGCAACCTGGTGGCCAACATGCAGCAGGTGCTGTGCTGTTTCGAGCAGACCGACGAGCACGGCGTGAAGATCCTGCGCGAAGGCCAGGAGGTCATGATCGCGCCGCTGCCGCTGTACCATATCTATGCGTTCACGGCGAACTGCATGGGCATGATGGTCACCGGCAACCACAACGTGCTGATCAGCAACCCGCGCGACATCCCCGCGTTCATCAAGGAGCTCAAGCAGTGGCAGTTCACCGCGCTGCTGGGCCTCAACACGCTGTTCGTGGCGCTGATGGAACACCCCGGTTTCAAGGACCTGGACTTCTCCCACCTCAAGGTCACCAACTCCGGCGGCACGGCGCTGGTGAAGGCCACCGCCGACCGCTGGGAAAAGCTCACCGGTTGCCGCATCGTCGAGGGCTACGGCCTGACCGAGACCTCTCCGGTGGTCAGCACCAACCCCTACGGCGCCGCCGCGCGCCTGGGCACCGTGGGCCTGCCGGTGGTGGGCACGCAGTTGAAGATCATCGATGACCAGGGCAACGAGCTGCCCGGCGGCGAGCGTGGCGAGCTGTGCGTGAAGGGTCCGCAGGTGATGAAGGGCTACTGGCAGCGCCCCGACGCCACCGCCGAGGCGCTGGACGCCGAGGGCTGGCTGCGCACCGGTGACATCGGCGTGATCGACCCCGACGGCTTCGTGCGCATCGTCGACCGCAAGAAGGACATGATCATCGTCTCGGGCTTCAACGTGTACCCCAACGAGATCGAGGACGTGGTGATGGCCCACCCCAAGGTGGCCAACTGCGCCTGTATCGGCATACCGGACGAGCGTTCGGGGGAGGCGGTGAAGCTGTTCGTGGTGCCGCGTGAAAGTGGCGTGAGCCTCGAGGAGCTGAAGGCCTACTGCAAGGCCAACTTCACCGGCTACAAGGTGCCCAAGCACATCGTGCTGCGCGAGTCGCTGCCGATGACGGCGGTGGGCAAGATTTTGCGGCGCGAGTTGCGTGATATTGCCTGAGCCGTGACGCGGCCTGCGGCCGCTGCTACAGGGGTTTTGTAGCAGCGGCCGCAGGCCGGGTCCCAGCACAATAGTATTTTTACTCTAAAAATGACTACTGGAATTCATAGAGTCATTTCCGTGACCGGTCGGGCCAATTCGGCCTCTATGCGACCTTTTCCAAAGCTGCTACTCTCGGCGCGCTTTCGATCGATCGGTGCTTCACGTACCGTGATCACCTATCAATAATAATCGCATACGAAGCGGTGATGAATTCGCTGTGCTGGAGGAGTGGGCTTCCATGATCGAAAATTTCTGGAAGGATAAGTACCCAGCAGGTATTGCTGCGGACATCAATCCTGATGAGTACCCGAACATTCAGGCTGTATTGAAGCAGTCCTGCCAGCGCTTCGCCGACAAGCCGGCGTTCAGCAACCTGGGCAGGACGCTCACCTACGGTCAATTGTACGAACTGTCTGGCGCCTTCGCGGCGTACCTGCAACAGCATACCGACTTGCAGCCCGGTGATCGAATCGCCGTGCAGCTGCCCAACGTGCTGCAATACCCGGTGGTGGTGTTCGGTGCGATTCGCGCCGGCCTGATCGTGGTCAACACCAACCCGCTGTACACCGCACGGGAAATGGAACACCAGTTCAACGACTCCGGCGCCAAGGCCCTGGTGTGCCTGGCCAACATGGCCCACCTGGCACAGAACGTGGTGCCCAAGACCTCGGTCAAGCACGTGATCGTCACCCAGGTCGGCGACCTGCTGCCGCCGGTCAAGCGCCTGCTGGTCAACAGCGTGATCAAGTACGTGAAGAAGATGGTGCCGGCCTATCACCTGCCCACCGCCGTCAAATTCAACGACGTGCTCGCCAAGGGCCACGGCCAGCCCGTGCGCGAAGCCAACCCCAACGCCGAAGACGTCGCCGTGCTGCAGTACACCGGTGGCACTACCGGCGTGGCCAAGGGCGCGATGCTCACCCACCGCAACCTGATCGCCAACATGATGCAGTGCAAGGCGCTGATGGCCTCCAACCTCAACGAAGGGTGCGAGATCCTCATCACGCCGTTGCCGCTGTACCACATCTACGCCTTCACCTTCCATTGCATGGCGATGATGCTGATCGGCAACCACAACATCCTGATCAGCAACCCGCGCGACCTGCCGGCCATGGTCAAGGAACTGTCGAAGTGGAAGTTCAGCGGCTTCGTCGGCCTGAACACCCTCTTCGTGGCGTTGTGCAACAACGCCGACTTCCGCAACCTCGACTTCTCGGCCTTGAAGGTCACCCTGTCGGGCGGCATGGCCCTGCAACTGGCCGCTGCCGACCGCTGGAAAAGCGTGACCGGCTGCGCCATCTGCGAAGGCTACGGCATGACCGAGACCAGCCCGGTGGCGTCGGTGAACCCGATCCAGAACATTCAGGTGGGCACTATCGGCATCCCGGTGCCGTCCACCCGCTGCAAGGTCACCGATGACAGCGGCCGCGAACTGGCCCTGGGCGAAGTGGGCGAGCTGTGCGTGAAGGGCCCGCAGGTGATGAAGGGCTACTGGCAGCGCCAGGATGCCACCGACGAGATCCTCGACGCCGACGGCTGGCTGAAGACTGGCGACATCGCGGTGATCCAGGACGACGGCTACATGCGCATCGTCGACCGCAAGAAGGACATGATTCTGGTGTCCGGCTTCAACGTCTACCCCAACGAGCTGGAAGACGTGCTGGTGACCCTGCCGGGCGTGCTGCAGTGCGCGGCCATCGGCGTGCCGGACGAGAAGTCCGGCGAGGCCATCAAGATGTTCATCGTCGCCAAGCCGGGCGTGACGCTGACCAAGGACCAGGTGATGGAGCACATGCGCGCCAACGTCACCGGTTACAAGGTGCCGCGCTCGGTGGAGTTCCGCGACGGCCTGCCGACCACCAACGTCGGCAAGATCCTGCGCCGTGAACTGCGTGATGAAGAACTGAAGAAGCTGGGCCTGAAAAAGATCGCCTAACCCTGTAGCCGCTGCCGCAGGCTGCGCTGGCCCTTACGTACGCTGGAGATTTCCGGCGAGGCATAGGGCCAGCGCAGCCTGGCGGCAGCGGCTACAGGCGTTTTTCAGCGCAGTTTTTCCAGCATCCCGTAGTACCACATCCCCACCGCCAGCAACGGGTTGCCCAGCACATCGCCCATGGGCACCTTGATGTGCTGGCAGCCGGCAAAGGTGTCGAACTGCCCCAGGGTGCCGGTCATGGCGTTGGCCATGATCTCGCCCATGATGTGGCTGGTGGCGATGCCATGCCCCGAATAGCCCTGGCAGTACCAGACGTTGTCCGACAGCTTGCCCAGTTGCGGGATGCGGTTGACCACGATGCCCATGGCGCAACTCCACTCGAATTCGATGTCCACGCCCTGCAGGCGCGGGAAGGTGCGCTCGATGCATGGCCGCAGCTCGGCGGCGATGTCGCGCGAGTCCTTGCCGGAATAGTTGGCGCCGCCACCGAACAGCAGGCGGCCGTCGGCGGTCATGCGGTAGTAGTCCAGCACGAAGCGGCAGTCGTAGACCGCCAGGTCCTGGGGGTTGAGCTGGCGCGCCAGTTCGCCCAGCGGGCGGGTGGTGACGATGCCGCCCATGGCCGGGAAGATCTTGCCCTTGAGCTTGCCCGGTTCCAGCTTGTGGTAGACGTCGCCGGCCAGCAGCACCTGCCCGGCTTCTATGCGGCCGTTGGCGGTGACCACGGCGGGGCGCGGGCCATGGACAATGTCCAGCACCTCGCTGTGCTCGAACAGCAGCGCCCCCAGCGACTGCGCCGCGCGGGCCTCGCCCAGGCACAGGTTGAGCGGGTGCAGGTGCATGTTGCGGGTGTTCTTCAGGGCGCCCAGGTACAGCGGGCTGTCCAGGTGCTGGCGCACGCCGGCCTGGTCCAGCAGCGTCACCTGGTCGCCCATGCCACGGGCCTGGGCTTCTTCCAGCGAGGCGCGCAGTTCGGTCAGGTGCGACGGCTTCATGGCCGCGTGCAGGTGGCCGTGCTTGAGGTCGCACTCAATGCCGTATTTCGCCACCCGCTGCTCGATGATCTGGTGCCCGCGCCAGCGCAGGTGCCAGATGAAATCATCCACCTCGGCGCCCAGCTTGCGGCGCATCTGCTTGCGCATGGCCTCGTCGCCGGAAAGGCTGCCGGTGACCTGGCCACCGTTGCGCCCGCTGGCGCCCCAGCCGATCTTGTGGGTGTCCAGCAGGGCCACCTTCAGGCCTTTTTCCGCCAGTTCCACGGCGGTGGCCACGCCAGTGAAGCCGCCGCCGATGATGGCCACGTCGACGCTATGGAGGCCCTGCAGCACCGGGAAGTCGGTTTCCTGGTTGAGGGTGGCGGTGTAGTAGGAGTTGATGCGTTGAGTCATGGCTATTCCTGAAAACGGATGATGTAGCCGCTGCCGCAGGCTGCGCTGGCCCTGCGCCTCGCTGGAGATCTTCAGCGTAAACGAGGGCCAGCGCAGCCTGGCGGCAGCGGCTACGGATATTGGGGTGAAGCAGGATCAGGCGTTGGTCAGGTACCAGCGCCAATCCTGTTCGCCTACCTCGGCCATGAACTGCCGGTACTCGGCGCGCTTGACCGCCAGGTACACCTTGAGGAACCCATCGCCCAGGGCCTCGCGCGCCCATTCGGAACGCTCCAGGGCAGTCAGCGAGGTCAGCCAGTCAGTGGGCAGGAAGTGCGTGGCCTGCGCATAGCCGTTGCCCTGCACCGGCGCGCCGGGGTCGCGCTGCTGGCGAATGCCGTCGTGAATGGCCGCCAGGATGGCCGCCGCGGCCAGGTACGGGTTGGCGTCGGCGCCGCAGATGCGGTGTTCGATGTGCCGGGTGTTGGCCGGCCCGCCCGGCACGCGCAGGCTGACGGTGCGGTTGTCGACGCCCCAGGTGGGCGCCAGGGGCGCGTAGCTGTTGGCCTGGAAGCGCCGGTAGGAATTGGCGTTGGGGCAGAACAGCAGCAGGCTGTCGAGCAGGTGGGCAAGCATGCCGCCCACCGACTGGCGCAGCAGCGGCGTGCCGGCCTTGTCTTCGCTGGCGTAGAGGTTGTGGCCGTCGGCGTCGGCCAGGCTGACGTGCATGTGCATGCCGGTGCCGGCCAGGTCATCGAAGGGCTTGGCCATGAAGCAGGCCTGCATGCCGTGCTGGTGCGCCACGCCCTTGACGATGCGTTTGTAGCGCACCGCCTGGTCCATGGCCAACAGCGCGCCGCCGTGCTCCAGGGTGATCTCCACCTGGCCGGGGGCGTATTCGGAAATCGCCGTGCGCGCCGGAATGCCCTGCTGCTTGCAGGCGGCATACAGGTCGGCGAGGAACGGCTCGATCTGCTCCAGCTCGCGCAGGCCGTACACCTGAGTGCTGCGCGGGCGGGCGCCGTCGGCGTCCAGCGCCGGTTGCGGGCGGCCGTTGGCGTCGCGCTTGGCATCGAGCAGGTAGAACTCCAGCTCGCAGGCCATCACCGGGTGCAAGCCGTCGGCCTTCAAGGCATCGATCACCTTGACCAGCACATGGCGCGGGTCGGCCACGGTGGCGGGCAGGCCCTCGGTGGGGTGCATGCTGACCTGCACCGCCGCGGTCGGAATCTTGCGCCACGGCAGCGGCACGAGGCTGCCTTCCAGCGGGTAGGCGCGGCAGTCGATGTCGCCCACGTCCCACACCAGGCCGGAGTTTTCCACGTCGTCGCCGTTCAGGGTCAGGCCCAGGATGGTGCTAGGCAGCGGCCGGCCGCTCTGGTACACGGCCAGCAGTTCATCGCGGTGCAGCAGCTTGCCGCGTGGCACGCCGTTGGCGTCGAGGATGAACAGTTCGAACATTTCAATATGCGGGTGTTGGTCCAGGAACGCCTGGGCCTGTTGCAGGGGGGCAAAATGCATGGGTGGGCTCTCGCTTGCGCACACGTGAACGGCCCGTCGCGATGACGGGAGTACAAGGTTGGTCAGGCAGCGAGGGCGGCGTCCGGCGGGCGGGCGTGGCGGCAGTGCCACAGGGCCCAGAAGGCCAGGATCACGTTGAACAGCGGGTTCTCCCCGGGGCGCAGGCAGACGCTACGGCGCGGGGTGCGCGGTTCGGTGCTGGCGGGGGGAAGCGGGGTGGCGTTCATGGTGCCTGGATGGTTGCATGGTGGTCCCGGGTGGTTAAATCGGGATTGTCGTACCTTCAGTACGGCTGGCGTTAAACAATGTAGCCGCTGCCGGCAGGCTGCGCTGGCCATCGTGCCCACGGAAGATCTGCAGCGAACGCCAGGGCCAGCGCAGCCTGGCGGCAGCGGCTACGGATTCGCGGAGGGATTAGGAATGAAGGGGCCAAATCTGCGACAATCCTGCCCATTCTTTTTGCCGCGTAGCCATTTGCGTACCTGATGACCGACCACAATCCCGTTATCGACACACTGTTCAAGAACCTCGACCAGGCCATGATCGGCGATCGCCATCGCCTGCGTCGGCAATTGCACGAGCTGCGCAAGAAGCCCGACGAGGTCAAGCTGGGGCAGTGGGTCGAGCGGGCGCAGGCGTCCATGGCCCAGGTCACCGCGCGCCGGCAGAGCGTGCCGACCATTCGCTACGACGACAGCCTGCCGATTGCCGCCAAGCGCGACGAGATCAAGAAGATCCTTGCCGAGCACCAGGTGCTGATCATCGCCGGCGAGACCGGCTCGGGCAAAACCACCCAGCTGCCCAAGATCTGCCTGGAGCTGGGCCGCGGCCAGCACGGCCTGATCGCCCACACCCAGCCCCGGCGGATCGCCGCCCGCAGCGTGGCCACCCGCGTGGCCGAGGAACTGGCCACGCCGCTGGGCGCGCTGGTGGGCTACCAGGTGCGCTTCGAGGACCAGAGCGACGCCAACACCCTGGTCAAGCTGATGACCGACGGCATCCTGCTGGCCGAGACCCAGCACGACCGCTTCCTGGAACGCTACGACACCATCATCGTCGACGAAGCCCACGAGCGCAGCCTGAACATCGACTTCCTGCTGGGCTACCTGAAGACCCTGCTGCCGCGCCGCCCGGACCTGAAGGTGATCATCACCTCGGCGACCATCGACCTGGAACGCTTCTCCAAGCACTTCGACGACGCGCCGATCATCGAAGTGTCGGGCCGCACCTACCCGGTGGACACCTGGTACCGGCCGCTGACCAGCGAGCAGGACGAGGAGGGCAACAGCGTCGAGGACGACCTCACCGTCGACCAGGCGATCATCGCTACCCTGGATGAAATTGCCGCGTTCGAGCGCAGCGAAGGCAAGCGCCCGGGCGACGTGCTGGTGTTCCTGCCCGGCGAGCGCGAGATTCGCGACGCCGCGGAAATGCTGCGCAAGGCCCAGCTCAAGCACACCGAGATTTTGCCGCTGTACGCGCGCCTGTCGCCGGCCGAGCAGCAGAAGATCTTCCAGAGCCACCCGGGCCGCCGCGTGGTGCTGGCGACCAACGTCGCCGAAACCTCGCTGACCGTGCCGGGCATCCGCTACGTGATCGACAGCGGCACCGCGCGCATCAGCCGCTACAGCTACCGCGCCAAGGTCCAGCGCCTGCCCATCGAGGCGGTGTCCCAGGCCAGCGCCAACCAGCGCAAGGGCCGCTGCGGCCGGGTGGAGCCGGGCATCTGCATTCGCTTGTACAGCGAAGAGGATTTCATCGCCCGCCCCGAATTCACCGACCCCGAGATCCTGCGCACCAACCTTGCCGCGGTGATCCTGCAGATGCTGCACCTGCGCCTGGGCGAGATCGACCAGTTCCCGTTCATCGAGCCGCCGGATGGCAAGGCCATCACCGACGGCTTCAACCTGCTGCAGGAGCTGTCGGCGGTCAACCGCGAGAACCAGCTCACGCCCATCGGCCGCCAGCTGGCGCGCCTGCCGGTGGACCCGCGCATGGGCCGCATGCTGCTGGAGGCGGCCAAGCAGGGCAGCCTGCAGGAAGTGCTGATCATCGCCAGTGCGCTGTCGGTGCAGGATGTGCGCGAGCGCCCGCCCGAGCGCCAGCAGGCCGCAGACCAGGCCCACGCGCAGTGGAAAGACGCCGATTCCGATTTCGCCGCCCTGGTCAACCTGTGGCGCGGCTTCGAAGAGCAGCGCCAGGCCCTGACCGCCAGCCCGCTGCGCAACTGGTGCCGCAAGAACTTCCTCAACTACCTGCGCCTGCGCGAGTGGCGCGATGCGCACCGGCAGTTGAGCCTGATCTGCCGCGACCTGCAGTTGACCATCAACAAGGAGCCGGCCGACTACCCGAAATTCCACAAGGCGATTCTCTCCGGCCTGCTCAGCCAGATCGGCCAGAAGACCGAGGAAGGCGACTACCTGGGCGCCCGCCAGCGGCGTTTCTGGATTCACCCCTCGTCGGGCATCGGCAAGAAACGCCCGCAGTGGCTGATGACTGCCGAGCTGATGGAGACCACCAAGCTGTACGCGCGCATGGTGGCCAAGATCGACGCCGACTGGATCGAGCCCCTGGCCGGCCACCTGATCAAGAAGAACCACTTCGAGCCCCATTGGGAGAAGAAGCGCGGCCAGGTGGTGGCGTACGAGCAGATCACCCTGTTCGGCCTCATCGTGGTCGGCCGCCGCCCCGTGCACTACGGGCCGGTGGACCCGGTGGTGTCGCGCGAGCTGTTTATCCGCGAAGGCCTGGTGCGTGGCGAGATCCAGTCGCGGGCCAAATGCCTGGTGGCCAACCGCGAGCTGCTCGAGCAGCTGGACGCCCTGGAAGCCAAGGCGCGGCGCCGCGACATCCTCGCCGACGAGGAAACCCTGTACGCCTTCTATGACGCGCGGGTGCCGGCCGAGATCCACCAGACGGCGACCTTCGACCACTGGTACAAGACCGAGAGCCAGAAGCACCCGAAGCTGCTGATCATGCGCGAGGAAGACGTGCTGGCCCGCGAGGCCAGCGAAGTCACTGCCGGCCAGTACCCGGACACCCTGCGCCTGGGCGACCTGACCCTGGCCCTGAGCTACCACTTCGAGCCCAACCACCCCCGCGACGGTGTCACCGTGAGCGTGCCGGCGCCGTTGCTGCCGGCGCTGCCCAACGAGCGCCTGGAGTGGCTGGTGCCCGGCCTGCTGGAAGCCAAGTGCATTGCCCTGGTGCGTAACCTGCCCAAGGCCATCCGCAAGAACTTCGTGCCGGTGCCGGACTTTGTCCGCGCGGCGCTGGCGCGAATCAGCTTCGGCGACGGCTCGCTGCCCCAGGCCCTGGGCCGCGAGCTGCTGCGCATGACCGGTGCGCGGGTCAGCGACGAGGCCTGGGCCGAGGCCGAGCAGCAGGTGGACAGCCACCTGCGCATGAACATCGAAGTGCTGGACGGCCAGGGCAAGTTCCTTGGTGAAGGCCGCGACCTGGCCGAGCTGACCGCCCGCTTCGTGCAGGCCAGCCAGGCTGCCCTGGCGGCGCCGCAGTCGGCCAAGAGCCAGCAGCCAGTGGAGGCCAAGGCCTTCGCCGCCGTGGCCGAGACCACCCAGCAGAAGATTGCCGGGCTGTCGATGACCGTGTACCCGGCGCTGGTTGAAGAGAACGGCACCGTCAAGGAAGGCCGTTTCTCCACCGCCGCCGAAGCCGAATTCCAGCATCGCCGCGCGCTGCAGCGCCTGCTGTTGCAGCAACTGGCCGAGCCGGCCAAGTTCCTGCGCGGCAAGCTGCCGGGCCAGACCGAGCTGGGCCTGCTGTACCGTGAGCTGGGGCGCATCGAGGCGCTGGTGGAAGATATCCTGCTGGCCAGCCTCGACACCTGCATTCTTGAAGGCGAAGCCAGCCTGCCGCGCGACGGCGCCGGCCTGGCGGCGCTGGCCGAGCGCAAGCGCGGTGCCTGGGCCGAGCACGCCGAACGCCTGGCGCGCCAGACCCTGGACATCCTCAAGCTGTGGCATGGCCTGCAGAAGCGCTTCAAGGGCAAGATCGACCTGGCCCAGGCCGTGGCGCTCAACGACATCAAGGCGCAAATGAGCCAGCTGGTGTACCCCGGCTTCGTCCGGCAGACGCCGTCGGCCTGGCTCAAGGAGCTGCCGCGCTACCTCAAGGCCGTGGAAATGCGCCTGGAGAAGCTGGGCAGCCAGGTGCAGAAGGACCGCGTGTGGAGCATCGAACTGGGCAACGTCTGGGCCCAGTACCAGGCGCGCCAGGCCAAGCACGCCCAGGAAGGCAAGCGCGACCCGGAGCTGGAGCTGTACCGCTGGCTGATCGAAGAATACCGCGTGTCGCTGTTCGCCCAGCAGCTGGGCACCAAAGTGCCGATCTCCGACAAGCGCCTAAGCAAACAGTGGAGCCAGGTAGAGGCCTGACGCCAGGAGTGCCCTTTATCGTGAAAAGGGCACTTTTTCGGCAAATCTGGCACAATTGCCCATCGATTCGCCCGCGAAGCCAGGGTTGCCTGACCCCCTTCGCGCCCGTGGCAATACTTTTTGTAAATTGGTACTACAGTGCCATATTGACTGCGACTCACTCTGCCGCTGCCCCGCACCGGCTACCAATAATAGAGGAACGAGCGTGCATAACGTCGTCATCAGCGGCACCGGCCTGTACACACCGGCCGACAGCATCTCCAACGAAGAGCTGGTGCAGTCCTTCAACACCTGGGCGCACCAGTTCAACGCCGACAACGCCGCCGCCATCGAGCGTGGCGAACTGGCCGCGCAGACCGAGTCCAGCGCCGCCTTCATCGAGAAGGCCTCGGGCATCAAGAGCCGCTTCGTCATGGACAAGGCCGGCATCCTCGACCCGCAGCGCATGAAGCCACGCCTGCCGGAGCGTTCCAACGACGAGCAGTCGATCCTCTGCCAGATGGCCGTGGCCGCCGCCGAGCAGGCGCTGCAACGCGCCGGCAAGACTGCCGCCGACATCGACGCGGTGATCGTCGCCTGCTCCAACCTGCAGCGCGCCTACCCGGCCGTGGCCATCGAAGTGCAGCAGGCGCTGGGTGTGCAGGGCTTCGGCTTCGACATGAACGTGGCCTGCTCCTCGGCGACCTTCGGCATCCAGGCCGCCTACAACAGCGTGGCCCTGGGCCAGGCCCGCGCGGTGCTGGTGGTCAGCCCGGAGATCTGCACCGGCCACCTGAACTTCCGTGACCGCGACAGCCACTTCATCTTTGGCGACGCCGCCACCGCGGTGGTGGTCGAGCGTGCCGACCTGGCCACTTCGCCGTACCAGTTCGAGGTGGTCAGCACCAAGCTGCTGACCCAGTTCTCCAACAACATCCGCAACAACTTCGGCTTCCTCAACCGCGCGGCGGAGGAGGGCATCGGTGCCCCGGACAAGCTGTTCGTGCAGGAAGGCCGCAAGGTGTTCCGCGAGGTGTGCCCGATGGTGGCCGAGCTGATCGGCCAGCACCTGGGCGAGAACCGCATCGACGTCAACGACGTCAAGCGCTTCTGGCTGCACCAGGCCAACCTGAGCATGAACCACCTGATCGTCAAGAAGCTGCTGGGCCGCGAGGCTACCGAAGAAGAGGCACCGGTGATCCTCGACACCTACGCCAACACCAGCTCAGCGGGCTCGGTGATCGCCTTCCACAAGCACCAGGACGACCTGGGCAAGGGCTCGCTGGCGGTACTCAGCTCGTTTGGCGCTGGCTATTCCATCGGCAGCGTGATCCTGCGCAAGCTGTAACCCCTGCCGCTCGACCAAAACGCCACCGCAACGGTGGCGTTTTCACTCCCCGTAGCAGCTGCCGCCAGGCGGCGTCCGGGCCCCCTCTCATTTCCCCTTCTTGCAGCGTTCGTGACGCGGCCTTTGGCCGCTGCTACATGAACCTTCTTTCATGTCTAGGCGTGTCTGGCGGCGCTACAGGCCCCATTTCTGCGTTCGAACATTAACTAATCTTCATTTCAAAAAGTTCCGCTGTCATCAAATCTTAATAAACGAGCCACCTCGCTGAAATATCCGCTGGTCAAGATGCCCTCCCATAAAGCTTGCCGGACTTGCGTTCGCATACCAGGCAGCGCCGCTGAAAAAACTTAAAAAAGCAGTACTCAAAGGAGTAAATCAATGAACAAGTCCACCGTGGCCCTGACCATGGCTCTGGGTATCATGGCGCAGCAGGCTATGGCCGAAGGCTTTCTTGAAGACAGCAAGGCGACCCTGAAGCTGCGCAACTACTACATCAACACCGACAACCGTGATTCGGGCGCGGCCAAGAACGCCAACTACCAGGCCGAATGGGGCCAGGCTTTCGTCGTGGACTTCCAGTCGGGCTACACCGCCGGCACCGTGGGCTTCGGCGTCGATGCCCTGGCCATGCTGGGCGTGCGCCTGGACTCCAGCCCGTACAAGCACGGCAACCCCACCGGTGCCCTGGACGGCGGCACCGTGTTCCCAAGCGACGGCAACAAGGCCGTGGATGACTTCGGCAACGTCGGCCTCACCGCCAAGGCCAAGATCTCCAAGACCGAGCTGAAGATCGGTACCCTGATGCCCAAGCTGCCGGTCATCCAGTACAACGACGGTCGCCTGCTGCCACAGACCTTCGAGGGTGGCCAGATCACCTCGAACGATATCAAGGACGTGACGCTGGTCGCTGGTCAGATCGACCAGGCCAAGGGCCGTAACTCCAGCAACTACGAAAACCTCTCCATCAGCGGCGCCAACGGCAGCGGCAACAGCAACATCGGCGAGCGCAGCAACAAGTTCTACTACGGCGGCGCCGACTACAAGGTCACCAAGGACCTGCTGCTGCAGTACTACTACGGTGAGCTGAACGACTTCTACAAACAGCACTTCCTGGGCCTGACCCACAACTGGGCCATCGGCCCGGGTGTGTTGAAGTCTGACCTGCGTGCGTTCCACAGCACCGACGACGGCGCCAACGGCAACGATTCGGCCTACTACACCACCGGTAACTACAGTGGCGTGGCCAGCGGCAAGGGCCCGGTCGATAACAACCTGTACAGCGGCCTGTTCCTGTACACCGTGGCCGGTCACACCTTCGGTGGCGGTTACCAGGTCAGCAATGGCAGCTCGGACTTCCCGTGGCTGAACCAGGGCGACGGTTCGTCCAACGGCACCATCACCGACATGCAAATCCAGAAGTTCGGCCGTGCTGGCGAGCGCACCTGGCAAGCCCGCTACTCGTATGACTTCGCTGCCCTGGGCCTGCCAGGCGCAACCGTCGGCCTGGTCTACCTGCGTGGCGACAACATCGACACCGTGGCCTCCAACGGCACCGTCGCCGGCTCCGGCCGCTCGGAATGGGAACGCGACCTGACCCTGGCCTACGTGGTACCGGAAGGCACCTTCAAGGGCCTGGGCTTCACCTGGAAAAACGCCATGTGGCGCAACGACATTCCAGGCCAGCGCGACCAGGACGAAAACCGTGTGATCCTCAGCTACACACTGCCACTGCTGTAACGCGCTTTTTCCTCATCCGTTAAAGCTCTCTCTTGCCCCGCCCAGTGCGGGGCTTTTTTTGCCCGTAGCAGCGGCCGCAGGCCGCGTCCCAGGCACCGCGGTCATCGACGCGGCCTGCGGCCGCTGCTACAGGTCAGGGCGCAAATATGGCATTCTTGCCCCTTCCAACGAGGGGATTGCCATGCCATTGCACGTCGCGCACAGCCTGGATGAAGTCGCCGCCAGCGACTGGGACGCCTTGCTGCCCATCGACCAGCCATTCCTGCGCCACGCCTTCCTCAGCGCCCTGGAAGACAGTGGCAGCCTGGGCAAACAGTCCGGTTGGCGTCCCGAGCACCTGCTGCACATTGAGGACGGCACGCTGGTCGCGGCCATGCCCGCCTACCGCAAATGGCACTCCTACGGCGAATACGTGTTCGACCACGGCTGGGCCGACGCCTGCCGCCGCGCCGGCATCGACTATTACCCCAAGTTGCTGTGCGCCGTGCCCTTCAGCCCGGTGGCCGGGCCGCGCCTGCTGGGCAGCGGCCAGGCCTTGTTGCAGGCGCTGCCGGGGTACGTGGAGGTGGAAGCGCTATCTGGCGCCCACATCAACTTCACCGACCCGGCGTTGGACGCGTTGATCACCGACCAGCCCGGCTGGCTGGAGCGCCTGGGCTGCCAGTACCACTGGCACAACCGCGGCTACCGCGACTTCCAGGACTTCCTCGACGGCCTGGCCTCGCGCAAGCGCAAGCAGATGCGCAAGGAGCGCGAGCAGGTAGCGGGGCAGGGCTTCGAGTTCGACTGGCGCGAGGGCCACAGCCTCACCGAAGCCGAGTGGGACTTCGTCTACGCCTGCTACGCCAACACCTACGCGGTGCGTCGCCAGGCCCCTTACCTGACGCGCAACTTCTTCAGCCTGCTGGCCGAACGCATGCCCGAGGCCATCCGCGTGGTCTTCGCCCGCCAGGGCGGCAGGGCAGTGGCCATGGCCTTCAGCCTGGTGGGCGGCGACACCCTGTACGGCCGCTACTGGGGCTGCCTGGCCGAGTTCGACCGCCTGCACTTCGAGACCTGCTTCTACCAGGGCATGGACTACGCCATCGCCCAGGGCTTCCAGCGCTTCGACGCCGGGGCGCAGGGCGAGCACAAGCTGATTCGCGGGTTCGAACCGGTGATTACCCGGTCGTGGCATTACCTGAGCCATCCGGGGCTAAAGAACGCAGTAGCGGAATTCCTCCACGAAGAGCGCGCCGGGGTGAGGGCATACGCCGAAGAGGCGCGGGCGGCGCTGCCTTACCGCCAGCCAGACACCCCGTAGCAGCCGCCGAAGGCGGCGTCCCGCCTCAATCAATCCCCACGAACCCGCCCGTCTGATGGTGCCACAACCGCGCATACAACCCCTGGTGCGCCAGCAGCTCCTTGTGGCTACCCAGCTCGACGATGCGGCCCTTCTCCAGCACCACCAGCCGGTCCATCTTGGCGATGGTGGACAGGCGGTGGGCGATGGCGATCACGGTCTTGCCCTGCATCAGGGTTTCCAGGCTTTCCTGGATCGCTGCTTCCACCTCCGAGTCCAGCGCCGAGGTGGCTTCGTCCATGATCAGGATGGGCGCGTTTTTCAGCAGCACCCGGGCGATGGCGATGCGCTGGCGCTGGCCGCCGGACAGCTTCACGCCGCGCTCGCCCACGTGGGCGTCCAGGCCGGTGCGGCCCTGGGCGTCGGACAGGTGCGGGATGAATTCGTCGGCGCGCGCTTTCACCACGGCGTCCCACAGTTGCGCTTCGCTGGCGCCGGGGCGGCCGTACAGCAGGTTGTCGCGGATGGAACGGTGCAGCAGCGAGGTGTCCTGGGTGATCATGCCGATCTGCGCGCGCAGGCTTTCCTGGCTGACGTGGGCGATGTCCTGGCCGTCGATGAGGATGCGCCCGCCCGGCAGGTCATACAGGCGCAGCAACAGGTTCACCAGGGTGGACTTGCCGGCGCCGGAGGGGCCGATCAGGCCGATCTTCTCGCCGGGGCGGATGTCCAGGGTCAGGCTCTCGATGATCTTGCTGCCCTTGCCGTAGTGGAAGTCGACGTTGTCGAAACGCACCGCGCCGCGGTCCACCTTCAGCTTGGGCGCGTTCTTGGCGTCGGTGACGCTGACCGGCTGGGCGATGGTCTGCAGGCCGTCCTGGACCATGCCGATGTTCTCGAAGATGCCGTTGACCACCCACATGATCCAGCCGGACATGTTGACGATGCGAATCACCAGGCCGGTGGCCAGGGCGATGGCGCCCACCGAGATCAGCGACTGGGTCCACAGCCACAGGGCCAGGCCCGTGGTGCCGACGATCAGCAGGCCGTTGAGGGTGGTGATGGCCACGTCCATGCTGGTGATGACGCGGCTGGCCAGCTGGGATTTTTCCGTCTGCTCGCTGATGGCCTCGCGGGCGTAGCGCTGTTCCATGTTGGTGTGGGCGAACAGCTTCAGGGTGGCGATGTTGGTGTAGCCGTCGACGATGCGGCCCATCAGCTTGGAGCCGGCATCGGAGGAGATCACCGAGCGCTCCTTCACCCGTGGTACGAAGTAGTAGAGGGCGACGATGTAGGCGAGGATCCAGCTGATCAGCGGGATCATCAGGCGCCAGTCCGCCTCGGCGAACAGGATCAACGAGCTGATGGCGTAGATCAGCACGTGCCAGAGCGCGTCCACCGCCTGCACCGCCGAGTCACGCAGGGCGTTGCCGGTCTGCATGATGCGCTGGGCGATGCGCCCGGCGAAATCGTTCTGGAAGAAATTCAGGCTCTGTTTGAGCACGTAGTTGTGGTTCTGCCAGCGGATCATGCTGGTCATGCCCGGGCTGATGGTCTGGTGCACCAGCAGGTCGTGCAGGCCGACGAAGATCGGCCGCAACACCAGGGCCACTACGGCCATCCACGTCAGTTCCAGGCCGTGGTCAGTGAAGAAGTGCACGTTGGGCGTGCCCTGGGCCAGGTCGATGATGCGGCTGAGGTAGCTGAACAACGCTACCTCGATCAGCGCGCCCACCAGCCCCACTACCAGCAGGGCGGCGAAGCTGGGCCAGACCTGGCGCAGGTAGTACACGTAGAAGGCCAGCACCCGGGTGGGTGGCGACTCGGTGGGCGCCTCACGGAAGATATCGATCCATTTTTCGAAACGGCGGTAAAGCATGGGGCGAAAACTCCTGTGCTGGGCCTGGCCTTCGGGGCAGGCCGTCAGTCGACGCGCTTGGCCGACTTGATCAGAATGGGGTCGGCAGGCACGTCTTGCATGCCACCCTTGCTGGTGGTCTGCACGTGGACGATCTGGTCGACCACGTCCATGCCGCTCACCACCTTGCCGAACACGGCGTAGCCGAAGTCGCGGTTGCCGTGGTCCAGCATGGCGTTGTCGTTGACGTTGATGAAGAACTGGCTGGTGGCCGAGTCAACCACGCTGGTGCGCGCCATCGACAGGGTGCCACGCACGTTCTTCAGGCCGTTCTCGGCTTCATTCTTGATGGGGTCGCGGGTTTCCTTCTCGGTCATCTGCGGGGTGAAGCCGCCGCCCTGCACCATGAAGCCGGGGATCACGCGGTGGAAAATGGTGTTGTTGTAGAAGCCGCTGTTCACGTAGGCCAGGAAGTTCTTGCTGCTGATGGGGGCCTTGACCATGTCCAGTTCGATTTCCACCTTGCCGAAGCTGGTGTCCATCAGCACGTGGGGGTGCTGGGCGTCGGCGGCCATCAGTTGGCTGGCGAACATCAGGGAGCAGGCGGCGAGGGCGATTTTTTTCAGCATGGGACTCGTTGATCCTTGGGGGTGGAGGACACTGTGGCGAGGAAGTCCTTGAGTGTCCGGTTGAATAATTCGGGTTGGTCCAGGGGCGTAGCGTGCCGCGAATTGGCGATGACCGCCAGTTTTGCGTTGGGCATCAGCTTGATGTACTGCTCCTTGAGTGCCACCGGGGTGTAGTCGCGGTCGGCGCTGATGATCAAGGTGGGACAGCGGATCTGCCCGATGCGTTCCTGCACGCCCCAGCCGACGATGGCGTTGAAGCTGGCGATATAGGCGCGCTTGTCGTTGTGGGCCCAGCGCTCGCTGATTTTGCGCCGCAGCTCGGCCTGTTCGGGCAGCGGGAAGAGTTTCCCGCCCAGGCCCTTGCCGATGGCGCCCATGCTCACTAGGTGCATCAGGCCCCAGCGCTTGAACCATTGCCAGTAGTCGTCGGGCTTGCGCAGCTTGACCTCGGGCGCGGCGTTGACGATGGTCAGGCTCTTGAGCAGGGCGGGGTAGTCGACACCCATCTGGAAGCCGGTCATGCCGCCCATGGACAGGCCCACGTAGTGCACCGGGCCGGTGCCCAGGCGCTCCAGCAGCGCCGCCAGGTCGGCGGCGAAACCTTCGATGCTGTAGCGTTCATGGGGCTTGTCGGAGCGGCCGTGGCCGCGCAGGTCCACCACGATGACGCGGTAATGGGGGGCCAGGTCGGGCACCTGGTATTCCCAGTCCGGGGCGCTGGAACCCAGGCCATGGACCAGCAGCAGGGGTTCGCCCTGGCCGTATTCTTCGTAGTGCAGTGCGCAACCGTCGTGTTCGAAAAAGGCCATGGCCGACTCCTGTCAGGCTTGTTGAGGGGCTGCGAAGGGCGCATCCAGGGGCGCGGTGTCGAACTGGCGCAGCAGTTCGACGAGGATCTGCGTGGCCGGGCCCAGGGGTTTGTCCTTATTGGAGTAAAGGTAGAAGGTGGGGTGGCGGCTGCCACCCTGTTCCAGTTTCAGTGGCTTGAGCAGGCCTTCGCGCAGCTCGCGCTCGATCAGGTGCCGCGGCAGCCAGGCAAAGCCCAGGCCGCTGCCGACGAAGGTGGCGGCGGTGCCCAGGCTGCCCACGGTCCAGCGTTGCTCGGCGCCCAGCCAGCCGACGTCGCGGGGCTGGTGGCGGCCGCTGTCGCGGATCACCACCTGCAGCTGGCTTTCCAGGTCCTGGAAACTCAGCTCGCGGTTGAGGCGGTGCAGGGCATGGTCCGGGCTGGCGACGGCGACGAATTCCACGGCACTCATTTCCGTGCCCAGGTAGCCGGGGATGCTGTAGCTGCTGATGGCCAGGTCAGCCACGCCCTCGGTCAGCACCTCGTCGACGCCCGACAACACCTCCTCGCGCAGGCGCACCCGGCAGCCGCGGCTCTGCGGCATGAACGCGGTCAGCGCGCGCACCAGGCGGGCGCTGGGGTAGGCGGCGTCCACCACCAGGCGCACCTCGGCCTCCCAGCCCTGTTCCATGTGGTGGGCCAGGTCTTCCAGCTGGCTGGCGTTCTTCACCAGCTGCCGCGAGCGGCGCAGCAGCACGCCGCCGGCCTCGGTGAGCACGGCCTTGCGCCCGTCGATGCGCAACAGCGGCACGCCCAGTTGGTCCTGCATGCGCGCCACGGTGTAGCTGACCGACGACTGGGAACGGTGCAGGGCTTCGGCGGCCTGGGCGAAACCGCCATGGTCGACCACTGCCTGCAAGGTTCGCCACTGATCCAGGGTAACGCGGGGCGCTTTCATCATCGGCTCCTGATGTCCTAAGCTGGCAATTCCCTATTGGAGACTGCCGAATGAAAAGTTGCTGTGCGCTCTTGCTGACGCTGTTGCCCGTGGCTGCCTTCGCCTACCCCATCGAGGTGGAAAAACACCTGGCGGGTACCGAAATCTCCTACACCACTTATGACACCGCCGGTGACATGGGTTCGATCGACCTGCGCAACGACGGGCCGGAAGCCGCGGAATGCACCGTGGTCTTCCGCAACGGCCCCGAATCCCCGCGCACCCGCAAGGTGCGGGTGGAACCCGGGCAGACCGCCAGCGCCTTGCAGCGCTTCAACCGCGACATTCTCAAGTTGCGCCTGACGATCACCTGCAAGCCAGCATGAGCGCATGGGAAATAGAGTAGAGGAACGGCTTGGTAAATCAACTTAATTGATAGGTTGAAGCGGTTTTTTGCGCTTTTTTATCAACTATTCCCTCTCTAACATGGCCTCCATCAACTCAGCGCACCTGATTGGAGGCCAAGCCCATGTCCCGCGTACAGATCATCGAAAGCAGCGCCCGCAAAGACGGTTCCATCTCGCGCCAGCTCACCGCGCAGTTCATTGACCAGTGGCAGTCGGCCCACCCGGCGGACGTCATCAGCGTGCGCGACCTGGCCACCGACCCGGTGCCGCACCTGGACGCCGACCTGCTGGGTGGCTGGATGAAGCCCGAGGCCCAGCGCAGCGCCGAGGAACTGCAGGCCCTGGCCCGCTCCAACGCGCTGACCGAGGAAGTGCTGGCTGCCGACGTGCTGGTGCTGGCCGCGCCCATGTACAACTTCGCCATTCCCAGCACCCTCAAGGCCTGGCTCGACCACGTGCTGCGCGCCGGGGTGACCTTCAAGTACACCGAGACCGGCCCCCAGGGCCTGCTCACCGGCAAGCGCGCCATCGTGCTGACCGCCCGTGGCGGCATCTACGCCGGCAGCAGCGCTGACCACCAGGAACCCTACCTGCGCCAGGTGCTGGCCTTCATCGGCATCCACGACGTGCAGTTCATTCATGCCGAGGGCATGAACCTGGGTGGCGACTTCAGCGAGAAAGGCCTGAACCAGGCCAAGGCGCTGGTGGCCCAGGTGGCTTGATTCATCGATTGATTGCTCCTTTTTCTGCACTTCCCGCTCCTTGGTGCTTCAACCCGGCCGCGTCCCCCACGCGTGCCGGGTTTTTTTATTGCCCGCATCCCACGCCAGGCCCGTAGCCGCTGCCGCCAGGCTGCGCTGGCCTGCATGAACCCTGCAGATGTGCAGCGAGGCACAGGGCCAGCGCAGCCTGCGGCAGCGGCTACGGGGCGCCACCGCGACCCCGTGGGTTGCCCCGTGCCGGGCA
This sequence comes from Pseudomonas sp. GYB4201, assembly GCF_056312595.1. NCBI lineage: Bacteria > Pseudomonadati > Pseudomonadota > Gammaproteobacteria > Pseudomonadales > Pseudomonadaceae > Pseudomonas > Pseudomonas sp. GYB4201. The sequence continues at coordinate 53,263 of NZ_JBWGIG010000021.1, read as the reverse complement.
ATTGATTAAGGTCGCCGCCTCACGCAAGGGGCACCCATGGGCTATCTACTTCTCGTCACACTGATTCAGGCATATTCCTTCAACCTCATCGGCGTCTACCTGGCTGGCCACGTGGACAGCTACTTCGCCGTGCTTGCGCGCGTCATCATTGCCGGCCTGGTGTTCATTCCGCTGAGCCGCTGGCGCGGCATGGCGCCGGGGTTCGTGCGCTCGATGCTGCTGATCGGCGCGCTGCAGTTCGGTGTCACCTACGTGTGCCTGTACCTGAGCTTCCGCGTGCTGACCGTGCCCGAGGTGCTGCTGTTCACCATCCTCACGCCGCTGCACGTGACCCTGATCGAAGACGCCCTCAACCGCCGCTTCAACCCCTGGGCGCTGCTGGCCGCCCTGGTGGCAGTGGCGGGCGCGGCGATCATCCGCTTCGACCGCATCGCCCCGGACTTCTTCATGGGCTTCCTGCTGCTGCAACTGGCCAACTTCACCTACGCCGCCGGCCAGGTGCTGTACAAGCGGCTGGTGGCGCGCTACCCCAGCGACGAGCCGCAGTACCGCCGTTTCGGCTACTTCTTCGTCGGCGCGTTGCTGGTGGCCTTGCCGGCGTTCCTGGCGTTCGGCAACCCCCAGCACCTGCCGCAAGACCTGACCCAGTGGGGCGTGCTGGTGTTCCTCGGCCTGGTGGCCACGGCGCTGGGCATGTACGCCTGGAACAAGGGCGCCAGCCAGGTCAGCGGCGGCACCCTGGCGGTGATGAACAACCTGCACATCCCCACCGGGCTGCTGATGAACCTGTTGTTCTGGAACCACAGCGAGCCCCTGGGCCGCCTGGCGCTGGGCGGCGCGGTGATACTGGCGTCGCTGTGGATCAGCCGCCGTGGCGCGGGTGAGCCTGCAGGAACGTGAACATGGACAAGGTCGACAAGCAGATCATCGCTGCGTTGAAGGAAGACGCCAGGGTCAGCCTGGCGCAGCTGGCGCGGCAGGTGCACAAGTCGCGCACGGCGGTGGAGGCACGGGTGCAGAAGCTGGTCGACAGCGGCGTCATCCTCGGCTTCACCATCAACGTCGCCGAAGACGACAAGGGTGACCAGAGCGCTTTCCTGATGCTGCAACTGGAGGGCAACAGCTGCCACCTGGTGTTCCCGCAGCTCCAGGCGCACGCGCAGATCATCCATGCCTACTCGCTGTTCGGTGACACCGACATGTTGCTGCAGGTCAGCTATCGCACCTTCGAAGAGCTGATGGCGCTCAAGGGCCAGATCCTGGCCCTGGAGCAGGTGCGGGAAGTGGTCATCAACCCGGTGCTCACCGCCTGGCGCTGAGGTCTCAGTGGCCCCATAGCAAGGCGCGCAGCTGTTCAGCGCCGCGGTCCAATTGGTCCGGGTCGTCGTGGCTCAGCCAGAACAGCCCCGGGCAGGTGGCGAAGTCGAGGGTGGCGGGCAGCGCGCTGCCTGGGCTGACGAAGTAGCGGTGGCCGCCGTAGCCGGGCACCGTGGCCGCCGCGCGTTCGTTGCCGGGGCCTTGGAAGGTGCCTGGCTGGTCGGTCCAGAAGAAGCCGATGCGGCCATGCCGGGCCTGCCGCGAGTAGCCCGGTCCCGCAGGCGCGGGGCGGCCCAGGTAGCTGTCGACGGCCAGCGACAACAGGTCCGGTTGGTACACCTGCTGGAACAGCTGTGGGGCAATGCCGCCGTGCAGGCGCGCGCCGGCCTCGATCATCACCGGGCCGTCTTTCGCCCAGATGATCTCCATGTGCAGCGGCCCGACTGCCACGTCCAGCGCGGCGGCGGCCTGGCGGGCGTAGGCCAGCAGCGGCGCCAGCGCCTCGTCCGCCGGGTCCAGGGTGTCGAGGCTGTCGTAGACGAAGGGGCTGCCGTTGCGCCGGATCTTGGTGTACCGGCACACCGAGGCGATATGGTACTGGCCACTGAACGCGACCATGTCGACCACGTATTCCGGCCCGCTGATGAACGGCTGCAGCACAAACCCCAGGTTGGTTTCCCCCAGGTCGTTCTTCTGCTCCCACCCGGCGCTGCCCAGGGCCTGGGCCACCGCCTGGCGGCCCGTGGCAAACACCACCCCCTGGGAGGCGGCGGAATTGATGGGCTTGACCACGTACTGGCGCCCGTCATCCACGGCCTCCAGCGCCTGCGCGATCTGCCGTGGGCGGGTTACCAGGCGGGTCGGGATGTGGGTCACACCGCGCTGTTCCAGCGCCTGCTGCATGATGTATTTGTTGCGCCGCGCGCCACTGGTGACGGGGCTGTTGCCCCGCAGGCCAAGTTGCTTGGCGAGGCGGTCGGTGAGGTGGATGGCGGTCTCGCACCCTGCGATCACCGCCTGTACTCCCAGGGCGTCGAGGAAGTGTGCGGCCTCGGGGCTCCAGTCCAGCACATGGACGAAATGCCCGGGTGCCAGGTCTTGGGTAAAGTGCGCTGGCAGGTTGGGGCGGGAAATGATGGCGATGCAACTCAGGCCAAGGGCATTGAGCAGCGGTGCGTAGAGCTTGCCGGTGGAAAACGGGTCGACGATGACGATAGTCTTCATGGGCGCAGGTTCCTACTTGGCCGCAATGGCGGCGCGCGGTGCGGGCCAGCGCGTGCGCAGCAGCACGGCGCTGCCCAGCAGCAGGGCAGTAGCGACCATCAGCGCCCGCGCCCCTTCGAAGCCCAGCATGGCGTGGGTGGTGAACAGGGTCAGCAGCATGGGCGCGGCGCCGCTGACCAGCAGGTAATACAGCGAACTCCTGGCCGCGATCAGGTCGGCGGCATGGGCGTCGGGCGCAGCCTCGATCAGCTGGCGGCGCAACTGGATACGCAGGCTGTTGATGCAGAAACCCAGCAGGCACGCTGCGGTCAGCACCGCCCACGGGTTGGCGAAGTAGACAATGGCCACGTCGGCGACGACGATCAGCGCCACCGCGGCGTAGCTGCCCAGCCGCACCCGCGGCAACACCGCCGCACAGAAAGCGCCCAGGCCGGCCAGCCCACTGGCGGTGCCGAACAGGGTGGCGTGCCAGCCGTTGAGCTTCTGGAACACGATGGGCACCAGGCTGTTGAACGCGCCGATGTGGAAACCGATCAGGCTCAGCACCACGATCAGCAGGCACAGTTGGCTGTCCAGGCTGGCGGCGGTCGCCGGCGAACTGCCCGGCTCGGACGCCGCGCTGACCTCGGCCGGGATGCCCCCGACCAGGGCGATGGCGCCCAGCGCGGCAATGGCGGCGACGGCGATGATCTGCAGCGTCTGGTTGACCGGGAGCGCGTCGACGATCATCCCGCCCAGCATCGCTCCGCCAAAGGCGCCGATCTGGATAGAGGTCTGCATCAGGCGCGCCGAGGTGTCGCTGTTAATCCGCCCGGCCAGCACCAGCTTGGTGTTCTGCGATTCCAGGGTGCTGATGGTGAAGTAATCGGTCACCCCCACCAGGAACGCGATGCCCAGGAAACCGACCGGCATCAGCGCCGCTTGGGTCAACGACAACCCCAGGATGGCGACGAACACCGCGAGGCGGATATACAGCAACCGTCTCATGCTCAGCCCGACCGTGAAATAACGGCCCAGGTACTGCTCCAGGGCATAGGGCACCACCGTGGCAATACACAGCGTGGCGCCCACCAGGAAGGTGGATCCGGTGGTTTGCAGGCCGAACCAGACCATGGCGATGACAATGGCCATGTCCAGGCCAGTAAACACGGTGACGATGGTATAGAACGCCGGCAGCGCTACCTTGGTGTTATTCATGGGGCCCCGTGGCAAAGGATGCGTGGCAGGGCATCAATGCTATAAGCCGGGGCGGGGCGGGGGCAGTTGGAAAAGAACGGTTGGGGTAGTGAAATTTACTAAAGCGTGTGGCAGCGGTTAGGGACGCACCAGGCCCACCCGCATGTCCGCCCCACTTGGCTGCTGATACAAGCTCAAGCCAAACTCCGGCAACACCGCCAGCAGGTAGTCGAACACATCGCCCTGGATACGCTCGTATTCGGCCCACACCGTGGTGCGGGTGAAGCAGTAGATTTCCAGCGGCACGCCCTGGGCGTCGGTCTGCATCTGGCGGACCATGCAGGTCATGTTCGGCTGGATGTCGGGGTGGCTTTTCAGGTAGGCCAGGGCGAAGGCGCGGAAGGTGCCCAGGTTGGTCAGGCGCCGGCGGTTGGCGGGCAGGTCGGCGACTTCGCCCTGGGCCTGGTTCCAGCTGGCGACTTCGGCTTGCTTGCGGCCCACGTAGTCGGTCAGCAGGTGCACGCGGGCCAGGTGCTGCTGTTCCTCGTCGGTGAGGAAACGCACGCCGCTGGCGTCGATGTTGAGGCTACGCTTGATGCGCCGGCCGCCGGACTGCTGCATGCCGCGCCAGTTCTTGAACGACTCGGACATCAGTCGCCAGGTGGGGATGCTGACGATGGTCTTGTCGAAGTTCTGCACCTTCACCGTGTGCAGGGTGATGTCCACCACGTCGCCGTCGGCGCCCACCTGGGGCATCTCGATCCAGTCGCCCACGCGCAGCATGTCGTTGCTGGTGAGCTGCACGCTGGCCACGAACGACAGCAGGGTGTCCTTGTACACCAGCAGGATGACCGCCGACATGGCGCCCAGGCCCGACAGCAGCAACAGCGGCGAGCGGTCGATAAGGGTGGCGACGATGACGATGGCGGCGAAGATGTACAGGATCATCTTTGCCAGCTGCACGTAGCCCTTGATGGAGCGCGTGCGGGCGTGCTCGGTGCGCGCGTAGATGTCCAGCAGGCCGTTGAGCAGGGAGCCCAGGCCCAGGGTCAGGCACAGGAAGGTGACCGCCAGGGCCAGGTTGCCGATGAACAGGGTGGTCTTGTCGCTTAGGCCCGGCACCAGCGCCAGGCCGAACTGGATGACCAGCGACGGCACCGTCTGCGCCAGGCGGTGAAACACCTTGTTGCGGTGCAGGTCGTCCAGCCAGTGCAGGGCTGGCTGGCGGGCCAGCAGGCGCATGCCGTACAGCAGCACCTGGCGGGCCAGGCGGCCCAGGCCCAGGGCGATGGCCAGCAGCACGGCCAGGGCCAGGCCGGTGCGCAGCAGCGGTTGATGTTCCAGGGCGGCCCACAGGGCCTGGGCCTGGAGCCAGAAAGCGTGAATATCCATGGGGTGCGACGGGCGTCCGGTCAGCGGTCGGGCCGGTCATTAGAGCCCATCGACACGACAATTTGGCAAAAAGTGCGTTACCGCACGTAAAGAAGTTCGGCTTATTGCCGCGCAAACCGTTACGCTATGCAGTTGAATTTATGTACTTCGCCGAGGTAACACCCGTGTTTTCCCAATTCCCCTTGCATGAACGCCTGCTCAAAGCCGTGGCCGAGCTGAATTTCGTCGAGCCTACCCCGGTGCAGGTAGCGGCTATCCCGCTGGCAGTGCAAGGGCGTGACCTGCGGGTGACGGCGCAGACCGGCAGCGGCAAGACCGCAGCCTTCGTGCTGCCGATCCTCAACCGCCTGATCGGCCCGGCCAAGGTTCGCGTGGAAATTCGCGCGGTGATCCTGCTGCCGACCCGCGAGCTGGCCCAGCAGACCCTGAAGGAAGTGGAGCGCTTCTCGCAGTTCACCTTCATCAAGTCTGGCCTGATCACCGGCGGTGAAGACTTCAAGGTGCAGGCCGCCATGCTGCGCAAGGTGCCGGACATCCTGATCGGGACACCTGGCCGCCTGCTGGAACACCTCAACGCCGGCAACCTGGACCTGAAGAAGGTCGAAGTGCTGGTGCTGGACGAAGCCGACCGCATGCTCGACATGGGCTTCGCCGAAGACGTCACGCGCCTGAGCGACGAGTGCAAGGACCGCGCCCAGACCCTGCTGTTCTCGGCCACCACCGGCGGCGCCGGCCTGCGCGACATGATCGGCAAGGTGCTGAAAGACCCCGAGCACCTGCTGATCAACAACGTCAGCCAGCTGGCCGAAGGCACCCGCCAGCAGATCGTCACTGCTGACCACAACGTGCACAAGGAACAGATTCTCAACTGGCTGCTGGCCAACGAGACCTACCAGAAGGCGATCATCTTCACCAACACCCGGGCCATGGCCGACCGCATCTACGGCCGCCTGGTGGCCCAGGAATACAAGGCGTTCGTGCTGCACGGCGACAAGGACCAGAAGGACCGCAAGCTGGCCATCGACCGCCTCAAGCAGGGCGGCGTGAAGATCCTGGTGGCCACCGACGTGGCCGCTCGTGGCCTGGACGTGGACGGCCTGGACCTGGTGGTCAACTTCGACATGCCCCGCAGCGGCGATGACTACGTGCACCGCATCGGCCGTACTGGCCGCGCCGGCAACGAAGGCCTGGCCGTGTCGCTGATCTGCCACGGCGACTGGAACCTGATGTCGAGCATCGAGCGCTACCTGAAGCAGAAGTTCGAGCGCCGCGTCATCAAGGAAGTGAAAGGCACCTACAGCGGGCCGAAGAAGGTCAAGGCTTCGGGCAAGGCCGTGGGCGTGAAGAAGAAAAAGACCGACGCCAAGAAAGGCGACAAGAAAACCGCCGCCAAGGGCCCGACCAAGCGCAAGACGGTCAACAAGCCCAAGGCCGAGCAGCTGGTGAGCAGCGACGGCATGGCGCCGTTGAAGCGCCGCAAGCCGGCCGCTGACGCCGAGTAATCCGTAACACCCACCCGTAGCCGCTGCCGTAGGCTGCGCTGGCCCGTGCGACCCCTGGAGATCTCCAGTGTGGCACAGGGCCGGCGCGGCCTGCGGCAGCGGCTTCGGCGTTTTCAGGCACCGGCTTTCCTGAGCCAACAGTTCAGCGTGAACGGCTGCGCAGCGCGCGGGTCACAACCTGTGTAGGCCCTTTCACTCTGTGTTGGAGGTAGCTCAGGATGACAACGTATAACTGGGATTTGATCGAACGCCTGCTGCATGAGGTGCAGAACGGCGCCGGGCACAGCTTCACCCCGCGCCCCTACGCCGAGCAACACGCCGCCCAGGTAGCCGCAGACGGGGGCGCGCCAGGCGACCTGGACCACCTCAAGGCCCTGGCCGGCGAGTACGAAAAACTGCTGCTGGACCGCGGCTACATCGCCCCGCGCCCCGAGGATGAGGGCGGCAACGGCGAGAACTTCGTGCTGACCCCGCGCGGTTCCAGCCTGTTGAGCCTGATCGACACCAGCATTCCGGGGCATGAACACCCCCGCCAGGTGCTGGATGAACAGCAGGACGCGCTGCTGCCGGACACCTTCGATGAGGTGGCCAGCAAGGCGCAGATTGCCGGTGGGTCGGTGTAACCGACCGGTCGTCGGGCACACGCTGGCTGGCAGATGAAATCCGTCCTGATTGAGACCTTTTGCCGCACTTTACCCGGTGCGCATGATGGCAATCAGGACTATGATCTGCTTGAGACGACGCAAACATTGACCCGTCGCTCAGGTTTACCCTAAGGGGGGCTCTATGAACCGCACTCTGTACAACTGGCTCCATGACCTTGGCGTTGCCCTGGGCCTGATTCCGCCGCCGCTGCAGCCAATCCCGATTCCCACCGAAGACAAAGACCGTCGCCGCCAACCGCGCCGCTAGGGTTGTTGTCATCGCACTGTAGCCGCTGCCGCAAGGCTGCGGCTACGCTGCTCAACGACGTGCTATTTGCTGCAGGAACTGCCACAGGTCATTGGCTGTCACCGCCTGCTCAAGCAACTTGTCCTCCTCGACGGTAAACGCCGTCAGCCCGTATTCGTCCTCCAGGCGCGTGATCAATTCCATGATGTCGCGTTTTTCCAGCCCGAGGGATTCGAGGCTGACATCATCGTCGAAGTCGCCGTCCCCCAGAAAGTCGCTGATGAAATTGTGCACGGTCTTGCGAATACCGAATCGCGGCATGGCGAGGCCCCTACGCGGAAGCGCGGTCGTGGGGATTCATCCGTTGAATCAAGCGGGAAAGGTCGTTGATGGTGCTGACCTGGCACAGTACCCGATCAGGGTCCAGCGGCACGCCGAAGAGCTTTTCCAGGCGGCGGAACAGCTCGGCCAGGTCCAGGCGCGGCGGGTCGCATTGCTGCGCCGCCAGTTGTTGCTCGATGGTGCTGTGGATATACAACTGAATGTCTGTGCGGTTCATGGCAGACCTCCGAAATGCGTGCACGCTCCGTCCGGCAATTCGTTTGCGGTACTGTCAGAACAACAGCGGCCTTCCTGGTGAAAGCGCCGCACCCCTTGGTTTAGGCAACTACCAGGGATACGGCTTTTTTCAACATCTTAGGCCAGTTTGGCTGCCAGCGCCGGGCGGCGTGACAAAAGGCTGACGAGCACGAAGCTCACCAGGCCCACCGCCAGGCTGTAGTAGATGGGGGTGTTGGCATCCAGACCGTCCTTGAACATGAACACCAGGGCGGTGATGAAGCCCAGGGTCATGCTGCAAATGGCCCCGGAAGTGGTGGCACGTTTCCAGAAGATGGCGCCAATCAGCGGGATCAGCATGCCGCCCACCAGCAGGTTGTAGGCCAGGGTCAGGGCGCTGATCACGTCGTTCACCACCAGGGCGATACCCAGCACGCAGATACCGGTCAGCAGGGTGAACAGGCGGTTGATGCCCAGGCTCGACTGCTTGCCGCCGCGCAGCTTGGGCAGCAGGTCTTCGGTCAGCACCGTGGAGGCGGCCAGCAGGCCGGCGCTGGCGGTGGACATCATGGCGGCCAGGGCCGCGGCAATCACCAGGCCACGGATGCCATCGGGCAAGCTGGCTTTCACGATAGCGGCGAAGGCGTTGTTGACGTTGTCCAGGTCCGGCAGCAGCACGTGGGCGGCCATGCCGATCAGCGCGCAGGCCAGGCCGTAGACGATGCAGTACAGGCCAGCGGTGGTGCCGGCGTACACGGCGACCTTTTCGTTCTTGGCGGTGAACACCCGTTGCCAGATGTCCTGGCCGATCAGGATGCCGAAGAAGTAGATCATGAAGTAGGTGATGATGGTGTCCCAGCCGATGCTGGTGAAGCTGAAGCTGGACGCCGGCAGCTTGGCCACCAGCTCATCCCAGCCACCCACGCGGTACAGGCAGATGGGCAGCAGGATGAACATCAGGCCGACGGTCTTGATCACGAACTGGACGATGTCGGTCAGGGTCAGCGACCACATGCCGCCGATGGTCGAGTACACCACTACCACGCCACCACCCAGCACCACCGACAGCCAGAACGGCAGGCCGAACAGCACCTGCAGCACGGTGCCGATGGCCAGGATCGAAGTCACGCCGATCATCAGCGCGTAGGCCAGCATGATCACCGCGCTGGCCTGGCGCGCCATGGGGTTGTAGCGCTTCTCCAGCACCTGGGTGACGGTGAAGATCTTCAGCTTGAGCAGCGGCTTGGCCAGGAACAGGTTGAGGGCGACGATGCCCAGGCCCAGGGCCGCGCACAGCCAGAAGCCGGAAATGCCGTGCACGTAGCCCAGGCGCACGGTACCGACGGTGGACGCGCCGCCCAGCACGGTGGCGGCCATGGTGCCCATGTACAGCGACGGGCCCAGGTTGCGGCCGGCCACCAGGTAGTCTTCATGGGTTTTTGCCTTGCGCATGCCGTACCAGCCAAGCAGCAGCATGCCCGCCGCGTAGATCGCGACGACGAAAATATCCAAAGCCATGGGGAGTTTCTCCGATCTTATTGTGTACGTAGCAGCTGCCGCAGGCTGCGTCCTGTTACCCAGGACGCGGCCTGCGGCCGCTGCTACGGTTAGGCTGGGGTGGCGCCGGCGGCGATGGAGGTGCTGCCGGTTTTACCGTTTGGGCCGTACACCGCTGCCGCTTCGGGCACCAGCTTGAGCAGTACCAGGTACACCACCGCCGCCAGGCCCAGGGTCACTGGCAGGCTGATGTCGATGCCGCCGGCCAGGTTGCCCAGCGGGCCGACGAACTGCCCCGGCAGGTTGACGAAGCACAGGCCTACCAGGGCGCTGGGAATCCAGGCCCCCAGGCCGCGCCAGTTCCAGCCGTGGTGGAACCAGTAGCGGCCACCCTGTTCGCCGCGGGTGAACACCTGCAGGTCATCGGGGCAGTACCAGCCGCGGCGCACCAGTAGGCCGATCAGCATGATCACCATCCACGGCGTGGTGCAGGTGATGATCAGCACCACGAAGGTCGACACGCTCTGCACCAGGTTGAAGGCGAAACGGCCGATGAAGATGAACGCGATCGACATCAGGCCGATCAGCAGCGTGGCCTGCACCCGCGACAACAGGCGCGGGAACACGCTGGACATGTCCAGGCCGGTGCCATACAGCGAGGTGGTGCCGGTGGACATGCCGCCGATCACCGCCAACAGGCACACCGGCAGGAAGAACCAGCCCGGCGACACCGCCAGCAGGCCGCCGACGTAGTTGTTGTTGGCGATGTAGTCCGGCGCCTGGGTGGCGACGATGGTCGCGGTGGCCAGGCCGAACAGCAGCGGCAGCAGGGTAGCCAGCTGGGCGAACACCACTGCGCCCATGATGCGCGCCTTGGAGGTGCTGCGCGGAATGTAGCGCGACCAGTCGCCCAGGAACGCGCCGAACGAGATCGGGTTGCTCATGGCCACCAGCGAGGCGCCGATGAAGGCCGCCCAGAAGCCGGCCTGGCCGTGGCTGACGGTACCGGCGTAGTTCACGTCGAAGGCCCCGGCGAAGGCGGCGATGCCCGACAGGAACAGGATGCTGGCGGTCCACACGGCGATCTTGTTGACCCACAGCATGAAGCGGAAGCCGTAGATGCACACGGCCAGCACCAGCACCGCGAACAGCCCGTAGGTCAGGCCCAGGGTCAGGTCGGTTTCGGGCAGGCCGATCAGGCGCTTGGCGCCGCCCACCAGGGCGTCACCCGAGCTCCACACCGACAGCGAGAAGAACGCGATGGCGGTCAGCAGCGACAGGAACGAGCCGACAATGCGCCCGTGCACGCCGAAGTGCGCACCGGAAGACACCGCATTGTTGGTGCCGTTGATGGCGCCGAACAGGCCCATGGGCGCCAGGATCAGCGCGCCGACCAAGGTGCCCAGCAGCACGGCCACCAGGCCCGCCTGGAACGACAGCCCGAACAGCACCGGAAAGCTGCCCAGCACCGCGGTGGAAAAGGTATTGGCGCCGCCGAAGATCAGGCGGAACAGGTCGAGGGGCTTGGCATTCCTTTCGTGGTCCGGGATCTGTTCGACCCCGAAGGTTTCTATCTGGCTGATGCTGGTCGTGCTGTTGTTATTGTTCATGATCTGCTCCGATCATTGCGGGCGCCCGTCTACGCGGGCGTCGCGGCGGTCAAGGGGAGGGCAGTGTCGAGGGTGCAGCGGACAAGTGTTCGTGGCAGGCCAGCCAGCGGCCTTCTTGTTGTTGGCGAAACACAATGGTCTCGCGCTCCTGGCTAAAGTACAGCTCCCCTTGCATGCGCAGCTGGGTGGCCACGTCATGCATGAATATCGCCACGTCACCCTGCAGGCTGACGACGGCGTTGCTCGAGGTGCATTCAATCACCTCGAAGCCATCCTCGCGCCGCCAGCCGTCCCACACCTCACGATAGGCATCGCGGGACAACAGGGGCTGCGCAAGGGTGTGGAACACAAAAGTGGCATCGGCCGTGAAGGCGTCGAAATACGCCTCGCGGTCGTTGCTGGCAAAGGCGGTGACCAGGTCGCGGGCGGCTTGCAATACTTGTTCTTGTTTGCTCATGGCCATGTCCTCAGCGGTGGACCACGCCCGGCAGCACGCAGAGCATTTCGTACAGCAGGTTAGCGCCCAGCAGCGAGGTGTTGCCGGTGGTGTCGTAGGGCGGCGAGACTTCTACCAGATCGCAGCCGACCAGGTCCAGGCCCTGGCAGCCACGCACGATCTCGATGGCCTGGATGGTGGTCAGGCCGCCGATTTCCGGGGTGCCGGTGCCAGGCGCCCAGGCCGGGTCGATGCCGTCGATGTCGAAGCTCAGGTACACCGGGCCGTCGCCGACCTTGGCGCGCACTTCTTCCATCAGCGGCGCCAGCGACTTGTGCCAGCACTCTTCGGCCTGCACCACGCGGAAGCCCTGGTTGCGGCTCCAGTTGAAGTCCTCGGCGGTGTAGCCCTGGGCGCGCAGGCCGATCTGCACCACGCGGTCGCAGTCCAGCAGGCCTTCTTCCACGGCGCGGCGGAAGGTGGTGCCGTGGGCGATTTTCTCGCCGAACATGTGGTCGTTGACGTCGGCGTGGGCGTCGATGTGCACCAGGCCTACCTTGCCGTGCTTCTTGTGGATGGCGCGCAGGATCGGCAGGGTCACGGTGTGGTCGCCGCCCAGGGTCAGCGGGATGACGTTGTGTTCCAGGATCTCGTCGTAGGCTTCTTCGATGATGCGCACGGCGTCCAGCAGGTTGAAGGTGTTGATCGCCACGTCGCCGATGTCGGCCACCGACAGCGAGTCGAAGGGGGCGGCGCCGGTGGCCATGTTGTAGGGGCGGATCATGACCGATTCGGCGCGGATCTCGCGTGGGCCGAAGCGGGTGCCGGAGCGCAGGGAGGTGCCGATGTCCAGCGGAATACCGACGAAGGCTGCGTCCAGGCCGGCTGCGGTTTGCAGGTGGGGCAGGCGCATCATGGTGGCGATGCCGCCGAAACGCGGCATTTCGTTACCGCCCAGTGGTTGGTGAAGAATCTTGTCCACGGGTTACCTCATCGTTTGTATTTTTTCTTTGCGCTCGGTCAAGGCCGGCACGTTGAGGCGGAGTCTGCATAAAGGTAGTGACCCTGAAGAATCGCTACAGAGAAATACTTAGTTCAGATTTTTCTGAAGTAATGGCGTTACACTAATCCCACACCCCCCGTAGCAGCGGCCAAAGGCTGCGTCGCTTTTTCGTGCGATGACGCAGCCTTCGGCAGCTGCTACGGGCCCTTGAACTCCTGATGTGATGCCATGGCCAACGCACTTCCCGACCTGAAACTGCTGCGCATCTTCGTCAGCGTCGTCCGCCACCAGGGCTTCGCCAACGCCCAGCAGGAGCTGAACCTGTCCACCTCGGCCATCAGCACCTACATGAGCCAGCTGGAAGCGGCCCTGGGCATTGTGCTGTGCCACCGCGGCCGCGGCGGTTTCAGCCTGACCAGCAAGGGCGAGCTGTTCCACCAGGAGACCCTGCGCCTGCTGGCGGAAATGGAAGGTTTCGAGCAGTACGCCGCCGCCCTCAAGGGCGAGCTGCGCGGCACCCTCAACCTGGGGGTCATCGACTCCACCGTCAGCGACCGCGCGCTGCCGTTCGCCGAGGCCATCGGCGCCTACTGCCAGGAGCACCCGGCGGTGCACCTGCACCTGTCGGTGTCCAGCCCCTACGAGCTGCAACTGGGGGTGCAGGAAAACCGCCTGGACCTGGCCATCGGCGCGTTTTCCACGCGCATGAGTGGCCTGGTCTACCAGCCGCTGTACCGCGAGCAGCACTGGCTGTACTGCAGCAACCGCCACCCGCTGTACGCCGAGCGGCGCATTCCCGAGCAGGTGATTACCCAGCAGCGCATGGTCGGCCGTGGCTACTGGAGCCAGGCCGAATTGGCCCGCCACGGCTTCAAGCACAGCGCCGCCACGGTAGAGAGCATGGAGGCGCAGCTGATCCTGGTGCTGTCGGGCGCCTACATCGGCTACCTGCCCGAACATTACGCCCAGCCTTGGGCCGACAAAGGCGACCTGCGGGTGCTATCACCGGCCACTTTCGGCTATCAGGCGCCATTTTCCATGATCACTCGCCGCGGTCGCAGCCGCGAACCCTTGATCCAGACCTTCCGCGACCTGCTCAAGGCGCAGCTCACGCCGGTATGAATCCAGCGGTGCGGCGCTGGGTCGCACCGCTAAAACGCCATTATTTGTGCGTTTGCCGATACTCGGCGCGTCGAACGCCCCTACAGCCCTGAAATGCTCTGCTACACCTTTCAGAGCTTGATGACACATTTTCTCATCGACAGCAGGGACGGCCCAACGATGCGCATGAATTTGCCCATTACCGAACACGAACGCACCTTTTCAAGCGACCAGCGGCTGATCTCCACCACAGACCTGAACAGCAACATCACCTACTGCAACGATGCCTTCGTCAGCATCAGCGGCTTCACCTACGACGAGCTGGTGGGCAAGCCCCACAACCTGGTGCGCCACCCGGACATGCCGCCGGCAGTCTTCGCACAGATGTGGGAGACCATCAAGCTGGGCAAGCCGTGGATGGGCGTGGTGAAGAACCGCGCCAAGAACGGCGATTACTACTGGGTGAGCGCCTACGTCACCGCCATCTACGAGCACGGCCGCATCAGCGGTTTCGAGTCGGTGCGCTCGGTGCCCAGCCGCGAGCAGATCCGCCGCGCCAGTGAACTGTATGCACGCCTGCGGGCCGGCAAATCCCCGGTGGCGCCAGCGGCGCGTCTGGGCAAGGCGTTCCTGCGGGGCTGGCCGATCCTGGCCGCGGCGGTGGTCTCGGTGGTCAGCCACTTCCTCCTCGATGGCTACCCGGCGTTGCTGGTGGTGCTGGCCAGCCTGGTGGGCGCCTGGGCGCTGACCGAACGGCGCCAGGTGCGCGACATCGAACGCACCCTGGGCGACCACCCGAAATCCTTCACCAGCCCGCTGGTGGCCCTCACCTACAGCGACACACCCGGCGCCCAGGGGCGCCTGGACCTGGCCATGTTCAGTGAAGAAGCGCGGTTGCAGACAGCGCTAACCCGGCTGGTGGACGCCGGCGTCAGCGTGCGCGAGCGCGCCTCGCAGTCGTCGGGCCTGTCCGGCGCCCAGGCCGAGCTGCTGGACCGCCAGCGCAGCGAGACCGACCAGTCGGCCACGGCCATCGCCGAGATGGCCGCCACCATCCAGGAGGTCGCGCACAACGTGCAGAACACCGCCGTGGCCGCCGCCGACGCCGACCAGCTCGCCCAGCAGGGCAGCGCCCTGGCCCAGCAGAGCCTGCAGGCCATGGGCCTGATGAGTGGCGCGGTCAGCGAGATTGGCCAGGCGGTCAACGCCCTGGCCCAGGAGACCCAGTCCATCGGCAGCGTCGCCGACGTGATCACCGCCATTGCCGAGCAGACCAACCTGCTGGCGCTCAATGCCGCCATTGAAGCGGCGCGCGCCGGCGAGCAGGGCAGGGGCTTTGCCGTGGTGGCCGACGAAGTGCGCTCGCTGGCCATGCGCACGCGCACCTCCACCGAGCAGATCCACCAGATCATCACCTCGCTGCAAGCCGGCGCCGACCGCGCCGTGCACACCGCCACCCGTGGCGAGCAGATCTCCAGGGACAGCGTGCAGAGTGTCGAGGCCGTGCAGACCGCGTTGGTGGGCATCACCCAGGCGGTGAGCCGCATCACCGGCATGAGCCAGCAGATGGCCACGGCCTCGGAGCAGCAGAGCCACGTGGCCGAGGACATCAACCAGCAGATCACCCGCATCGCCCAGCTGTGCGACCGCAGCGCCACCCAGGCGCGCGAGGGCGCGCAAGTCAGCCAGGAACTGGAGCGCATGGCGGAGTACCTGCACGACCTGGCAGAGCGCTTTAGCCGCTGACCTGTCGCGGGTTTCGCCGTCCCGTAGCCGCTGCCGCCAGGCTGCGCTGGCCCTGAGCCTCGCTGGAGATCTGCGGGGTATGCAAGGGCCAGCGCAGCCTTCGGCAGCGGCTACAGTTGATGGGCGTGGAAGCTGGGTTCTGTGGCAAAATGGGGCATGCCTCGAATCATCTGCCCCCGCTGCAACCGCCCTGAATCCCGCTGCCTGTGCGCGCTGATCCCCAGCCTGCCCAGCCGTACCCGCGTACTTATCCTGCAGCACCCCAGCGAGGTCAACCACGCCCTCAACACCGCGCGCCTGGCGGCGCTGGGGCTGGTGAACGCCGAGTTGGTGGTGGGCGAAACGGTTGACCCGGTCCTGCTCAACCCGCCCGGCTACCGCGCCTGCCTGTTGTTCCCCGGCGAGGACGCGCAGCCGCTGGCCGCCAGTTCCGCGGGGCAGCAGCCGATGCTGCTGGTGGTGCCCGACGGCACCTGGCGCAAGGCGCGCAAGCTGCTGCACCTCAACCCCGTGCTGGCGGCGTTGCCACGGGTGACCCTCGACGGCGCGCCGCCTTCGCGCTACCGCTTGCGCAAGGCGCCTGCGGCTGGCGCGCTGTCCACCATCGAGGCCATCACCCAGGCCCTGGAAGTGCTGGAAGCCCCCGCGTCATTCCAGGCGCTGCTGGCGCCTTTCGACGCGTTGATCGACGGCCAGATCGCGGCCATGGGTGAGGACGTCTACCGGCGCAATCACGTCCAGGAGTGAATCGGCCAGCCGGCCTTTTCGGCGTGTTCGCGCAGCACCGGGTCGGGGTTGACCACCTGGGGGTGGTCGACCTTGAGCAGCAGCGGCAGGTCGTTGCGTGAGTCGGAGTAGAAGGTCGCGCCCTCGAGGTTTTCTTCTTCCTGGTCCAGCCATTCCAGCAGGCGGGTGATCTTGCCTTCGCGGTAG
This sequence comes from Pseudomonas sp. GYB4201, assembly GCF_056312595.1. NCBI lineage: Bacteria > Pseudomonadati > Pseudomonadota > Gammaproteobacteria > Pseudomonadales > Pseudomonadaceae > Pseudomonas > Pseudomonas sp. GYB4201. The sequence continues at coordinate 36,877 of NZ_JBWGIG010000021.1, read as the reverse complement.
GTCAGGGTGCCCACGGTGGCGCCGCTGTATACGCCGTGTTGCACGTCGAGGTCGATGGCCAGTATCTCGTCCACGCCCAGGCGCTCGGCGATGGGGCCGACCAGGTGGGTGCCCGAGGCAGAGATGATCAGGATGCGGTCGCCAGCCCGGCGGTGGGCGGCGATGGTCCTGGTGGCTTCGCTGAAGATGATGGGCTCGATGAAATCCTCCACCCAGGGGCCCACCAGGTGCTCGACCTCCTCGGGGGTGCGGCCGATCATGGGTTCCAGGCTGAAGGCCATGTAGTCTTCCATGGCCAGCTTGCCCTGGCTGTAGGCGTCCATGAGTTCGTTGTTCTTGCGCATGAACGATTCGGGGTCGACCCAGCCTAGGCGGCCCATTTGTTCGCTCCACAGGGTTGCGCAGTCGCCGTGGATGAGGGTTTCGTCCAGGTCGAAGATTGCCAGTGCCATACAAGTAGTCCTTCAGATTGGTTCACAAATTTCAGCCGCACCGCTATCCCGCTTTTGATCTTGATCCCGTGAGGCCTTTGATCTTGATTGTGTGCCCCATAAAGCGCCAGGGCCGACTGGAGGCGTTGGCCAAGCGGTCCACGGCGTAGCCGGGGAAGACGGAACCGGAGGCGCTTCTATTCCGGGCCGTCGGCCGCTTGGGCGACGCCGGAGGGAGGGGACCCGCAGCGAAGCGGAGGGACCAAGCAGGGGCAAGCCTTTTTTGCTTACTTTTTGTGGCGTTTGACAAAAAGTGAGCCGCCGTAAGGGCGGAAAGGTGACTGTGCATCACCTCGGTAATGGATATGTTCATGACCTTTGAATCTCGCTTCTGGAGGTTTTGGACATATCCATTTTCGTGGTGCGGTAACTTTTTGGCAGTCGCCCCAAAAAGTCACCAAAAAGGGCTTGCCCCTGCTTGGGCCCTCCGCTGCGCTACGGGTCCCCTCCTTCCGGCGCCGCTCAACGGGCAGACGGCACCCGCTATAGAAGCGGGCGGGTTACCGTCTCTTCGGCCTGCGGCCTCGGCCCTTCGGGCAGCCCGTTGATCGACGCCTCCAGTCGGCCCTGGCGCTTTACGGGGCATACAATCAAAATCAAAAGCCAGATCAAGATCAAAAGCCAGATCACAAGCAGATCAACAGCGGATCAACATCAAAAGCTCTTTTGTCAGGCTACCTCACAAAGTGCCTGTGCATCGATAGCCAGCGACACCCGTTGCCCGTTGGGCAGCAAATCGCTCGCCGAGCGGTTGAGCACGTCGACCACCAGTTCCACGCCGCGCGCATGCACCCGGTAGCGAATCACGTTGCCCAGCAAGCTGTGGCTACGGATCTCGCCTTCCAGCTCGCCGGTCAGGCTCAGGCTGATGGCCTCCGGGCGGATGGCCAGGCGGGTGTGTACCGGGCGTTGCAGCAGTTTGCCGGCCTGGTCGCTGTCGAGCAGGTTGTAGTTGCCGATGAAGCCGGCGGCGAAGGCGTCGGTGGGGGCGGTGTAGAGGCTCTGGGCGTCGCCGCTCTGCACGATCAGGCCCTTGTTCATCAGGAAGATGCGGTCGCTCATGGTCAGGGCTTCTTCCTGGTCATGGGTGACGAAGATGGTGGTCAGGCCCAGTTCCTGCTGGATGGCGCGGATCTGTTCGCGCAGGTGCTTGCGGATGCGCGCGTCCAGGGCCGACAGCGGTTCGTCCAGCAACAGCAGGCGCGGGCGGGTGACCAGCGAGCGGGCCAGGGCCACGCGCTGGCATTGGCCGCCGGACAGTTGGTGCGGGTAGCGGTTGGCCAGGTCATGCAGCTCTACCAGGCGCAGGGCCTCGTCCACGCGCTGGGTGACCTGGTCCTTGGCGACTTTCTGCATGCGCAGGCCGAAGGCCACGTTCTGCTGCACGGTCATGTTGGGGAACAGCGCGTAGCTCTGGAACACCATGCCGATGTCGCGCTTCTGCGGGCTCAGCGGCACCAGGTCGTGGCCGTCAAGCAGGATGCGCCCGCTGTTCACCGGGGTCAGCCCGGCGATGCAGCGCAGCAGGGTCGACTTGCCGCAGCCCGAGGGGCCCAGCAGGGTCACGAATTCGCCCCGGGCGATGGTGAAGTTGATGTCGCTGAACACCGGGGTGTCGCCGTAGTGCTTCTGCAGTTGTTCGACGCTGACGAAACTCATATCAGTCTTTGTCCTTGTTCAGGCGGTTGGCGGCCCAGGTCAGCACCAGCACGAACACGAAATAGGAAATCACCAGCGCGCTGTTGAAGTGCCCGCTGCTGTTGCGCATGTTGTTCAGGTACACCTGCAGGGTCTCGTAACGGGTGCCCACCAGCAGGTTGGCGAACACGAACTCGCCGAACAGGAACGAGAACGACAGCAGCAACGCCACCAGCAGGCCCTTGCGCAGGTTGGGCAGCACCACCAGCAGCGCCGCCTTGAAGGTGCTGGCGCCCAGCAGGTGGGCGGCGTCCATCAGGTCGCGCAGGTTGATGGCCTGCAGGTTGTTGGTGATGGCCCGGTACATGAACGGCAGCGCTACGGTGAAGTAACAGCCGATGAGGATCCACGGCGTGCCGACCATGGCCATGGGCCCGGAGCCGTACAGCTGCAGCAGGCCCACCGACGACACCACCGGCGGCACCGCGAAGGGCAGCAGAATGAGGATGTTCATCAGCGCGTCCAGGCGCGGGAAGTGGTAGTGCACCACGAACAGCAGCGGCAGGATCAGCACCACCGACAAGGCCAGCGAGCCCACGCAGACGATCAGCGACTGGCCGAACGCGTGCAGGAAGCGCGTGTCGCTCCACAACTGCACGTACCACTGGAACGTCAGGCCGCTGGGCAGGATGGTCGCCGACCAGCTGGTGGCCAGGGAGTAGAGCAGGGTGCCCGCCAGGGGCAGCAGCAGGATCAGGAACAGCAGCCACACCACCACGCGGTGGTACAGCGCCGCCGGGCTGGCTTCAGCGCGCGACATGGTAGCTCCTCTTGAGTAGCCACTGGTGGACCACGGTGACCAGGGTCATCATGCCCACCAATATCATCGCCAGGGCGGCGGCCAGGTTGGGGTTCAGGCTGATGTCGCCGGCCACCATGGCGGCGATGCGAATGGGCAGCACGTTGAAGTTGCCGGTGGTCAGCGCGTACACCGTGGCGTAGGCGCCCAGGGCGTTGGCCAGCAGGATCACGAAAGTGCCCAGCAGCGCCGGGGTCAGCACCGGCAGGCCGATGTGCCGCCAGTACTGCCAGGCGCTGGCGCCCAGCAGCGCGGACGACTCGCGCCAGTCCTCGCGCAGGGCGTCGAAGGCCGGGTACAGCAGCAACACCCCCAAGGGTATCTGGAAGTAGGTGTAGAGGATGATCAGCCCGGTCTTGGAGTACAGGTTGAAGTCCTCGATGATGCCGGCCTGCTTGAGGATCATGGTCAAGCTGCCGTTGAAGCCCAGCAGGATGATGAACGCGAACGCCAGGGGCACCCCGGCGAAGTTGCTGGTCATGTTGGCGAAGGCGCTGACGAAGTCGCGCAGCTTGGAGTCGACCCGGCGCAGGGAGTAGCTGCCCAGCACGGCGATGATGATGCCGAACAGGCTCGACCAGAAGCTGATCTCCAGGCTGAACTGCATGGCCTGGCGGTAGAAGCGCGAGCTGAAGGCGCTGATGAAGTTGTCCAGGTTCCAGCCGCTGTCGGTCTGCAGGCTGTGGATGGCCACCCACAGCAGCGGGGCGATCTGGAAGATGAAGAACACGGCGGCGAAGGGTATCAGCAGCAGGATGGCCCAGCCGCGCCCTCTGGTTGGCTGGCTCACTTGAGCAACTCCCGGCACAGCGGTTTGTCGTGGGGCACGCCCAGCAGCTCGCACAGGGTGCCGCACAGCTCGGTCTGGCGCGGGCGTGCCGCGGGGTCGAGGCTGAAGGCGTCGCCCAGCACGAACAGCGGCACTTGCCGTTCTTCGGGCAGCAGGCCGTTGTGGGAGCGGTCGTTGTTCATGCCGTGGTCGGCGGTAATCAGCACCTGGTAGCCGGCGTCGAGCCAGCCTTGCAGGTAATCGGCCAGGATCACGTCGGCGCCGCGGGCGCTGTTGCGGTACTGGGCGCTGTCGAGGCCGTGCTTGTGCCCGGCGTCGTCGATGTTCATGGGGTGGATCAGCAGGAAGTCCGGCTGGTGCTTGAGGCGCAGGTCTTCGCCGTCGGCGAACAGGTGCGAGTCGGGGTAGTTGTCCGCCCAGTAGAAATGCCCGAACTGGATGGGCAGCTGCGGCGCCTGGGTGTGGCGGTCGCGGGCGGCGTTGAACGGCGAGCGGTTGTACAGTTCGCTGACCCAGTGGTAGGCGGCCGCCGCGGTGACCTTGCCCGCCGCGCTGGCGTAGTGGAACACGCTGCGCTGGTTGGACAGGCGGCTGACGTTGTTGTGCACCACGCCGCTGTCGATGGGCGCCACGCCGGTGAGAATGCATTCGTACAACGGCCGCGACAGCGCCGGCAGCTCGCACTCAAGCTGGTACAGCGCGGCCTTGCCGGCACCGACGTAGGCCTGCAAGTGGCCCATGGCGTGCTCGGCGACCTGATGGCTGAGGCCGTCGAGCAGCACCAGGAGGGTTTTGTGGTTCATGGGCGAAACTCCAGAGGCTCCCGTAGCAGCGGCCGCAGGCCGCGTCCGCAGGCGCTGGTGATGCACGGGCCTGGGACGCAGCCTGCGGCAGCTGCTACGGGGGGTATCAGTTCATCTCGATGATGACCTGCTCGTTCCACTTCTGCGGCAGCTCCTTGGAGCTCTTCTCCCAGGCGTCGGCGTTCTTGATCGGCTTGGCGTTCTTGTACTGCTCGTTGGGCAGCAGCTTGGAGGCCACGTCATCCGGCAGCTTCAGGTGCTCGGCACGAATCGGCCGGGCATGGCCGCGCGCCAGGTTGAACTGGCCTTCGTCGCTGAAGATGTACTCACGCGCCAGCTTCGCCGCGTTGGGGTGCTTGGCGTATTTGTTGATGATGGTGGTGTAGCCGGAAATCACCGTGCCGTCGGAGGGGATCAGCACCGTGAAGCGGGTGGGGTCGATCTTGTCGCGGTAGCTCAGGCCGTTGAAGTCCCACACCACGCCCACTTCCACTTCACCCTTTTCCAGGGTCTGGATGGTGGGGTTGGCCAGCGACAGGCGCTTCTGCTGGGCCAGCTTGGTGAACAGCTCCAGGCCAGGCTGCAGGTTGCTTTCGTCGCCGCCGCGGGCAATGGCTGCGGCGAGCACGCCGTTGGCCGCCTGGGCCGCGGTGCTCACGTCACCGATGGCCACCTTGTACTTGCCTTTCTCAAGGTCGGCCCAGCTCTTGGGCGCGTCTTCATCCTTGACCAGCTGCTTGTTGATGATGAAGGCGATGGTGCCGGTGTAGGCCAGGGCCCAGTGGCCGTCCTTGTCTTTCGCCCAATCCGGCACCTGGTCCCAGGTGGTCGGCTTGTAGGGCTGGGTCACGCCCTGCTTCTCGGCGATGGGGCCGAAGGCGGCGCCCACGTCGCCGATGTCGGCGCTGGCGTTGTCTTTCTCGGCGGCGAACTTGGCCACTTCCTGGGCCGAGCTCATGTCAGTGTCCATGTGGGTCAGGCCGTACTTGGCCAGCAGCCCCGCCCAGGTGCCTTTCCAGTTGGCCCAGTCATCGGGCATGCCGACGCTGTTGACCGCGCCTTCGGCCTTGGCGGCCGCTTCCAGGGTGTTCAAATCGACGTCGGCAGCCATGGCGTTGATGCTCATGGTGATGCCCATGCCTACCAGTGATGCCAGGAAAAGCTTTTTCATCCGAAGCTCCTTGGGCGCGTTCAGCGAACGCTGGTTTTTATCTGGACGGTGTCGCGAGGTGGTCTAGATCAGCAAGACCTGAGCCAATCTAGGTGGGGGTGATGACAATTTGATGTATGGCGGGCTGGCGCGGGCCTTGCAGCGGCCTTGGCGCTGCCCGTGGGGAATAAGCGTAGTTCAGATTTAACTGCCTGATCTGCAACGGCTTGCGCTGCTTGATGTAGGGCTTTTCCGCGATGCTTGTCATCCCGCGGTCATTTATTTTGCCTAGGCTGCAGCCATGGCCCACCGCCGCCAGCGCTGCCCCTTTTTGTCGCTGGTCTAGTCCAGACAGGTTGAAACGATGCGTAACAGTGCACCCCGAGCCGTCACCGCCATCTGCCAGGCGCTGCAAGAGCAAATCCAGCATGGCCTGCTGGCCGCCGGTTGCAAGCTGCCGGCCGAGCGCAAGCTCAGCGAAGTGTTCGACACCACGCGCATCACCCTGCGCGAGGCGCTGGTGCAACTGGAGGCCCGGGGGCTGATCTACCGCGAGGAACGCCGCGGCTGGTTCATCTCGCCGCCACGCCTGACCTACGACCTGATGAAGCGCAGCCACTTCCACGCCATGGTCCGCGAGCAGGGCCGCGAGCCGTCCACCCAGCTGCTGTCAGGCCGGCTGGTGCCCGCGTCGGCGGCGATCTGCGCCAACCTGCAATTGCCGCCGCTGTCCAGCGTGATCCAGCTGTGCCGCACCCGCTGCATCGACCAGCGCCTGGTGCTGTACGTGGAGCACTACCTGAACCCGCAGTACTTCCCCGGCATTCTCGACCTTGACCTGAACCAGCCGCTGACCGAGATCTACGCGCGCCACTACGGCATCGAGTATGGCCGGGTGCGTTTTGAAATGGCGCCGACGGCGCTGCGGGCCGAGGCCGCCAGTGCGTTGCGGGTGTCGCTGGGCAGCCCCGGGTTGCGCATCACCCGGGTCAACCATGACCAGCAGGGGCGGCTGATCGACTGTGACCTGGAGTATTGGCGGCACGACGCCATCCGGCTCAGTGCCGATGTCTCGCCGCCTTGATTTCCACTTCCGTCAGCCAGAACAGCGACGCCTGGCCGATGCGCAGCGACGCCTCGGGCGGTGACAGCTCCCAGATCTCGCCGTCGTAGATCTGGAAGGTCTGGCCGCTGCGCGAGTAGCGTTCGCCCTGGTAGTTGAAGCTGTAGCCGGCCTTGCGCACGCGCTCCAGGTAATGCTGGCGTGCGGCGCGCTGCTCGGGCGGCGAGCTGAGCTCCGAGACCATGCCGAGGAAACTGTCCAGCGGGTAGTCAAAGCAGCGCAGCGCCTGGCGGTTGGCGTAGATGAAGCGCGGGTTGTCGCTGCCGTCATGGGCCAGCAGGCCGTAGGGCGCCTGGTCGTGCACCCACGACAGGTCCACCGGCGCGCCGGGGATGGCCATGGGCAGGTGCTTGCCGGTGTGCCTGAAATACGCCTCGTCGATCTGCATCAGCTGGCTGGCAAGGTCGGGGCCAAGCATCGCGGGTTCCCTCTACTGCACTTGGAAGAAGTCGAAGCCACAACGCTAACCCGTGTGGCGCCCTAGGTCTATTGTCGGATCGGACAAACTCAGGTCGAAGGTGCAGCGGCCTCCGCTGTCACCGTGCCACCGGCGCTGGTCACCACCTGCACGCTCAGGCGCGGGGTGGCCAGGTCCAGGCCGGACTCGTCCAGCTGGCGCTTGAGCGCCAGGTTGAACGCCCGCGACACCTCCCATTGCTTGATGGGCGCGGTCTTGAAGCGGGCGCGCAGGATGGCTGTACCAGACTCGAAACTTTCCACGCCCTGGATCTCCAGCGGCGACCAGATGTTGCGGCGTTGCAGTGGGTCGGTGCGCATTTTCTGGCCCACGTCGCGCATCAGCTTGATGGCGGTGTCGATGTCCATGGTGTGCGGCACGTTGACCCGGAAAATCGCATAGCCGAACTCCCGCGAGTAGTTCTTGATGCTTTTGATCTCGCTGAACGGAATGGTGTGGACGATGCCGTCGATGTCGCGCAGGCGCACGGTGCGGATGGTCAGGCCTTCCACCGTGCCCAGGTGGCCGCCCACGTCCACGTAGTCGTCGATGGCCAGGGAGTCCTCGATGATGATGAACAGGCCGGTGATCAGGTCGGCAACCAGCGACTGGGCGCCAAAACCGATGGCCAGGCCGATGACGCCGGCACCGGCCAGCAGCGGCGTGACGTTCATACCCATGTTGGCCAGGGCGACGATGGCGGCGATGATGAAGATGGCGATGAACAGCACGTTGCGGATCAGCGGCATCATGGTTTGCGCGCGGGCGTTGGCCAGGCCCTTGCGCGAGTGCGTAAGGGCGTGGTGCACGGCGGTGTCGGCCAGGATCCACACCAGCCAGGCCAGGATCAGCGTGCCGGCCAGGCTGAACAGCTTGACGCTGATGTCATGGCCGTCGCCTTCGGTGAAGCGGATCAGCGACATGCCCCACACCCGCAGCCCCAGCTCGATGAAGCACAGCCAGATCAGCAGGTGCACCAGGGTGTAGCCGAAGTTGCGCAGGCGCTCGGAGTACACCGCGTGGCGTTTCATGCGCTTGTGCGGGCGCACCGCGTGGCGGCGTACCAGGCCGTTGCAGACCATGCACAGCACCAGCAGCACCGTGCACACCAGTGACTGGCGCAGCACGGTGCTGGTGTCGCCGGCGTCGATGAAGGTGGCCAGCAGCGAAATGCCCACCAGCACCAGCGCCGGCAGGTACCAGAAGGTGCCGAGGATCTCGATGGTGTCGCTCAGGGCGCGGCGGGTGAGGCGCCGGGCCAGCGGCTGGTTGCGGATGAGGTGGGCCACCGGGCGGCGGAAGCGCAGGATGAACATGCCGGTGCACAGCGCCGCCAGCATGTTGGCCAGGGTGGCGGCGGTGTGGGCCAGGTGCGAACCCAGGCTGGCCACCAGGCGCGGGTCGTTCAGCGCCTCGCCGAAGGCGGCGAAGCTGCCGATCAGCCACAGCGGCCGGAACGCCTGGTGGCGCAGGATGTACAGGGCGCGGTGGCGGTGCGGGCCGTCCAGCAGCGAGAAGGCCACCACGCAGATGGCCGAGAAGCAGGTGCCCACCACCAGCGCGTAGGCCAGCACCATGGCCAGGTCCTTGCCCAGCGACGAGGGCAGGGCGTAGCCCACCCACACGGTGATGATCAGTGCCACCAGCCAGGGCCCCAGCTTGCGCAGGGCGAAGCGCAGCAGGTCGAGGGTGCGCGGGTGCTGGGGCAGTTCCTCGCTGAGGCCGAAGCGCATGCGGATGTGGTGGCTGATCCAGTTCAGGGCGTAGGCCAGCAGGCTCCACACCAGGATGATCAGCACGAAGCCGAAGATGATCGGCGGCCACTGGGCCACCGGCAGCATCAGGTCGGACAGCTCTTGCCCGGCCTGGTCGAACTCGTTGGACCAGCGGTTGAATGGGCTGTCTTCGCCGGCGAACTGTTTCTCGAACTGCCCCAGGGTGCTGCCGATCAACCCCAGCACGCCTTCTTCACCGGCCGGCTGGGCTTTCTTGGTGGTGTCGCGCAGGCGTTTGAGGTCAGTGAGCAGTTGCGTGCGCTGCTGGTCGTTTTCCAGGGAATTGATCACCTGGTCCAGTGACTGCGCCAACGGCTCGGTGGGTTGTGGCTGGGCTTTCTGGCCGCTGCCGAGCAGGCTCGGCAGGCCGGCCGCCTCAGCCTGTGGCAGCACGGCCAGCAGGCAGGTCAGCAGGAGGAAAAACAGGGCAGGCAGACGCAAGGAGACAGACACTCGACAATGAACCCAGGGTAATTCTTGATCGAGGGAGTGTACGAGGCGCCAAGGCCCAAGGCGAGCGGTTATGCGCCGATTCGCACGAGGATTTTATACAGGACTATTCCGAGCAGGCAGAGCATGCCGAGCCAGAGCATCAGCACGCCGATATTGCGTTCGCGCAGGCTGAAGCCGAAGGTCAGCAAGCCGAGGCTGGCACTGACCTGGATGAGCAGGGAGGTGAATTCGTCCATGACCGTTGTCCTTGTGCGAGGGGGCCTGTACTAAGTTTAGGCCCGCCAGCGCAGCCGGGTTTGATCCGGATCATGAAATTTACCCCGTAGCAGGTGCCGCAGGCTGCGTCCGGCCCCGGCGCGGTTCGGCTTCAACTACGCGGCGCCAGTGGACGCGGCCTGCGGCCGCTGCTACGGGGGCGGGGGTTACGGCAGCTCGCGGCTGCGGTAGAACGCTTCCAGCACTTTCACCAGGTGTGCCAGGTCCTGGCTGCCGCACAGCTCGCGGATGGAGTGCATGGCGAACGTCGGCAGGCCGATGTCCACGGTGCGCACGCCCAGGTGGCTGGCGGTGATCGGGCCGATGGTGGAGCCGCAACCCATGTCGCTGCGCACCACGAAGCTCTGCACCGGCACTTCCTCGGCCATGCACAGGTGGCGGAAGAAACCGGCGGTCTCGCTGTTGGTGGCGTAGCGCTGGTTGCTGTTGACCTTGATCACCGGGCCGGCGTTGAGTTTCGGGCCGTGGTTGGCGTCGTGCTTCTCGGCGTAGTTGGGGTGCACGCCGTGCGCGTTGTCGGCCGACACCAGCAAGGAGCGCTGGATGGTGCGCACGAAGTCGTCGCCGTCGGGCAGCAGGCGCCGCAGGGTCTGCTCCAGCATCGGGCCGTCGGCGCCGCAGGCCGAGCACGAGCCGATCTCTTCGTGGTCGTTGGCCACGAACACGCAGGTTTCCTCGCTGTCGGCGTTGAGCAGCGCCTGCAACGCGGCGTAGCACGACAGCAGGTTGTCCAGGCGCGCGCCGGCGATGAACTCGCCGTGCAGGCCCACTACCGCAGCGTTCTGGGTGTCATAGAAGCTCAGCTCGTAGTCCAGCACCACGTCGGCGTTCAGGCCGTGTTCACGGGCCAACTGGTCGGTGAGCAGGGCGCGGAAGTCCGGGCGCTCGTCACCGGCTACCTGGGCCAGGATCGGCGGCAGCTCGGTCTGGGCGTTGATGGCCCAGCCCTGGTTCGCTTCACGGTTGAGGTGAATGGCCAGGTTGGGGATCACGGCGATCGGCAGCTTGAAGTCGATCAGCTGGCTTTCCACCTTGCCGTCGCGGCGGAAGGTGACACGGCCGGCCAGCGACAGGTCGCGGTCGAACCATGGCGCCAGCAGGGCGCCGCCGTAGACTTCCACGCCCAGCTGCCAGAAACCCTGGCGCTGCAGCTCGGGCTGCGGCTTCACGCGCAGGCACGGGCTGTCGGTGTGGGCGCCCACCAGGCGGATGCCGCCCAGCAGGGGCGAATGACGGCCCAGCTTGAAGGCGATGATGGAGGAGTCGTTGCGGGTCAGGTAATAGCGCCCGCCGGCCACGGTGGCCCAGGTGTCGCGCTCGTCGAGGCGTTGGTAGCCGGCCGCTTCCAGGCGCATGGCCAGGCTGGCGGTGGCGTGGAAGGGCGTGGGGGAGGCCTTGAGGAAGTCGATCAGGCCCTGGTTCAAAGCTTCGCGCATAGTTGGCTCCAGACAGCAATGGCGCGAGTTTAACGTATTGAACGCAGCTGTGGGCGCGTTTGTAGCCGCTGCCGTCAGGCTGCGCTGGCCCGCTTGCACACTGGAGATCTTCAGTGTGGTTGAGGGCCAGCGCAGCCTGCGGCAGCGGCTACGGTGGAAGGTTTCAAGGCGGGGCGAAGTCAGAACGGCGCAGGGCACTCGAAGCGTACGCGCTCACCGGTGGTGGGGTGGGTGAAGCTCAGCATGCTGGCGTGCAGGCACAGCCGCGGGTACGCCGCCAGGGCCTCGGGGTGCGCATACAGGCCGTCGCCCAGCAGCGGGTGGCCGATGGACAGCATGTGCACGCGCAGCTGGTGCGAGCGGCCGGTGATCGGCGTCAGCTCCACGCGGCACCAGTCGCCGCAGCGCTCCAGCACCTTCCAGAAGGTCAGGGCGTGCTTGCCCTGCTCGTGGTCCACCACGTGGCGCGGCTTGGTGGGCGGGTCGTAGCGCAGCGGCAGGTCGATGCTGCCACTGTCCAGCTCCGGCTGGCCCCAGGCCAGGGCGGTGTAGGCCTTTTCGGTTTCGCGGTCATGAAACTGTCGCGACAGCTCGCGGTGGGTGTCGGCGTCGCGGGCCAGCAGAATGATGCCCGAGGTTTCCCAGTCCAGGCGGTGCACGATGCGCGCCTCGGGGTAGCCGTTTTCCTGCAGGCGGGTGATCAGGCAGTCCTTGTTGTCTTCGGCACGGCCAGGCACCGACAGCAGCAGGGTCGGCTTGTTGATCACCAGGATGGCGTCATCCTGATGCAGGATGTGGATGTTCGACAGCGGCATTGAAATTGTCTCGGTAGAAACGCCAACGGCGATTGTCGGTATTCCCACCAGGGGACACCGGCAATCGCCGCGGGTGCTGCCAGGCCGGGTTAGCGGTCAGGCAGGGTGATGTTGAGTTCCAGGATCGAGCAGCTGCCCTGGTTTTCCAGCGCCACCTGTACGTCCTCGTTGCCGATGTTGACGTACTTGCGGATCACTTCCACCAGCTCCTTCTGCAGGGCAGGCAGGTAGTCCGGGGTGCTGCGCTGGCCACGTTCGTGCGCCACGATGATCTGTAGACGCTCTTTCGCTACCGACGCGGTATTGACCTTTTTGGAACGAAAGAAGTCAAAAATGCTCATCAGTTACCCCCAAAGAGCCGCTCAAAGAATCCTTTCTTCTGCTGTTCGAGGAAGCGGTGTTCCACGTTCTTGCCCAGCAGTCGGTCGACGGCGTCGCTATAGGCCTGGCCGGCGTCGCTCTGGTCGTCGAGGATGACCGGTACGCCCTGGTTGGAGGCCTTGAGCACCGCCTGGGACTCGGGAATCACGCCCAGCAGGGTCACCGACAGGATCTCCTTGACGTCTTCCACGCCCAGCATCTCGCCCTTGCTCACGCGCTCGGGGTTGTAGCGGGTCAGCAGCAGGTGTTCCTTGATCGGGTCTTCGTTGCGCTCGGCGCGGCGCGACTTGCTGGCCAGCAGGCCCAGCATGCGGTCCGAGTCACGTACCGAGGACACTTCGGGGTTGGTGACGACGATGGCTTCGTCGGCGAAGTACATGGCCAGGTGGGCGCCGGTCTCGATGCCCGCTGGCGAGTCGCAAACCACGAACTCGAAGGTTTCCTTGAGTTCCATCAGCACTTTTTCCACGCCTTCCTTGGTCAGCGCGTCCTTGTCACGGGTCTGGCTGGCCGCCAGCACGTACAGGTTCTCAAGGCGCTTGTCCTTGATCAGGGCCTGCTGCAGGTTGGCTTCGCCGTTCACCACGTTGACGAAGTCGTACACCACGCGGCGTTCACAGCCCATGATCAGGTCGAGGTTGCGCAGGCCCACGTCGAAGTCGACGATGACAGTCTTGTGGCCGCGCAGGGCCAGGCCGGTACCGATGGCGGCGCTGGTGGTGGTCTTGCCCACACCACCTTTGCCGGATGTAACCACGAGAATCTTGGACAAGGTGTATCACCCCTAATGAAAAAGGATTGCTAGTCCCTGAATGAAAGCATGACTTGTAAACAACTGCAGTCGGCAGGCCGTGATAATGGCCGTTTGCCGCCAAGTTTAAAAGTTGTACGGAAAATGGCGGCAGTATCCGTTAAAGGCGGGTGATGTTCAACACATCACCAGACAAGCTGACTTGTACGCCCGCCCCCCACAAGGGGTCGCGGCGCAGGTCTTCCGAGACCTTGTACTGGCCGGCGATGGACAACAGCTCGGCACCCAGGTGCTGGCAGAAGATGCGCGCCTTTGTGTCGCCCTTGATACCCGCCAGGGCCCGGCCGCGCATTTGGCCGTACACATGGATGTTGCCATCGGCCAGAAGTTCCGCACCGGAGCTGACGGTGGCCATGACCACCAGGTCGCCCCCCGGAGCATAGACCTGTTGGCCACTGCGCACCGGCAAGGTAATGATTTTCGTCGGATTTACCACCGGCGCCGGCGGTTTCTCCGGCGGCTTGGGCTTGGGCGGCTCCAGTTCGATCGGCCGTTCACGCGCGCCGGACGGCGGCAGCACCGGCAGGTCGATGGCGATGGCGGCGGCAATGTCCTCGATGCGGCTGGCGCGAATGGCCAGGGTGCGCAGGCCATGCTGGCGGCACACGCGCATCAGGCCGGGCAGGTCGACCGCCCCTTCACTGGCCGGCAGCTTGTCCAGCGCCAGTACCAGCGGGGTGTTGCTGAAGAAATTCGGGGCCTGGGCAACCTTGGCCGCCAGCTGGCGGTCCAGGCCTTCAAGGTTGTTGCGGGCCAGTTCCAGCACGGTGATGGCGAGCATGCTGCCCTTCAGCTGGAACACGTTTTCCTGGTCTAGCGGTTCGGTCTGGCTCATGGTCGGCAAAAAGGCGCCTTGTAACGAAAAGTGCCGAGACTTATAACGAGAACGCCCGCCAGCCGCAAGCCGGGCGAACCCATGTAGAATGCGCGGCCATGTTGTCTGTCCGGAATCTGTAATGGATCGCCCGCGTTTTAACCGAACCTTTCTTCACCCCCGTTTCTGGCCGCTGCTGCTGGGCCTGGGCCTGTTGTGGCTGGTGGTGCAGCTGCCGTACCGCGCCTTGCTGGTGATCGGCCGCCTGCTGGGCCTTGGCATGTACCGCATCGCCGGCGAACGCCGCCGTATTGCGGCGCGCAATCTGGAGCTGTGTTTCCCAGAACTACCGCTCGTCGAAAGAACCCGTTTGCTCAAGGAAAATTTCGCTTCCACCGGCATCGCCTTCTTCGAAATGGCCATGAGCTGGTGGTGGCCAAAGGCCCGCCTGGCGCGGCTTGCGCACATCGAAGGGCTTGAACACCTGCAGGCTGCCCAGCAGGCCGGCGAGGGTGCCATCCTCATGGCGTTGCACTTCACCACCCTGGAAATCGGTGCCGCATTGCTGGGCCAGCGCCACACCATCGACGGCATGTACCGCGAGCACGGCAACCCGCTGTTCGACTTCGTCCAGCGCCAGGGCCGCGAGCGTCACAACCTCGATTCCCTGGCTGTGGAGCGCGAGGACGTGCGCGGCATGCTCAAGCTGCTGCGCAAGGGCCGCGCCATCTGGTACGCGCCTGACCAGGACTACGGCGCCAAGCAGGGCATCTTCGTGCCGCTGTTCGGCATTCCGGCGGCCACGGTCACGGCCACGACCAAATTCGCGCGGCTGGGCAAGGCTCGGGTGATTCCCTTCACCCAGCAGCGCCTGGCCGATGGCAGCGGCTACCGCCTGGTGATTCACCCGCCGCTGGCGGATTTCCCCGGCGAGAGCGAAGAGGCCGACTGCCTGCGCATCAACCAGTGGGTGGAAGCCTCGATTCGCGAGTGCCCGGAGCAGTACCTGTGGGCGCACCGGCGCTTCAAGTCGCGGCCGCCGGGCTCGCCTAGACTCTACGAAAAGCGCCGCCGGTAACGTAGCAGCGGCCGAAGGCCGCGTCGCAGGCGCTGGGGTCTAGCTGATGCAGTGCGTGCGCCGGACGCAGCCTTCGGCAGCTGCTACAGGCGGCGGTGTGCCCCGCCGATTTAGAGGTAGTCGTTAGGTCAGGGGGAGCAATGCCTGCGATCACAGGGCTGATCCTTTCCGGTGGTGGCGCCCGCGCCGCCTACCAGGTGGGCGTGCTGGCGGCCATCGCGCAGCTGCTGCCCGCCGACGCCTCCAACCCCTTCCCGGTGATCGTCGGCACCTCGGCCGGCGCCATCAACGCCGTGACCCTGGCCAGCGGCGCCCGCCAATTCGTGCCCTCGGTGCAGCGCCTGGAAGGGTTCTGGCGCGGTTTCGCCAGCCACCAGGTGGTGCGCAGCGACTGGCCCGGCGTGGTGCGCCAAGCCAGCCGCTTCATCCGTCACAGCCTGCTGGGCATTGGCGGCAGCGTGCCGGTGGCGCTGGTGGACAACGCCCCGCTGGGCGCGCTGCTGCGCGAGCGTCTGGACCTCACCGGCATCGAGGGCGCCCTGGCCGCTGGCGCCCTGCACGGGGTGGCGGTGACGGCGTTCGGCTACAGCTCCGGGCAGGCAGTGACCTTCTACCAGGGCAGCCGCGGCATCCAGCCCTGGCTGCGCCACCGCCGTATCGGCGTGCCGACCCGCCTGAGCGTCGAGCACCTGTTGGCCAGCGCCTCCATCCCGCTGCTGTTCCCTCCGGTGCGCATCGGCGATGACTTCTACGGTGACGGCGCCATGCGCCAGTCCGCGCCCATCAGCCCGGCGCTGCACCTGGGCGCCGAGCGGGTGCTGGTGGTGGGCGTCAGCGGCAACGCCCGCGGCCCGGACGGCGGCCAACTGGCCGGCAGCGACCAGCAGCCGAGCCTGGCGCAGATCGGCGGGCACCTGCTCAACAGTGCCTTCATCGACAGCCTGGAAGACGACCTGGAACTGCTGCAACGCCTCAACCAGCTGGGGCGGTTGTTGCCGGCCGACGTGCACAGCGCGCCGCTGGGCTTGAACCCGGTGGAGGTGATGGTGGTGTCGCCCAGCCAGCCGCTGGACGAGATCGCCGCGCGGCACCGGCATGAACTGCCAGCGGCGTTGCGCCTGTTCCTGCGCGGGCCGGGGGCGACGAAAACCAGTGGGGCGGGGTTGTTGAGTTACCTGCTGTTCGAGGCGGGATACTGCAGTGAACTGATCGAGCTGGGGCGGCGCGATGCGCTGGCCAAGCAGGCTGAAATCCTGGCCTTCCTCCAACCCCCGTAGCAGCTGCCGCAGGCTGCGTCCGGCGCCCCCGTTGTATCAAGTGATACGTGGCGCTTCAGGACGCGGCCTGCGGCCGCTGCTACGGGGGGTGGTGGGGTCAGGCCGTCAGGCGGTCGTCGCGGAAGTCGCGCAGGGCCTGTTCGATCTCTTCGCGGCTGTTCATCACGAACGGGCCGTATTGCACCACCGGTTCGTTCAGCGGCTTGCCGGCGAGTACCAGTACCCGTGCGCCCTCGGCGCTGTCGATGCGCAGCTCGCCACTGTCACTCAAGCGCACCAGGCGGCTGGCCGCCACGCTGCCGGCATGGCCGGGCAGTTGCACCGCGCCTTCGTACACGTACAGCATCACCCGGTGCCCCTCGGGCAGGCGCGGGCTGATGCTGGCGCCGGCTGGCAGGCGCAGGTCGAACAGGTGCGGTTCGGTGTGCGGCCGCTGCACGGCGCCCAGTTGCTGCACCTGGCCGTCGTCGAAGGTGCCGGCGATGGCCACCACGTCGATGCCGTCCGGGGTGGTCAGGCGCGGAATGTCCTCGGGCTGGATGTCGCGGTAGCCGGGGGTGCCGAGCTTGTCCTTGCCAGGCAGGTTGAGCCACAGCTGGAAGCCGCGCATCACGCCTTCCTCCTGCTCGGGCATCTCGCTGTGGATGATGCCGCGGGCAGCGGTCATCCATTGCACGCCACCGCCTTGCAGCAGGCCGACGTTGCCCAGGTGGTCTTCGTGGCGCATGCGCCCTTCGAGCATGTAGGTGATGGTTTCGAAGCCACGGTGCGGGTGCGGCGGGAAGCCGGCGATGTATTCGTCGGGGTTGTCGGAGCCGAACTCGTCGAGCATCAGGAAGGGGTCGAAGCGTTCGATGCCGGGGCCGCCGATAACGCGTGTCAGGCTGACGCCAGCGCCGTCGGAAGTGGCCTGGCCGGCCTGGATACCGATGATCTTGCGAAATTGAGTCATTGCACAACTCCTGTAGGAGGGTGGGAATGGCTCTATTGTTGCGCGGGAAATATCGAACGAATAGCGACTATTTTGGCTATCAACTATCGATGGGATTGATGCTTTGTGAAGGCGACGCGGCCTGGGGGGCGGGGCGGCGGGGGGTGGTTGTGGGGGGGGCCCGTGGCGGCCGCTGCTACGGGTTTTGTAGCAGCGGCCGCCAGGCCGCGTCCGAAGCGCCGCGCTATTACTCGGCGATCTGCAGCTTGCGCGATTCGGTGTAGATGTAGCGCACCTTCTCGTACTCGAACGGGGTGTCCAGCGAGCCATAGCGGAAGCTGGTGGTGTAGCGCTTGTCCACCGCGCGCAACGCCCAGATTTCCGGGTGGCGGCTGCTTTCCTGGGACACGTTGAGGAAGTTGATCTGCGACTCGGCGCCGTAGTCGAACAGCAGGCCCGTGGTGTCACGCAGGTTCGACGGCCCGAACACCGGCAGCACCAGGTACGGCCCGGCCGGCACGCCGTAGAAGCCCAGGGTCTGGCCGAAGTCCTCGGTCTGGTGCGGCAGGCCCATCTTCGTCGCCGGGTCCCACAGGCCGGCCACGCCGATGGTGGTGTTGAGCAGCAGGCGGCCGGTGATCTGCAGCGAGCGCTTGCCCTTGAGCTGCAGCAGGCTGTTGACCAGGTTCGGCACGTCGCCCAGGTTGCTGAAGAAGTTGCTCACGCCGCTGCGCAGGAAGCCGGGGGTGATGTAGCGGTAGCCGTTGACCACCGGCAGGAACACCCACTCGTCGAAGCGGTAGTTGAAGTGGTAGACGCGGCGGTTCCAGTTCTCCACCGGGTCGTAGACGTTCAGCGCGGTCAGGCTCGAACGCTCGAACTCGCGCTGGTCCAGGCCGGGGTTGAACTTGAGCTGCTTGAGCGGCTCGGTGAAGCCATCGGCGTCGGCGTGGGTCGGTTGCTCGTCGGCGTGGGCCATGCCGGCACACAGCAGTGCGGCGGCCAGGAGGAAGGTCTTAGCCACGGAAGAACTCCAGCATGGCGTCGGCGTTGACGCGGTAATTGAGGTTGCCGCAATGGCCACCGTGGGGGTAAACGGTCAGGCGGTCGCCGAACGTCTTGCGCAGGAAACCCAGGTCGCCCGGGCCGAGGATGATGTCGTCGGCGTTGTGCATCACGGCGATTTTCGGGCTGTCGTGCAGGTAGTCCTTGAGGGCGTACAGGCTCACCTCGTCCACCAGCTGCAGCAGGCTGCCACCGTCGGTGCGGGCGCGCCACATGGGGATGACCTGGTCGGTCAGGTAGCAGTCGAAGTCACACTGCAGCGCGCGCTTGAGGAACGGCGTCAGGCTGGTGCCCTCGGTGATCGGGAACTTGGGCGGGGTAATCAGCCCGCGGCGGTTGATCAGGTCCGAGGTGAAGGCAATGTCGGCCGCCGAGAAGCGGAACGAGGTGCCGATCAGCATGGCCATCTGTTCGTTGGACAGGTGCTGCTTGGACTGCTGGATGTCATACAGCAGGGCATCGTTGAGGTCGATGTAGCCCTTCTGCTGGAAGTAGCGGGTGAGCTTCTGCAGTACCACTTCATAGAAGGTGGTGGTGTTGTTGATGCCCTTCACCTGCGCCTGCACCAGCTTGTCGAGGTTGCTGATGGAGGTGTACAGGTTCACCGGCGGGTTGAGCAGCAGCACCTTCTTGAAGTTGAAGCTGCGGCGGGTCTCGTCCAGCTTGCTGACGAAGGCGGCGTCCAGCGCGCCCAGGCTGTAGCCGGTCAGGTAGAAGTCGGTGACCGGCAGCTTGGGGTTCTGCGCGCGCACGGCTTGCATCACCCGGTACAGGTCTTCGGCGTCTTCCTTGGTGACCCCGGGCGTGGCGAAGCGCGAGGCGGCGCTCATGAAGTCGTAGCTGGTGGGCGACGACAGCTGCACCACGTGGTAGCCGGCCTGGTAGTACAGCTTCTTCAGGTACTCGGTGAGGCTACTGGTGTACGGCGCGCCGGTGCCGGCGATGATGAAGATCAGCGGCGCGGCGTGGTCCTGGTAGGCCAGGCGGTAGCGCAGTTTCTTCACCGCCCAGAAGTTGTCCGGCAGGGTGAAGTCGCGGTCCGGGCGCAGGTTCAGCGTGTGGTCGGCCTGCTTGATGTCATCATCGGCGGGCAACTTGGGGCGCAGGTCCGGCGGCGTCGAGGCAATCGTGGCTTCGAACGGGTTGGTCAACGGGTAGCCGTAGGTGGCGACGTCGACATCCTTGGCTAGCGCGGACGCACTCAGAATGAGGCCGCCCAGCAAGGCAGCGAAGTGCAGTATTCGAAGCATGACGGTGTCCCTAAAAGGCGAAAGCTAAGTGAAGTACGCAGGCTCTGACCACCGCGTTGGTGGCAAGTTGCCCAGTATGACTGCTTTTGACACGCTAAATATTGTACGGGCGTGATACACCAACAGACACAATAGCTACATTGGCTGTTTTCGCCTTGCATAACAGGGCGGGGTGGTTATTCTTGGCGCCGTTTTTCCTTTCCGGAGTGTGTCATGTCCCGCCGTACGTCGCTGATCGTGCTTTTCGTCCTGGTTGCCCTGAGCCTGGCTGCCAGCTATGGCGTGCGTTACGGGTTGATGGAGGATGCCCGCTGGGTGGGGCTGTGCAGCGACGAGGCCAGCCGCTGGGAATGCCAGCTGCGCTCGGGGCTGGGCTACCTGATTCACTTCCGGATGATTTCCATGGCGGCGCTGGCGGCCGCCGTGGTTGGCTTCCTGGTGCCGCGCTGCCTGGGTTGGTGGCTTGCGGTGCTGGCGCTGGTCATCGGCATTCCCGGGCTGGTGCTGTACAGCGCCAGCCTGGCGGTGTTCGCCGTGGTGATCGCCGGCCTGCGCTTGGTAAGACGCTGATTTGGCGTCGCCTGCATCGCGGCCAAGGCCGGCCCCTACGCGGATCGGTGTAGGAGCCGCCCTTGGGCGCGATGAGGCCCGCGCGGTTACCGCGAGGTGCGCAGGCTGCGCGCCAGCGCCCACACCATCAGGCCGCTGACAATCGCCCACCACCAGGCCTGCTGGTTCTGCAGGCCTTCGATGGCCAGCTGCACCGGAATGCCCACGGCCACGATCGCCGTCAGCAGCAGCGCCTCGGGCCTGCGCACTCGCACCGGGCGCAGCAGGTACACCAGCGCCGGCAACACCAGCGCCGCACTCGGGAAGCTGCGGTAGCGGGCGTCGAACACCAGCGCCAGCATCATCACTGCTGCCGCGAAGCCTGCGGCCCCCAGCCACCAGCCGCCACGGCGGTCCAGCCAGGCGAACAGGCGCTCGCGCCAGCCACTGCGCTGCGCCTGGGCCAGCACGCCATGGGCCAGCACGATCAGGTTCAAGCCCACCAGCAGCACTGCCCACACCCATTCTTCGGCGAAGCGCGCGTTGATGCGCACCAGCTCGCCCCAGGCGCCCAGGCTGCTGGCCCCCACGGCCGCCAGCAGCGGCAGCAGCAGGGCGCTGCGGCGGTTGTTCATCCGCCCGGCGAAGGCCAGGGTGGCCAGCCACAGCAGCACGCCGGCGCCCAGCCACTGCGGCCAGAACGGCACGTTGGTGACCGGGCCCTGCAGCACGCCCTTGTCCTGGCGGTCGGCGTCGAACAGGCCCCAGTAGCCGCCCACGGCGCCTTCGCTGGCGCGCTTCCACGGCTGGTCGAAGGCCTCGATCAAGTTGTAGTGCCAGCCGCGCTGTTCGGCCATGGCCACCACGCCGCGAATAAAGCGCGCCTCGTTGACGCGGCTGGGCAGGGCGGTCTCGCGCTGGCGGCCTTCGCTGGGCCAGCCGGTCTCGCCAATCAGAATGTCCTTGGGCGCGAAGCGCTTGGCGAACTCGTCATGCACCTGGGCCACATGGGCCAGGGCCTTGTCGATGCCGCTGGGGTTGTCTTCCCAGTAGGGCAGCAGGTGGATGGTGAGGAAGTCCACCTCCGGCGCCACTTCCGGGTACTGCAGCCAGAAGTCCCAGACGTCAGCGTAGGTGACCGGCTGCTTGACCTGGCTCTTCACCTGGCGAATCAGCGTGGCCAACTGCTTGCCGGTGACTTCCTTGCGCAGCAGGGTTTCGTTGCCGACGATCACCGCCGTCACCACGTCGGGGTTGGCGTTGGCGGCGGTGATCAGCGCCTTGATTTCCTTCTGGGTGTCCACCGGGTTGCCGTTCACCCAGGCACCGATCATCACCTTCAGGCCGTGCTTGCGGGCAAGGGCGGGGATGCTCTCAAGGCCCGTCATGGAGTAGGTGCGGATGCACTCGAAACGGGTGGCCAGCAGCGCAAGGTCGGCGTCCATGCGCTCGGGGCGCAGCTTGAACGGCTGGTCGAACGGCGACTGGTCCTTGTCGAACGGCGTGTACGAGGCGCACTGCAGTTTATGCGTGGCGCTGGCCGCGTCGGGCAGCACCACCGGCTTGCCCAGCCCGTACCAGAAACCGGCGAGGGCAAGCAGACCGAGCACACAGGCAAACAGGTACGGCAACAGGGTGGAGCGGGATGTGGCGGGCATTGGCTATTTTCGTCAGGCAACAAAGCCGCGCATGTTACCTGTATTTGCCCGGCGCTTATGCATTCACCATGCAAAGTTCGGGCAGACGACCGTTGGTCGGTGGCGCTAATGGCAAGGTGATGTCGTTTCTCGCTGCCTCAAGGTCGCAGCCAGAGCAGGATGCTCGGCCCGCGAGGTTGATGATCACTGGGCACTACAAGGCGATTTGCCAGCGCCGTGCACGCCAACGATGCTCGACCGCCGTCGAGCGCAGCCTTTTGGGGAAGTCTGGATGAAGATGAAGAAAATCCTGGGAGCGGCCACCGCTCTGGTACTTGCTGCAAGTTCCACCCTGGCCAGCGCCGAGACCAAGCCAACGTTGAGCATCGGCTATGTCGATGGCTGGTCCGACAGCGTCGCCACCACCTTCGTGGCCTCGGAAGTGATCAAGCAGAAGCTGGGCTACGACGTGAAACTGATGCCCGTGGCCACCGGCATCATGTGGCAGGGCGTGGCCACCGGCAAGCTCGACGCCATGCTGTCGGCCTGGCTGCCGGTTACCCACGGTGAGTACTGGGCCAAGAACAAGGACAAGGTGGTCGACTACGGCCCCAACTTCAAGGACGCCAAGATCGGCCTGATCGTGCCCGAGTACGTGGCCGCCAAGTCCATCGCCGACCTGAAGACCGACAAGACCTTCAAGGACAAGATCGTCGGCATCGACGCCGGTTCCGGCGTGATGCTCAAGACCGACCAGGCCATCAAGGACTACGACCTGACCGGCTACAAACTGCAGGCCAGCTCCGGCGCCGCCATGACCGCCGAACTGGGCCGCGCCTACGACAAGCATGAATCCATCGCCGTGACCGGCTGGGTGCCGCACTGGATGTTCGCCAAGTGGAAACTGCGCTTCCTCGACGACCCGAAAGGCGTGTACGGCGCGGCTGAAACCGTGAACAGCATCGGTAGCAAGGAACTGGACACCAAGGCGCCGGAAGTGGCTACCTTCCTGAAGAAATTCCACTGGAACTCCAAGGACGAGATTGGCGAGGTGATGCTGGCCGTGCAGGAAGGCGCCAAGCCTGAAGCCGCGGCCAAGGACTGGGTGGCCAAGCACCCTGACCGCGTGGCGGAGTGGACGGCTAAATAACCCGCAACCGCTCTATACCGCAACTTCCAGAACCGTCGGGGTTTAACTGCCTCGGCGGTTTTTTATTGTTTGCGCAAATCCCGTAGCCGCTGCCGCAGGCTGCGCTGGCCCCCTTGTACGCTATAAATATCCGGTTGTTAATGCGGGCCAGCGCAGCCTCGCGGCAGCGGCTACAGGTTTTATTATTGTCATAAGTAAGCTAAGCAACTATGTCGACTGGCAAAGCGGTAATGTCGATCTAATACTAAGGTCGTCTGGAGCCGCTTTCACAGCAGCCTAAAGTGGAACAGCGTCACCCCATCTGTGCTGCGAGGATAAAAACAATGAACGACAGCATTTACCTATCGATACAAAACAGCCCGCGCTTCAAGGAGCTGGTGCAAAAAAGGGAACGATTCGCCTGGATACTCTCGGCGATCATGCTTGGGCTTTATGCGGCGTTCATTCTACTGATCGCCTACGGTCCCCATATATTGGGCGCCAAACTGACCCCCGAATCGTCCATCACCTGGGGTATTCCCATTGGTGTCGGGTTGATTCTCAGTGCATTCATATTGACGGGCATCTACGTACGCCGTGCCAACGGCGAGTTCGATGACCTGAACAAGGAAATTCTCAAGGAGGCGCAACAATGATCAAGCGATTATTGGCCAGCCTCGGCCTTCTTGGGTTCGCCCCGGCGCTGTTCGCCGCCGATGCCATTACCGGCGCGGTGCAGAAACAGCCACTCAACGTCTCGGCCATTGTCATGTTCGTGGTGTTCGTGGGCGCCACCCTGTGCATCACCTACTGGGCTTCCAAACGCAACAAGTCCGCGGCCGACTATTACGCGGCGGGCGGGCGCATCACCGGTTTCCAGAACGGCCTGGCCATTGCCGGTGACTACATGTCGGCGGCGTCTTTCCTGGGTATTTCGGCCCTGGTGTTCACCTCTGGCTACGACGGCCTGATCTACTCCATCGGCTTCCTGGTGGGCTGGCCGATCATCCTGTTCCTGATCGCCGA
Source organism: Pseudomonas sp. GYB4201 (assembly GCF_056312595.1). Classification (NCBI taxonomy): domain Bacteria; kingdom Pseudomonadati; phylum Pseudomonadota; class Gammaproteobacteria; order Pseudomonadales; family Pseudomonadaceae; genus Pseudomonas; species Pseudomonas sp. GYB4201. The sequence continues at coordinate 12,863 of NZ_JBWGIG010000021.1, read as the reverse complement.
GCGCTTGCGCAACCTGGGCAAATACACCTTTGCCGACGTGGCTTCCTACCGCCTCAAGCAGACCGAGATCCGTACCCTGTCGGCCTGCGGTTCGCTGGTGGTGGTGGCGTTCTACCTGATCGCGCAGATGGTCGGCGCCGGCAAGCTGATCCAGCTGCTGTTCGGCCTGGACTACCACGTGGCCGTGGTGCTGGTAGGCATCCTGATGTGCCTGTACGTGCTGTTCGGCGGCATGCTGGCCACCACCTGGGTGCAGATCATCAAGGCCGTGCTGTTGCTGTCGGGTGCCACCTTCATGGCGCTGATGGTGATGAAGCACGTCAACTTCGACTTCAACACGCTGTTCTCCGAAGCCATCAAGGTTCACCCCAAGGGCGAGGCCATCATGAGCCCCGGCGGCCTGGTGAAAGATCCGATCTCGGCGTTCTCCCTGGGCCTGGCGCTGATGTTCGGCACCGCTGGCCTGCCGCATATCCTGATGCGTTTCTTCACCGTGTCCGACGCCAAGGAAGCGCGTAAAAGCGTGCTGTACGCCACCGGCTTCATCGGCTACTTCTACATCCTCACCTTCATCATCGGCTTTGGTGCCATCCTGCTGGTCAGCACCAACCCGGCGTTCAAGGACGCGGCTGGCGCGCTGCTCGGCGGCAACAACATGGCAGCGGTGCACCTGGCCGATGCCGTGGGCGGCAGCATCTTCCTGGGCTTCATCTCGGCCGTGGCCTTCGCCACCATCCTGGCGGTGGTCGCCGGGCTGACCCTGGCCGGTGCCTCGGCGGTGTCCCATGACCTGTTCGCCAGCGTGATCAAGAAGGGCAAAGCCAACGAGAAAGAAGAGATTCGCGTCTCGAAAATCACCACCATCGCCCTGGGGATCCTGGCCATCGGCCTGGGCATCCTGTTCGAGAACCAGAACATTGCGTTCATGGTGGGCCTGGCGTTCTCCATCGCCGCCAGCTGCAACTTCCCGGTGCTGTTCCTTTCCATGTACTGGAAACGCCTGACCACCCGTGGTGCCATGATCGGCGGCTGGCTGGGGCTGATCAGTGCCGTGGGCCTGATGATCCTGGGCCCGACCATTTGGGTGCAGATTCTCGGCCACGCGAAACCCATCTACCCCTACGAATACCCGGCGCTGTTCTCGATGATCATTGCCTTCGTGGGTATCTGGTTCTTCTCCATCACCGACAAGTCCAAGGCGGCCGATGATGAACGGGCGTTGTTCATGCCACAGTTCGTGCGTTCGCAAACCGGCCTGGGCGCCAGCGGGGCAGTGGCCCACTAAGTTATAAAGCGCGTAATGAAAAGGCAGCCCTCGGGCTGCCTTTTTTGTATGGCTTTTTACCGGTTATATCCTGCCGAGCAATACCAATATCAACAGCACTACCAGCACCACGCCGATAATACCGGACGGCCCGTAGCCCCAGCTTCTGGAGTGCGGGAACACAGGAAGACCACCGACCAACAGCAGGATGAGGATGATGATAAGTATGGTGCCCATGGCGTTATCCTTTATTCGACTTTTGGGGTGCAGGCTTTTAGCGTCAGGAAAAAGCGTGACGGCTTATTAAGTCCGACTCTGGGGTTCGTAAAAAAGTCCGAAAATATTTTGCCCGCCGTTTGTCGAACTTCCCCCACCCCCAAAAACAACACCCCCCGTAGCAGCTGCCGAAGGCTGCGTCCCCAGCCCCGCAGTGCCCCGGACGCAGCCTTCGGCAGCTGCTACGGGCCGGGGTGCGTCCTACAAGCGCGGAAACAGTTTCGGAAACGTCTGACTTGAGCCTCGGGGGCAGGGGGGCTAGTCTCCGGGCCTCGCTGCAAACACAGCGAGCAGGCGTGCAAGCCTGGGTCAAACGAGTGCGGCTATTGTAAGATTCGAGCCGGCGTATCCGTACGCCTCGACGATTATGGTAGCTGTGCGCGGGAGGGCTTCGGTCCTGCCGGGTTTACTCGTTCCTGGTCTTGCACACCTGCGTGCAGCTGCCACCCATCGCGTGCAAGCGGTGGTTGGCTTACCTAACCAATACGAGACTTGTTCATGACTTCCGACATCCCAACCGTCACCCAACTCACCCCCTTCGGCCCCACCGACAGCACGGGCCAACCCATGTTCGCCGTGAACCCCGGCATCCCCAGCGAAGACGCCCTGGCCCAGGTTTCCCTGTTGCTGGGCTACGCCCACGCCACCGCCTACGAAATCGCCGACAGCGACGCCACCCACGACAAGGCCTTCGCCCGCGCGGTGCTGCCGCTGCTCACCAAGGCCAAGGCGCTGGTAGACGCCTGCGTCTGAAATATCACCGTTCCCGCACGGCATCATGACCGCTGATACCGTGCGCAAAACCTGATACCCGTAGCAACCACGGTCTTCGCGGCGATTGCTGAGGTGGCCTTCAACCTCGCTGGAGATCTCCAGTGCACTCAGGGGCCAGCGCAGCCTGGCGGCAGCGGCTACGCGAAATCCTACGCACACCGCCCCGTAGCAGCGGCCACCAGGCCGCGTCACAGGCGCCGCGTAGTTTCAGGTTCACCGCGGACGCCGCCTGGCGGCAGCTGCTACGGGTTCAGCGCCGCATTGCGTGCGTGGCGGTAGTCGCTGACGGCTTCGTACACGGCCTTGCGCAGGCGGTTGATGCCGCCGATGGGGCGGTGGGCCTCGATGCCGTGCCAGGGGTTGAACGAGAGGTTGTCGCACATCAGGTTCTGCGCCGGGGTGTCGAAGTCCTGGGGTGGCACGCGGATCATGGCCACGGTCTGGAACGGCGCATCGCTTTCCTTCCACTGCACGCTGGTGTCCTCGATGGGCATGTACTTGCGCGCATCCTGGCGCTGGATCTGCAGCATGAAGCACGCCGGCTGCTGGTCGGTGGTCAGCTGCTGGTGCAGGGCGGTGCGCAGGAAGTTGGGCAGGTCCTGGTTCTGCTTCGCCACGGTGTAGGGCGGGCAGCTGCCAGGGTCGGGCACCACGCGGAATTTGGCGTTGGCGCTGCCGAACTTGTACGGCGACACCGAATAGTAGGTGGCCAGGGTAGGGCTGGCGGGCGCGTCGGCCAGGGTGGCCTTGGCGATCAGCAGGTGGCGCAGCTGCCAGCTGCGCGGGTCCCAGCTGGGGAAGAAGGCCAGCACCTGCTTGCCGTCGGCCTGGGCGCCGATGTTCTGCCGGTATTCGGCCACGTCGCTGACGAAGAAGTTGGCGTGGTTGAACATCACGAAGTCCTGCTCGTGCTTGCCTGCCTGGTCGGCCATCAGTTGCTGGCCGGGTACGTCGAGCAGCTTGATGGCCATGCCGCGGGCGTCCTGCAGCTGGTCGAACTGCGGGTAGGCGTTGCCGTTGGACAGGCGCATCCAGGCCTGCCAGACCTTGCCCGGCTGGGCGAACACGCCCTGGCGCAGGTCGGCCGGCAGGTTCTGCGGCACGCTGACTTCGGCGGTCACGCAACCGTGGGCTTTGGCGTGGGCGTCACGCAGGTAGCGCGTGGGCTCGCGGTGCTGGTCGACGATGCGAATGGCGGTCTGGATGATGTCCTGGGTCATGGCCGCCTCGCCGGGCGGCACCTGTTCCTCGGCCGGCACGGGGCCGGAGAATTTCCACGCGTAGTAGCCGTAGCCGATGGCAAGGCCCAGGGCGCCAAGCACCAGCAACCACAGCGCCAGTTTGAACAGGCCGCGGCCCAGGCGCAGCCACAGGCGGCCGAAGAAGCCCGGCAGGCGGGACGAGTCGCTGAACATCATGGCAATTTTTCCTCGAGCGGGCCGCCCAGAACTTTCAGGTATTCGATCAGTGCGCGGCGTTCTTCCGGGGCCAGGTAGCGGCCGATCACGCCACGCCCGCGCGGGCCGTCGCGGAATTCGTGGCCGCTGTTGTGGTTGCCGGTGATGGCGGTGTCGTACAGGAAGGCGCCGTCGAAGCGCACGGTGTGGTAGCCCAGGTTGGCCGGGTCATATTCCAGGCTGCCACGGTAGAAGGTGCGCTGGCGTTCATCCTGGGGCGACAGCAACTGGTACACGCTGGGCACCGAGCCGTTGTGCAGGAACGGTGGGGTGGCCCATACGCCGGCCAGGGGGCGGGCTTTATAGGCCAGCACTTCCAGCACGCCGATCGGCAGGCCGAAGCCGTTGTAGCGGGCCTGGTCGGCTTCACTGATGCCGGCGGCCTTGTAGGCGTGCCGCTCCACGAACGCGGTGACGTACGCCAGGCCCTGGGCCACCGAAACCTTGGTCAGGTCCAGCGGGCCGGGGTCGGGTTGTAGGGTCACGTTCAGGCCCTTCAGGTCTTCGGGTGTCCACTTCAGGCTGCTGACGTCGTAGCGGTAGGTGGCGATATTGTTGGCGGCGGTGGGGTCCGTGCCGATGGTTTCTGTGGGTACCAGTACCATCTGGCGCACCGGGCGCCCGCTGCTCTTGTCAGTGGGCGGCACATGGCAACCCGCGCAGTTGTCGGTGAACAAGACGTGGCCCGCTGCAGCCTTCTGCAGGTCGACCTTGCCGAGGATGTCTTCGGGCCAGGCTGGCGCCTTGAGGTGCTGCAGTGCGGTTTCGATGCTGTACAGGTCCTTGACCCGCACGCTGGAGGCGTAGCGGTCGTCGCCGGTCAGCGGCTGGCCGTGCTCGTCGAAGAACTTCAGGGTGGCGCCCACGCCCAGGGATTCACCGACGTTGCGGGCCATGGGCTGCTGCGCCGAGCCGGTCCACTGCACCCAGTCGAAGGTCCAGATGTCCCACAGCTGCGGGTAGTCCACCGGGGCGTTGGCCACCCGGTAGTTGGTGGGCGAGATGGCGTCGCCGAAGGTGGCGTTGGCGATGCGCCCGAAGGCGTCGGTGCGGCCGGGGCCTTCCTGGGTGGGGTAGAGGTTGCGGTGCCAGTCGTTCCAGGCGGTGTGGGCGAAGGTGTCCAGCGAGGCCTTGAACTGCTTGCGCAGCAGGTCGCGGTCGCTGTCATAGCGCTCGCCGAGCACGCGGTGGGCGAAGCGGCTCCACTTCCACGGGATGTAGTAGGTGGCCGCCAGGCTCGACACCAGCGCCTGGCCAAAACTGCCGCCCTTGAGCGTCGGTACGCTGGAAGGCAGCACGTGCTGGGCGGTGCCGCCGTCGATGCGCACGGCCTGGCCGTTCAGGCGCAGCTCGCCGGTGTGGCAGGCGGCGCAGGTGATGTCCAGGTACTCGGCGTTGTCACCGTCGTTGCGGTGGCGGGCGAAGCCTACCGGCAGGTTGCCGGGGTTGGCGGCGCTGGCCTGCTGGTGCGGCTCGGTGAGGAAGCCGAATCGCGCCAGGTACTCGGGGGCGGCGAAGCGGTCCTGGGAGAACGGCAATTCCAGGTTGGTGAACCAGTCGTAATGCAGGCCCTTGACCTGGGTGCCCTGGGGCGTGAAGTAGTACAGCTGGCGGTCGGCGGCGCTCCACTGGTCCAGGTAGCGCAGGGTCTGCGCCGGCTCGTAGCGGGGCAGGTTGGGGCGCGCGGTGTAGTACAGCACCACCGCCAACACGACGAAAAGGCCAAACAATAGCACCAGCAGGGCGCGGGAGACGAAACGCACGGCAGATATCCATATCAGGGAAACAGTCCCCTTTTATGCCTGATTATATATACAGTGGCAAGTGGCTATTCCCCTACATTGTGTAGCTTTTTTAACACCAAAATTTTCTGCGGCATCGGCGCTGGTATCGCAACATTTCCTGACAAAGCGTTTATTGCCCTGATTTCCTGGATTGCTAGGCTGCGGGCCTGCCAAAAGGAATCGTCAGTGACCCGCTACAACACTGCCAAGGACGAGAGCGCTGGCCAGCCAGCGTCGCCCTTGCTCGACCCAGGCTTCTATTTCCTCCCCAAAAGCATGCCCATTGCACGCCTGTACTGAACCATTGTTGGACGAAATGGCGCAGGCGTAGACAGCGAAGTCCAAGGTGCTCAATTTGGCTCTGCCCGCCGCATAACGTGGTGGTGCAGAGGCAAGGTTGAAGGCTGCGGCGCCGCGATGTCTGACCTTGGGGGTATAAACCGGCACCGGAGGGTAGTGCGTGTTGCATCAGTGGTGGGAATGGTCGCGTGGGCCGGTACTACAATCGGCGCCATCATTGGTGAAAACTTGGGAGATGTTGTCTATGAGAAAGCCTTGCGCTAATGAGTGACTTTTCTTCCACCTGGTGGGCCCTGGCGCTTTACGCCGGGCCGATACTGCTGTGTTTCGTCAGCCTTGGGTTCAGTTTTTACCTAAGCCGTCGTCACTTGGATGCGATGGTGCATGCCTTGGGGCGGTCGAGTCAGTTTTCGCTCCTAGCCCCGGCGCTGCTCAAGCAAGGCTGGTCCAGCCGAATGATGCTGTTGGCAACCGTGTGGGGCGCCATTTCATGGCCGAGGCCGGGCATTCGTGCTGGTGTGCTTGACCCTGCGGATATTCAGAATTTCCCTCCCGGTCTCAGGAGGTTTTTTCGAATCAAGGATGTGCTGACGTGCGTGATCATCCTGTGGGCGATTACCGCCACCTTGGTGGCGAAGCTTGCTCAATAAAGCCATTTTCATCTGATGCCCAATCCGCGTTGCCGCTGCCGCCAGGCTGCGCTGGCCCGTGTGCCGCTTAGAACCTCCAGCCAGGTATAGGCCCAGAGCTGCATGCGGATACATTTTTGGTGCGTGTGCTGCAAACTACTCGCAGAACGCAACATTTCCTGACAAAGCGTTTATTGCCCTGATTTCCTGGATTGCTAGGCTGCGTGCCTGCCAAAAGGAATCGTCAGTGACTGAAAATAACAAAACCAATCTGCGTACAGATTCTCGCGGGGAGCGCAGCCCGATGCCACGTGTTCCTCAACCTGCGATGCCAAACCGGATGGCGGCTGCCGCCTCTGTGCAGCCACCTACTTTGCCTGCACGCGAAATGCTTCGGCCCCCGCAGTTATCCCCCGCTGACCCAGGTTTCTATATCGTTCCTGAAAGTATGCCCATTGGGCGGCTTTACCGAGACCTGTTCGATGACTTGCCTCCAGGGGCAATGCCGAAGTTCAGTGCGCTCAATCCAGCGCTGCCTAGCATCATCAAAGCCGGCAGCCTGATCGTGCTGAGCGATCCCACCAACACCTCCTGCACCTTCGCTGAAGCCCAGATGATGCAGGCCGCCGAACGGGTCAAAATTGCCCTAGGGCCACTCACGCCTGACGAGGCGAATTTCATGGTGCGCCATCGCGCGGAAATCGGCAGCTTTATCGGCGAGGGCTCGACGTGGTTGGGGGTGAGTGCGGCGATAATGGAGAAGCATTTGGTGAGTGTGCGCGATACGTTGAAGAGCATTGAGGTGCTTCATCAGCAAGCGTATGGGCAGCATCGTGATTTGAAGTCTGCCGAGTTCCTGCTTCGGCGCAGGCAACTGTTGGCACAGTTGGATGCGCACATGCTGAATTCAACCAAGTTACGATCCTTTACCACCTTTGGTGACAATCCCAAATTGAAGACAGCGTTAGGCATTTCGAGCCGCAGTCTGGTGCATAGTTGGAACAAGGCCGGAGCCCCCGCACAAATTCCTGGGTACGCAACGCATGTAAATGCGATCAGCCGAGCCGCCAAGTACATGAATGTTGGCGGGTACATAGGCATCGGGATCGGCGGCCTGTCTGGCTTGTTGGCTATCCAGGAGGTATGCAGCGCGCAAGGGCAGTCAGTTGCTTGCCGGAAGATAAAGTACGTCGAAGGAGGGAAGTTTATCGGCTCGGCAGGGGGAGGGCTTTTAGGCGCAGATGTGGGGCTGAAGGTATCCGGCCCCATTTGCCTGGCGCTAGGCGTTACCACGGGTGTCGGTGGTGTTGTATGTGTTGCCACGCTGGTAGGCGCGGGGGCTTGGGTTGGTACGAATTATGGCGGGGTAGGGGGAGAGTACGTTGGTGATCTGATTTTCGAAGGAGGGCAGCAGAATGGGCTATGACTCGGTCAAGTTTTGGCTGACGCTCGTTTTTGCGGGCGGTCCAATTCTCATGTGCTTTGTGAGTACGGGATACAGCTTTTACTTAAGCCGTCGATACTTGGGCCAGATGCTTGAGGCGCTAAGGAACTCTCGCCAATTCAGCGTAGGCGCTCCGGTGCTTCTGGGGCAAGGCTGGTTCGGTCGGATGGTCTTGATCGCAAAAATCTGGGGGGCGCTTGGTTGGTCTGGGCCAGGGATTCGTGCCGGTGTTCTTGATCCTCTGGATATCAAGCAGTTCCCACCGCATCTCAGACGGTTGTTCCTCATCAAAAGCCTGATGACTTACTTGATTATCGTCTGGTTTGCCGCCGCTTACTTTGTTTTGGACATGGGTAGAAAACTGTAAGGCGATGCTATAAGTGGATATTTCCAATGCTCCCGTACTGACCCTAATCGCCTACGGCCCTGTACTGCCGTTGGCCTTGGGTAATCTACTATTGGGCCTATACCTGAGCCGGTATCACCTAACATCCATGATCGAAGCATTGAGCCGCAGCCCCCACATCGCCATGCGGGCAGGGACCGTTGACTCCGGCGGGCTGCTGGGGCGAATGATGCTGGTCTCGAAAATATCCGGGATGGTGACGCTTTCCGGTTTGGTCATCCGATCGGGAGAGCTAAGCGCTGACGACATCGCCAATTTCCCAAGTCGGTTGATGCGTCTGGCGAAGGTGAAGTTTTTTCTCTCGGCGATTTCGTTCATGTGGCTCATAGGCGGATTTTTACTGGTCGATTAATCCACTGCTAAGCCGCAGCCGTCAGGCTGCGCTGGCCTGCGTGCACTCCGGAAATCTCCGGTGAGGCACAGGCCCAGCGCAGCCTGTTTTGGTGCGTGTGCTGCAAGGTAGTGCGTCACTGAAGGCCGCCCTGCACATCCCACCCCGCAAACAGGGCCCTGCGCCAAGCTGGCGCGTCCTTTGCAAATACTCACGTATCCGCAGTCAACGTCGACTGCACCCATCACGACAAAGGCGCCGTGTTGCCCCCGCTCAGTAGAGCGCGGGGCAGCCGGCGCCTTTTTGTTTTTCCAGGTCGAGGCAGGCCCATGAGCAGTACCACGGTTCGCAGTGTGTGCCCCTATTGCGGTGTTGGCTGCGGCATCATCATGAGCGTCACCGATAACCGCGTGACCAAGGTGGCCGGCGACAAGGCCCACCCCACCAATTTTGGCCGGCTGTGCACCAAGGGCAGCAGCTGCCACCAGCCGCTGGCCGACAGCGGCCGCATGGAGCACGCCTACGTGCGTAGCGAGCGGGCCCGCGACCCGGCGCGCACGCCCATGGCCCAGGCCATCAGCGCCACCGCCCGGCGCCTGCGCGCGCTGATCGACGCCCATGGGCCGGACGCCGTGGCCTTCTATGTCAGCGGGCAGATGTCGCTGGAAGCGCAGTACCTGGCCAACAAGCTGGCCAAGGGGTTCATTCGCACCCGCCACATCGAGTCCAACTCGCGGCTGTGCATGGCCAGCGCCAGCAGCGGCTACAAGCAGTCGCTGGGCGCCGACGGGCCGCCGGGCTCCTATCAGGATTTCGACCAGGCCGACCTGTTTTTCGTCAGCGGCGCGAACATGGCCGACTGTCATCCCATCCTGTTTTTGCGCCTGCTGGACCGGGTCAAGGCGGGCGCCCGGCTGATCGTGGTGGACCCGCGGCGCAGCGCCACGGCGGACAAGGCCGACCTGTTCCTGCAGATCCGCCCGGGTACCGACCTGGCGCTGCTCAACGGCTTGCTGCACCTGCTGCTGCACAACGGCAAGGTCGACCAGGCCTTCGTCGCCCGTCACACCCAGGGCTGGGAGGCACTGCCCGAATTTCTCGCCGACTACACCCCGGCTACCGTCGCGCAGCTCACTGGCCTTGCCGAAGCGGATATCCGCAAGGCCGCCGACTGGATCGGTGAGGCACCCAACTGGATGAGTTGCTGGACCATGGGCTTGAACCAGAGCACCCACGGCACCTGGAACACCAACGCCCTGTGCAACCTGCACCTGGCCACCGGCGCCATTTGCCGCCCCGGCAGCGGGCCGTTCTCGCTGACCGGCCAGCCCAATGCCATGGGCGGCCGCGAGATGGGCTACATGGGCCCGGGCTTGCCGGGGCAGCGCTCGCTGCTGGTGGACCGCGACCGCGCCTTCGTCGAGCAACAGTGGCATTTACCGCCCGGCACCCTGCGCAGCGACACCGGCGCCGGTACCATTGATATGTTTGAACAGATGCGCGACGGCGCCATCAAGGCCTGCTGGATTATCTGCACCAACCCGGTGGCCAGCGTGCCCAACCGCCAGCGGGTGATCGACGCGCTGCAAGCCGCCGAACTGGTGATCACCCAGGACGCCTTCCTCGACACCGAAACCAACCGCTACGCCGACATCCTGCTACCCGGCGCCCTGTGGGCCGAGGCCGAAGGCGTGATGATCAATTCCGAGCGCAATCTCACGCTGATGCAAAAGGCCGTGGACGCGCCCGGCGAGACCTTGCCGGACTGGCAGATCATCGCCCGCGTGGCCTGCGAAATGGGCTTTGAGGCCGCGTTCAGTTACCCCAGCGCCGAAGCCGTTTTCGAAGAGATCAAGGGCTTCTACAACCCCGACACCGGTTACGACGTGCGCGGCGCCGATTACCCGCGCCTGCGCCAGACGCCGCTGCAATGGCCGTGCGAGCCTGGCCGCGGCGACGACCGCAACCCGGTGCGCTACCTCACACCCGACGGCCTGCGCTTTCCCAGCGACGACGGCCGCGCGCGGTTCTTCGCCCGGCCGCATATGGCCCCCGCCGAACTGCCCGACGATGACTTCCCGCTGGTGCTCAACACCGGCCGCGTGCAGCACCAATGGCACACCCTGACCAAGACCGGCAAGGTTGCCAGTCTCAACAAGCTCAACCCCGGGCCGTTCGTGGAAGTGCACCCTGAGGACGCCGCGCGCCTGGGCATCGCCGAGCGCGACCAGGTGCGCCTGCAAACCCGCCGCGGCCACGCGGTGCTGCCGGCGCGGCTCAGCGACCGGGTGCTGCCGGGCAACCTGTTCGCGCCGTTCCACTGGAACGACCTGTACGGCGACGACCTGGCGGTCAACGCCATGACCAGCGACGCCATCGACCCGGTGTCGTGGCAGCCGGAGTTCAAGTTCAGCGCCGTGGCCCTGAGCCGAGTCAGCGGTGCCTTGATACCCACGGTCGAAGCCGGCGCTTGCCAGCCTGACGCGGCGGTGCCCGAGCAGTGGGTGCTGTGGGCCTCCCAGACCGGCAACGCCGAGGCCTTGGCCAGCCTCTGCGGTGAGCAGTTGCGGGGTGCGGGGCTGCAGGTGCAGGTCAACTGCATGGATGAAGTCAGCCTGCCGCAATTGCGCCAGGCGCGCAGCGTGCTGTTGATCACCAGCACCTTTGGCGACGGTGAGGCGCCGGACAACGGCAGTGGGCTATGGGCAGCGTTGCAGGAGGGGGGCGCCGAGCAACTGGCCGGGGTGCGCTATTCGGTCCTGGCCTTGGGCGACAGCAGCTACGAGCAGTTTTGCGGCTTCGGCCGCAAGCTCGACGCCCGCCTGCAACATTTGGGCGCCACCACGCTGGTGCCGCGGGTGGACTGCGAGCCCGACTACCAGGAGGTCGCCGAGCAGTGGCTGGGCCAGATCAACCTGGCGCTGACGGGCACTGCCCCAGCCCGGCCTGCGGTGGCCAGGGACTACAGCGGCTACAGCCGCCAGCGCCCCTGCCAGGTGCGCATCAAGCACAACCGCCTGCTCAACGCAGCAGGTGCGGAAAAGGAAACTCGGCAGATCGTCTTCGACCTGAGCGACACCGGCCTGCACTACCAGGCCGGCGATGCCCTGGGCGTGTGGCCCACCAACTGCCTGACCCTGGTGGAGGAACTGCTCGCCGCCCTGGGCCTGGACAGCAGCCAGCACGTGCAGGTGCCCGAGCAGGGCGAGATGGCCCTGGCCCAGGCGCTGCACAAGCATTACGAAATCACCCGTATCACCCCCGCCTGGTTGGCGCTGGTGGCCGAGCGCAGCGGCAGCGCGCGGCTGGCCGAGTTGCTGGTGGCGGACAACAAGGAAGGCTTGAACCAGTGGCTATGGGGCCGACAGCTGCTCGACCTGCTGGACGAATTCCCCACCGAAGTCAGCATCCATGAATTGCTGGGCCTGCTCAAACCGCTGCAACCACGGCTGTACTCCATCAGCTCCAGCGCCCAGGCCACCCCCAACGAGGTGCACCTCACCGTGTCCACCGTGCGCTACCGCCACAACGACCGCGCACGCAGCGGCGTGTGCTCGGCGTTCCTCGCCGACCGCGCCAGCAACGGCCTGGTGTCGATTTTCGTGCAGCCGTCCAAGCACTTCAAAGTGCCCGCCGACCCCGCCGCGCCGATGATCATGGTCGGCCCCGGCACCGGCGTCGCGCCGTTCCGCGCCTTCTTGCAGGAGCGCCAGGCCAGTGGCGCCAGCGGCCCCAATTGGCTGCTGTTCGGCGAGCAGCGCCAGGCCACTGATTTCTACTACCGCGACGAGCTGGAGCGCTGGTTGCAGCAGGGCCACCTGCAACGCCTGGACACGGCTTTTTCCCGCGACCAGGCGCAGAAGGTCTATGTGCAGCAGCGCATGCTGGAGCAGGGCGCGCAGTTGTGGGCGTGGCTGCAGCAGGGCGCGCACTTCTACGTGTGCGGCGACGCCAGCCGCATGGCCAAGGACGTCGACGCGGCGCTGAAGGCGGTGATCGCCGAGCATGGCGGCGTGGACGCCGAGGCTTATGTGGCGCAGATGAGCAAGGCCAAGCGCTACCTGCGCGATGTGTACTGAAACAAGGCACGGCGCAGGTTTTCGCACCAACCTGGCCCCGTAGCCGCTGCCGCCAGGCTGCGCTGGCCGGTATTGCAACCAGGATTTTGTGAGTGTACGCAAGGGCCAGCGCAGCCTGG
>NZ_JBWGIG010000020.1:44803-119867 GCF_056312595.1 Pseudomonas sp. GYB4201 | reverse complement strand
CTCTGGTGTTCCGGTTGTCACGCCAGTGGCATTGCCGGGTAGCTATGTTCGGAAAAGATAACCGCTGAAAGCATCTAAGCGGGAAACTTGCCTCAAGATGAGATCTCACTGGAACCTTGAGTTCCCTGAAGGGCCGTCGAAGACTACGACGTTGATAGGTTGGGTGTGTAAGCGCTGTGAGGCGTTGAGCTAACCAATACTAATTGCCCGTGAGGCTTGACCATATAACACCCAAGCAATTTGCGTCGAACGACCAGATTGCGGTGTTGTGAAGATGATACGAACCGAAAGTTTGCTGATTCACAAATACCATCACATACCCGATTCGCTGGAATGCCACCCAAAGGGCATCCTGGCTACAGAATTTCTTGACGACCATAGAGCATTGGAACCACCTGATCCCATCCCGAACTCAGCAGTGAAACGATGCATCGCCGATGGTAGTGTGGGGTTTCCCCATGTGAGAGTAGGTCATCGTCAAGATTAAATTCCGAAACCCCCATCTGCGAAAGCAGGTGGGGGTTTTGTCTTTGTGGCGCCCGAAAACCCCCACGTACGCCTCTCGTAGCAGCGGCCGCAGGCCGCGTCCGAAGCCCCTGCTTAACGACCGGGCACTCTGGAAACTTCGGACGCCGCCGTCGGCAGCTTGTGTCTATAGAAGGGAATAGAATCTGAGGTGAGAGCGGTGAATGGCTGGTTGTTCGGCAGCAGTGTTGATAAGCACGTGTAGCAGCAGAACCGCCATTCACCTCTCCGCTCTGGGTACAAGCCCGAACAGTTGAACGAGCCGACCTCGAACAAACAACGACAGCGGCCACTTCCAGGGCAAGCGCAAGATCTGCGGGGGGCGCGGTGCGGTGAGGCGAGTGCTGTACATGTCGTGCTGGACGGTCATCCGCTACGACGTCTCGTTCAAGGCGCGCTACGAGGGGCTGCGCGATAAAGGCAAGGGTGCAAAAGTGGCGCTGGTGGCGTGCATGCGCGTGCTGCTGGTCCGGCTTAACGCCATGCTGCGCGACGGCACAGCATGGCGGACGTCATTAACTGGGCAAGACAGTTGCTAGGCGAATCTGTAGCCGCCGCCGCAGGCTGCGCAGGCCTTCACTCTCGCTGGAGATCTTCAGTGCACTCAGGGGCCAGCGCAGCCTGGCGGCAGCGGCTACGCGAAGTCCTGCGCACGGCGCGCCTGTAGCAGCGGCGGGGCGGCCATCCGCCGCAGGCCGCGTCCTGGAGCAACGCAGGACCGCCGCCGGACGCAGCCTTCGGCAGCTGCTACGCGAATGCGGATACCCCATAGACCGCGTCGCCTGCATTGCGGCCAAGGCCGGCTCCTACCACGAACGGCGTAGGAGCCGACTTTAGTCGCGATGCAGACGACGCCATTTTCCAGACAGTTGCTGCTACGCGTGTGGGGTTTTCTGCGGGCATTAAAAAGCCGGCTTGTGGCCGGCTTCTCGTCGACAGTCCTGGTTTGTTTTTGGCAAACCGCAACCGCCTTCTAAAAATGTAAGGACCAGTAACCTTGCGTTACAGGTCAGCCAGGGCGGTGATACCGTCACCTGGCTTGGGCAGGCTGCATGTTGTTGAGCAACAGCGCCTACCAAAAGGTGCGCCAAGAATAGCGACATTCACGCCAAAAGCCCAGCACAAATGTCATTCCTTCTCATCCCGGCGCCCATCCGGGCGCTCTGGCTGCAGGCTGGCACACCAGAACACCCAGCCCAGGATTTCGATGGGCTCCTCGGCGCTGACCAGCTCATCGCCGAACTCCCCCAGGTTGTCTGCCCGCAGCCGCAACGCATCGCAGGTCATGGGGTAAATTGTGCGTACGCACAGTTCTCCATTGCGTAGGAAGGCGTAGGGCTGGCCCGAAACCGGGGTGGTGAGGCTACGATCGATGGCCAGGGCGGCGCCCAAGGGCAGCCGCGGGGCCATGCCGCCATCGGGCATGATCAACGCCATGCAGTGGGCCGGGTTTATCAGCAGCCGGGAGAACGCCGCCCTGGGCAGGCGCAGGTGCCGGTGTTCCACGGCGATAAGCTGACGGTTCAGTGGGCGGTAGAACGCCAGCAGGACGTCATCTGCGCTGGAAGCGGCCAGTACGGTAGGGTTGCCCGTAGGGTCGAGGTCGTCCTGGTCGTAGAATTCATCCTGCGGATCATAGGGCGGCCTGGGGGGAGGGAAGCGGTACTTGGGCCCCAGGCCGGTACGCAGCCAGCGGGTATGCACGCACAGCAGCTCGGCAATATCGTCCAGCCGCGCTACAGGCACGCCCCGGCGTATCCAGTTGTTCACGTGCTGGGGCAGTACGTTGCGGTGCAGGGCCAGGTCGGAAGGGCTGAGGTGGCAGTCTTTCAGCAGGGTTCTCAGGCGGTCGCCGGATGTGAGCATGGCGGTGCTCCGGGTTGTGGGTGGTCCTGCATGCTTACCGAGCATTAGTCTCAAGAGCTGTAGGACTTTTCCGAGGACATAAAAAAACCCTGCGCAAGGCAGGGTTTTTTGTCACCGTGCGGCTCAGCCTTTGAAGGCAGCAACCGACTTGGTGATTTCAGCGCGGGCAGCGTCAGCGTTGCCCCAGCCTTCGATCTTGACCCACTTGCCTTTCTCGAGATCCTTGTAGTTCTCGAAGAAGTGCTTGATCTGTTCCAGCAGCAGGGCTGGCAGGTCGGTGTATTCCTTCACGTCAACGTACAGCTGCGACAGCTTGTCGTGCGGTACGGCGATGACCTTGGCGTCGCCGCCGCCGTCGTCGGTCATGTGCAGGATGCCGACCGGACGGGCGCGGATCACCGAGCCTGGCGCCACTGGGTACGGGGTTACTACCAGCACGTCCAGGGGGTCGCCGTCGTCGGCCAGGGTGTTGGGGATGAAGCCGTAGTTAGCCGGGTAGAACATTGGGGTGGCCATGAAACGATCGACGAACAGGGTGTCGCTGTCCTTGTCGATTTCGTATTTGATCGGCGCGTGGTTGGCCGGAATCTCGATGGCGACGTAGATGTCGTTCGGCAGGTCTTTGCCAGCCGGAATCTTGCTGTAGCTCATTGGGCGTTGCCCCCGTTGTAGGCCAGTAAAAATGGCCGTCTAGGCCAAAAAGTGGCAGGGATTATTGCATAGATTGGCAGCGTTGCCACGCCCGGCCGGACCGACACCCGCCTCAGGCCGGGTGGCTGTGGCGGTAGTCGGGATGGCTGCGTTGCAGGCCCTGCAGACGGGTCAGCGGATCCTGGCGGTAGAACGCCTGGAGTTGCCGGTAAACCTCCGGGTAGGCCTGGTGCAGCAGGTCCGGGGCACTGAAAAAATACTCGCTGGTGACGGCGAAGAACTCCGCCGGGTTTTCCGCGGCATAAGGGTCGATGGCAGTTTCGGCGTGAGGGTTGTGGTCCAGCTGCCGGTTCAGGTCGTCGTAGGCGTGCTGCATGGCGGCGGCCCAGTCGCTGACGCGCATGTCGCCGTGCAGGGGCGGCAAGCCGTTGGCGTCGCCATTGAGCATGTCCAGCTTGTGCGCCAGTTCGTGGATGACCAGGTTGTAGCCCTCCCAGCCGCCGCTGGCCAGCACGCCTGGCAGGGCCAGGATGATGGGGCCCTGCTGCCAGGCCTCGCCGCTGTGCTCGCCGTCCCAGCTGTGCTCCACGCCGCTGGGGTCGCGGTGGCGCTGGGGGCTGAGGAAGTCGTCGGGGTAGAGCACTATCTCGTGGAAGTTGCCGTACCAGTTGAGGTCGCCCAGGTGCAGCAGGGGCAACTGGGCCTGGGCGGCCAGCAGCAGGCGGGTGAGGTCATCCAGCTGCACGCCGTCCAGGCTGGTCAGGTGCTTGTCCAGCAGGAACAGCACGCTGTGCTCCTGCAGCCACTGGTCTTCCTCGACAGTGATATCGTCGAGGATGGCCAGGGCGTGCCGTACCTGTTTCCACAGTTGCGGGTCCAGTGGGTGCCGGGCCAGGGCCCGGCGGCGGCGCCAGGCGCGCAACGACCACATGGCTTAGCGCGACGTGGCCTTGGCGGCCTTGCCGGCCATGCGGCTCTTGACCACGCCAATGACCATGGGCACCAGCGACAGCAGGATGATGGCCAGCACCAGCAGCGATAGGTTCTTCTTGATGAACGGCACGTTGCCGAAGAAGTAGCCCAGCGCTACCAGGCCACATACCCACACCACGGTACCCGCCACGCTGAAGCCCAGGAACCGCGGGTAGGACATTTTGGCGATACCGGCCACGAACGGTGCGAAGGTACGCAGGATCGGCAGGAAGCGCGCCAGGGTCACGGTCTTGCCGCCATGGCGCTCGTAGAAGTCGTGGGTCTGCTGCAGGTAGTCGCGGCGGAAGATCTTCGAGTTGGGGTTGCTGAACAGCTTCTCCCCCGTGGTGCGGCCGATGATGTAGTTGGTGCTGTCACCCAGGATGGCGGCAGCCATCAGCAGGCTTGCCAGCAGAATCGGGTCCATGCCGCCACCAGCGGCCACGGCGCCGGCAATGAACAGCAGCGAGTCGCCAGGCAGGAAAGGCGTCACCACCAGGCCAGTCTCGCAGAAGATGACCAGGAACAGGATCGCGTAGATCCAGGGGCCGTAGTTGTTCACCAGCAGGTCGAGGTAGGTATCGAGATGCAGGATCAGGTCAAGCGGGTTGAAATCCATGTGCAACACCTGTGCAGGGCCCGAGGCTACGGGCTTGGGGCGACTTTAAGGGCGTGAGGCTGTTCGGTAACAAATCGTACAACCTGCGGCGTCAGGATTATACGACCGGACACCGAGAATGCCCCACGAGTTTGTAGCCAGGCGTGTCGGATTTCCGTGAAAGCGTGCAGCCGCCGCCAAACGGCAGCGGCTGCCGGGGGGATCAATCGGAGTTGATGGGCAGCACGTAACTGAGGAATTCAGTGTCCTGGTGGAAACCGATGGACTCGTAGGTCTTGTGCGCCACTTCGTTGTCGGCGCTGGTGGACACGCGCATGCGCACGGCGTGGGTTTCCTTGGCCATCTTCTTCGCGGTGCGCAGCAGGTGGTCGGCCACCAACTGGCGACGGGCGTCCTCGGCGACATAGATGTCGTTGAGGATCCACACGCGCTTGAGCGATAGCGAGGAAAAACTGGGGTACAGCTGGCAGAAGCCCAGCAGCTTGCTGTCATCATCGTCGGGCAGGGCCAGGTAGATCACCGACTCCTTGCGGCGCAGGCGCTTTTCCAGGAACGCCCGGGACGAATCGGGGTAGGGCAGCTCGCCGTAGAACTCGCGGTATTTGACGAACAACGGAGCAATCATGTCCAGATGCTCCAGCGATGCTTGGATAATTCGCATAACGGGCCTCACGTGCTGACGGATGTTGGCGGCCAATACCACAGCATGCCGTTGGTCCGATGCTGCCTTAAAACAATTAGAAAACGCAATCAAACGGACGCTGAAATGAATCAGCCCGTTCACGCAGGAAGCATGAACGGGCTGCCTTGCTTTCAGCTTAGAAGCTTAGAAGAAGCCGAGCGGGTTGATGTCGTAGCTCACCAGCAGGTTTTTGGTCTGTTGGTAGTGGTCCAGCATCATCTTGTGGGTTTCACGGCCTACGCCAGACTTCTTGTAGCCGCCGAACGCGGCGTGCGCCGGGTACAGGTGGTAGCAGTTGGTCCACACGCGGCCCGCCTTGATGCCGCGGCCCATACGGTAGGCGCGGTTGATGTCACGGGTCCATACGCCGGCGCCGAGGCCGAACTCGGTGTCGTTGGCGATGGCCAGGGCTTCGGCTTCGTCCTTGAAGGTGGTGATGCTCACCACCGGGCCGAAGATTTCTTCCTGGAACACGCGCATCTTGTTGTTGCCTTTGAGCAGGGTTGGCTGGATGTAGTAGCCGGTTGCCAGGCTGCCCTCCAGTTTCTGCACCTGGCCGCCGGTCAGCAGCTCGGCGCCTTCGCCCTTGGCGATGTCCAGGTAGGACAGGATCTTGTCGAACTGCTGCTCGGACGCCTGGGCGCCGACCATGGTCTCGGTGTCCAGCGGGTCGCCGCGCTTGATCTGCTCGATCTTCTTCATCACTTCCTTCATGAAGGCCGGGTAGATCGACTCCTGTACCAGCGCGCGCGATGGGCAGGTGCACACCTCGCCCTGGTTGAAGAACGCCAGCACCAGGCCTTCGGCGGCCTTTTCAATGAAGCTCTGCTCGGCCTGCATGATGTCTTCGAAGAAGATGTTCGGCGACTTGCCGCCCAGCTCCACGGTGGACGGGATGATGTTCTCGGCCGCGCATTTCATGATGTGCGAACCCACCGGGGTTGAGCCGGTGAACGCAATCTTGGCGATGCGCTTGCTGGTGGCCAGCGCTTCACCAGCCTCTTTGCCGAAGCCCTGGACGATGTTCAGCACGCCCGGTGGCAGCAGGTCGCCGATCAGCTCGATCAGCACGGTGATGCCCAGCGGGGTCTGCTCGGCGGGCTTGAGCACCACGCAGTTGCCGGCGGCCAGGGCCGGGGCCAGCTTCCACGCAGCCATCAGGATCGGGAAGTTCCAGGGGATGATCTGGCCAACCACGCCCAGCGGTTCGTGGATGTGGTAGGCCACGGTGTTGCCGTCGATTTCAGCGGCGCTGCCTTCCTGGGCGCGCAGGCAGCCGGCGAAGTAGCGGAAGTGGTCGGCGGCCAGCGGGATGTCGGCGTTGAGGGTTTCGCGCACGGCCTTGCCGTTGTCCCAGGTCTCGGTGATGGCCAGGGTTTCCAGGTGCTGCTCGATGCGGTCGGCGATTTTCAGCAGGATCAGCGAACGGGCCTGCACCGAGGTGCTGCCCCACGCGTCGGCAGCGGCGTGGGCGGCGTCCAGGGCTTTGTCGATGTCTTCGGCAGTGGAGCGGGGGAATTCGGCAATGGGCTGGCCATTGACCGGCGAAGTGGTGGTGAAGTACTGACCCTTGACCGGCGCCACGAACTCGCCGCCGATGTAGTTGCCGTAGCGGCTCTTGAAGTTGACCAGAGCCCCTTCGGTACCGGGATGTGCGTAACGCATGGTGAGTATCTCCTTGGGTTTTTATGCTTTTGGCTGGAGGACGCGTTTGCGGCGTGTACAAAGCGTAGAGCAAGTGTCGGGCCAGTGCCCTGCAACCCAGCAAAATCGAGGGTTGCGGCCGCCCTGTGGATAAGTTGTAGCAAGGCTTCGTGGCAACCCCGCGACAGTGGGCGTGACACTTTGTGCCAGACGTGACACAGCCGTGACCCGTGGGTCGAAGGTGGCATTGCATTGGGGGGGCGGCTGGAGGATGCTGGAGATCACCTCCACTGGAGAATAATAAAAAGTGCACAGTGATCATCTCAGCCGCCACGCCCGTCAGGTGCTGACCGTCACCCGGGGCCAGGCACCGTCCGGCAGCCCTGCCAGCGATCCTTCCATCGCCCGCTCCTGGCTGCGCTGCCTGGAGGACTATCACCTGGACCCCTCCGTGGCCATGGCGCCCACCGTGCTGGAGCATGGGCGCATCCTTGAAAGCCGCGAGCGCATGCAGCAGGTGCTGCAGATTGCCGGCGGCGAAATGGCCAACTTGCATCAACAGTTGTCCGGCGCGGGCCACGCGGTGCTGCTCACCGACGCCCGCGGGGTGATCCTCAACTGTGTCACCGCGCCCACCGAGCGCAAGGTGTTCGAGCGCGCCGGGCTGTGGCTGGGCGCCGACTGGAGCGAGGCGCGCGAGGGCACCAACGGCATCGGCACCTGCCTCGTGGAGCGCCAGGCCCTGACCATTCACCAGGATGAACACTTCCGCGGCCGCCATACCGGCCTGACCTGCTCGGCCAGCCCGGTGTTCGACCCCAATGGCGAGCTGCTGGCGGTGCTCGACGTGTCTTCGGCGCGGGCCGACGTGTCGCGGCAGAGCCAGTTCCACACCATGACCCTGGTCAACCTCTCGGCGAAGATGATCGAGAGCTGCTATTTCATGCGCCACTTCGAAGACCAGTGGCTGTTGCGCTTCCATTTGCAGGCCGAATCCGTGGGCATGTTCAGTGAAGGCTTGCTGGCCTTCGACGAACAGGGGCGCATCGTGGCCGTCAACCAGAGCGCCCTGAACCTGCTGGGGCGCGGGCGCGGCACCCTGGTGGGGCAGCCCGTGGAGGCGTTCTTCGAATGCGCGCTGGGTGAACTGCTGGGCCGCGCCACCCAGGAAGCCACCGCCAGCTGGCCGCTGCGCAGCCGCGATGGCCGTCCGCTGTTTGCCAGCCTGCGCGGCCGGCCACGGCCGCAGGTGCTGGCCGTGCCGGCGCGGCAACCGGCGGCCCCGGCTTTAGATATTTGCCTGGGCGACGAGCGCTTGCAGCTGGATTTCCGCCGGGCGCTGAAGGTCTTCGAGCGTGACGTGCCACTGATGGTCCATGGCGAAACCGGCTCTGGCAAGGAGGCCTTCGCCAAGGCCGTGCACCAGGCCAGCCGCCGCGCCGACAGGGCCTTCGTGGCCCTCAATTGCGCGTCGCTACCCGAGAGCCTGATCGAGAGCGAACTGTTCGGCTACCGCGGCGGCAGCTTCACTGGCGCGCGCAAGGAAGGCATGCGCGGCAAGCTGCAACAGGCCGACGGTGGCACCTTGCTGCTGGATGAGATCGGCGACATGCCCCTGGCCCTGCAAACCCGCCTGCTGCGCGTGCTGGAAGACCGCATGGTGGTGCCGTTGGGTGGCGAGGCCGTGGCGGTGGACGTGCGTATCATCAGCGCCACCCACCGCAACCTGCTGGAGCGGGTGCGCGAGGGCAGTTTCCGTGAGGACCTCTATTACCGCCTGAACGGGCTGGAAATCGACCTGCCGGCCCTGCGCGACCGCACCGACAAGCCGGCCCTGCTGGATTTCATCCTGGCCCAGGAGGCAGGTGGCGAACCGATGCGCCTGGCACCGGAAGCACGGCAGGCGCTGCTGGCCTTCAACTGGCCCGGCAACGTGCGGCAGATGCGCAACGTGCTGCGCACGCTGGTGGCGCTGAGCGAAGGCGGGCAGGTGACGTTCGCAGACCTGCCGGGGTATTTGCGCGACCAGGCGCAACCCGCGCCCTTGCCCGAGCAGCCGTTGGCCGAAGCCGAGCGCACGGCGTTGATCGGCGTGCTGGAACGCCAGCGCTGGCACATGACCCATGTGGCCGAGGAGCTGGGCGTGAGCCGCAACACCTTGTATAGAAAATTGCGCAAGCACCGCATCAGCCGCCAACAAGCCCTGTAGCCGCTGCCGTAGGCTGCGCTGGCCCTTTGCCTTGCAGAAAATCTTCAAGGTATGGGGCGGCCAGCGCAGCCTGGCGGCAGTGGCTACGGGCTGTTTGGCGTCAATCAGCGCGTGAGATTTTTCCTACCGTGGGCTACCCTGCCTCGATGTTTTACGAGGTCAATCATGCACATTCATATTCTCGGTATCTGCGGCACGTTCATGGGCTCGCTGGCGGTTCTCGCCAAGGAATTGGGCCATCACGTCACTGGCTCGGACGCCAACGTCTACCCGCCCATGAGCACGCAACTGCAGGCCCAGGGCATTGAACTGACCCAAGGCTACGACGCCGCCCAGCTGGACCCTGCGCCTGACCTGGTGGTGATCGGCAACGCCCTGTCGCGCGGCAACCCGGCAGTGGAATACGTGCTGAACAAGGGCCTGCCCTACGTGTCGGGCCCGCAATGGCTGGCCGACCACGTGCTGCAGGGCCGCTGGGTACTGGCCGTGGCCGGCACCCACGGCAAGACCACCACCAGCAGCATGCTCGCCTGGGTGCTGGAACACGCCGGCATGGCGCCGGGCTTCCTGATTGGCGGCGTGCCGCAGAACTTCGCGGTGTCGGCACGCCTGGGCGACACGCCGTTCTTCGTGGTCGAGGCCGATGAGTACGACAGCGCCTTCTTCGACAAGCGCTCGAAGTTCGTCCACTACCGCCCGCGCACGGCGATCCTCAACAACCTGGAATTCGACCACGCCGACATCTTCCCCGACCTGCCGGCCATCGAGCGGCAGTTCCACCACCTGGTGCGCACCATTCCCAGCGAAGGCCTGGTGATTCACCCCACCACTGAGCCGGCGTTGCAGCGCGTGATCCAGATGGGTTGCTGGACCCCGGTGCAGACCACCGGCGCTGGCGGCCAATGGCAGGCGCGCCTGTTGAGCGAAGACGGCTCGCGCTTCGAAGTGTTGTTCGATGGCAAGGTAGAAGGCACCGTGGACTGGCCTCTGACCGGCCAGCACAACGTCGCCAACGCCCTGGCTACCCTGGCCGCGGCGCGCCACGTTGGCGTGGTGGCGGCCCTGGGCATCGAAGCCCTTAGCGCGTTCAAGAACGTCAAGCGCCGCATGGAAACCGTGGCCCAGGTGCAGGGCGTGACCATCTACGATGACTTCGCCCACCACCCCACGGCTATCGCCACCACCCTGGACGGCCTGCGCAAGCGCATCGGCGATGCGCCGCTGATCGCGGTAATCGAGCCGCGCTCCAACTCCATGAAGCTGGGTGCCCACCGCGACGGCCTGCCGGACAGCGTGCGCGATGCCGACCAGGTGATCTGGTACGCACCGCCGAACCTGGGTTGGGACCTGGCCGCCACAGCGGCGCAGTGCCCGGTGCCGGCCATTGTCGCCGACTCGCTGGAGGCGATCATCGCCCGGGTGCAAAGCCAGGCGCAGCCCGGCACCCACGTGGTGATCATGAGCAACGGCGGCTTCGGCGGCCTGCACCTGAAGCTGGCCGAGGCGCTCAAATGAGTGGCCCGGAACGCATCACGCTGGCCATGACTGGCGCCTCGGGCGCCCAGTACGGCCTGCGCCTGCTCGATTGCCTGGTGCGCGAAGACCGCGAGGTGCACTTCCTGATCTCCAAGGCCGCGCAACTGGTGATGGCCACCGAGACCGACGTGGTGCTGCCGGCCAAGCCCCAGGCCATGCAGGCGTTCCTCACCGAATACACCGGCGCTGCGGCCAACCAGATCCGCGTCTACGGCAAGGAAGACTGGATGTCGCCGGTAGCCTCAGGCTCCGGCGCGCCAGCTGCCATGGTCGTGGTGCCGTGCTCCACGGGCACCCTGTCGGCCATTGCCAGCGGCGCCTGCAACAACCTGATCGAGCGTGCCGCCGACGTCACCCTCAAGGAGCGCCGGCAGCTGATCCTGGTGCCGCGCGAGGCGCCGTACTCGACTATTCACCTGGAAAACATGCTCAAGCTGTCGCAGATGGGCGCGGTGATGTTGCCGGCATCGCCCGGTTTCTATCACCAGCCGCAGACCATTGATGACCTGGTGGACTTCGTGGTGGCGCGGGTGCTGAACCTGCTGAACATTCCCCAGGACATGCTCCCGCGCTGGGGCGAGTACCACCTGGGCGGCGATGAATAGATTCCTGCCGTGCCTGCTGGCCGCCCTGCAACTGGGCGGCTGCGCCAGCGTGCGCACCCTGAACGCGGCCAAGCCGGGCGCGCCGGTGGTGTATTCCGGGGCGCGGCTGGATTGGTATGCAATCGAAGGCGGGTGCTGCCCTGTGGATAAGTTCGGCGCCGAGGCGCCGGCCTGGCCACAGGTCGACCTGCCGTTCAGCACCTTGCTGGATACGCTGCTGTTGCCGTTGTCGGTGCTCAACGTGCTTGGCTTCGGCGTGCAAGCCCAGGGCGGCCTGTAGACCCCGTCCCGGTAACTGTCTTGAAATGGTGTCGTGTGCATCGCGACTAAAGTCGGCTCCTACACCGTTCGTGGTAGGAGCCGGCCTTGGCCGCGATGCAGGCAACGCGATCTTCGCGTAGCAGCTGCCGCAGGCTGCGTCCCGACGAAAACGCGGCCCTTACCTGCCCAGGCGGCGCAGTTCGTCGGATTCAACCACGCGGATGCCATCCTGCTCCTCAAGCGCCAGGCGCCACAGTGCCCGTGCCAGCTGGCACGCTTCGATGCCGCGGTACTTGCCTGGAATCAATTTGGCCAGCGGTGCCACCAGCTGCTCGCCCAGGCGCGGCTGCACCCGGGTGCCCAGCAGCAATGAAGGCCGCACGATGGTCAGCTGTGGCCAGTTCATGGCCTTGAGGTCGCGCTCGGTCTCGCCTTTCACGCGGTTGTAGAAGATCTTCGACTTGTCGTCGGCGTCGATGGCGCTGATCACCAGCAGGTGCCGGGCGCCCATCTCCCGAGCGCGGTGGGCGTAGGCCATGACCAGGTCGTGGTCGATCTGGCGGAACGCCTCCTGGGAGCCGGCCTGCTTGATGGTGCTGCCCAGGCAGCAATAGGCCACGTCGACGCGGCCCGCCAGCGCAGGCAGCAGGTCAGTGAACGGCCCTACCGGGTTTTCCAGGTGCGGGTGCTCGGCAAGGGGGCGACGGGTGGGCGCCAGTACGCGGCTCACCGTGGGTTCGTTGAGCAGGCGGTCCAGCAGATGTTCACCCGTGAGACCGGTGGCTCCAGCGAGCATGATGTGCTGCGGCGTCAAATACATGTTGTCTCTCCCCTGTTACAGGAAGTCTAGTGGCTTCCTGCACTTTTCGCCTGGGCCCCACTGCCCAGTGCCGCACTTTGCAGCGCCCGCTTGGCCTGCTGCTGGCGCAGGCGTTGCCAGTGTGCAAGTACGCCCTTGGGGGCCCAGATCTGCGGTTCGGACGCATCGAAGCCGTCCGCCTGTTCACGTTCGGCAACATGCTTGCGGGCAAGTTCGAACGCTTGTTGCAGGTCGTCCGTTTCGTTCAGGGCCTGGGCGAACAGCGCGTCGCCAAAATAGGTGAAGTCCGACTCTTCCGAGCAACCGAACGACACGCGGTCGGCCCGGGAGGCGGTCATCACCAGCGTGTGGTCGTCCTTGAGCGCCGGCACGAAGCCGCCGGAGTAGCACGCCGAGATCACCACGATCTTGTCGCGGTTCTTCAGCGGTGCCAGCACCGCGGCCAGTTCGTCGGGCGGCAGGTCTGAAAGCTGCAGGCGCGGCTGGTCCAGCACCAGCTCATGTTCGTGGGTGCCGTGGCTGGTCAGGTAGATGAACACCAGGTCCTCGGCGCCGCTGCGCTGGGCAATGGTCTGCACCGCGCGGCTGAGGGTCTCGCGGGTGGCCATGGGCCGGTCGCCCAGGTGGTCGCGGTGGTTCACCAGATTCACCTGGCCCACGGCGCCGAAGCGGCTGGCGAGCATGTGGTTGACGTAGTCGGCCTCGCGCATGAATACGCTCTGCTTGCCATCACCGGCCAGGGTGAGGCTGTACAGCTGGATTTCGCCATTGGTGGAGGCGGGCACTGCGGCCAGCGCCTTGTCCAGCAGCGCGCCCTGGTTCAGCAGGCCCAGTTCCAGGGTGTCGGGCAGCAGCTTGCCCTGGGCGTCGCGTACGCGCTGGCCGTTGGTCCACCAGCCGCTTTCCACCTCGCCGTCCTTGTGGGTGAGGGTACCCTTGCCGTCGTAGGTGTCGGTGTCGAAGTTGCCCACGTAGCTGCTGCCATCGGCCAGGCTCAGGGTGCCCTGGCCGGCGAAGTGCCAGTCCTCGAAACGGCCCTTGAAGTGGCTGCCGTCGCTGCCGAACATTTCGCCCTCACCGCTCAGCGCGCCTTCCTTGAACTCGCCGATCCACACGTCGCCCTCGGCACTTTCGTAGCGGCCGCGGCCTTGCAGGCGGTTGTGTTGGAATTCGCCGATGTACTGGTCGCCGTCGGAACTGCTGAAGGTGCCGTGGCCCTCCAGCTCGCCGTTGACGAAATTGCCGGTGAACTGGTTGCCGCTGCCGTCGCTGCGCACGCCTTCGCCGTTGGGTTTGCCCTGGGCGAACACGCCCTGGTAGTCGCTGCCGTCGTCCAGCTCCAGGTGCCCGGCGCCCGAATACTGGTCGGCCTTGAAGCCGCCACGGTAGCTTTGCCCCGGCTCTTTCAGCGTGCCTTCGCCGTCGCGCCGGCCCAGCTTGAAGGTGCCGGTGTAGGTGGTGCCGTTGGCGCTCAGGGTGCCCTGGCCGTCGAACAGGCCCTGCTTGAATTCGCCGCGGTAGACTTCGCCGTTGCTGCCGTGCCATTCACCCTGGCCGTGCCACTGGCCGTTGAGGAACGCGCCGGTGTACCAGCTGCCGTTGGGGTAGTCGATCCGGCCCTGGCCCTGCAACAGGCCATTGACCACCTCGCCACGGTAGCGGCCGCCATCGGGCAGGCGCGCGTCGGGAGGGGAAAGGGACTCGCCATCGCCACAGGCGGTGATCAATAAGGTCAGGGCGAGGGGAACGAGTGGGCGCATGGCGGGATCCGGGCAAGTAAGGCGCCGAGTATGCCGCACAATGCCCCCGGTGAGACAGCCACCGGCGGCATTGCCCGCTGTCTGGTTACTACACGAAGCAGAGTGATAGCGGTTCGGCGATATACGCCGGCTTCTCCGAACCCTCGATTTCAAGGGTGGCGGTAGCCTTGAGCAGCCATTGGCCGGGCTTTTTCTCGGTGACTTCGGTGAGTTCCACCTTGAGCCGCACGTTGGAGTCGACCTTCACCGGCTGGATGAAGCGCACGCTGTCCAGGCCGTAGTTGACCACCATTTTCAGGCCCTCGGGCACCACCAGCAGGTCTTCCATCAGCTTGGGGATCAGCGACAAGGACAGGAAACCGTGGGCAATGGTGCTGCCGAACGGGGTCTTGGCGGCTTTTTCCGGGTCCACGTGAATGAACTGGAAGTCACCGGTGGCCTCGGCAAACAGGTTGATACGAGCCTGGTCGATCTTCAACCATTGGGAATACCCCAGTTCCTTACCGACGTACTGCTTGAGTTCTGCAACGGGTACAAAGGGCATCTGCACTCTCCTTGTTGATGGCGCGTTGGCATACGCGCGTCTAGATCAGCATGGTCATCCACGCCGGTCAAGCTTCCATGGCCATGGCGAATGGCGGTTTATAGCCGCCAAGCTTGCGTGCTTATAATGGCCCGGCATGCCAGGGGCGGAGAAAAATATGTTGTTACGTGGTTTGACGTGGCTGATCGTTTTCCAATTGCTGGGCACGGCCATCAATCATCTGGTGCTGACCATGCTGCCGGGGCCGATTATCGGCCTGCTGCTGTTGCTGGCGTTCCTGATGCTGCGCGGCGAGGTGGGCAAGCCCCTGGGCGACGCCTCGTCCAGCCTGCTGCGCTACCTGCCGTTGCTGCTGGTGCCGCCGGCCGTGGGCGTTATGGCCTATGCCAGTGATATTGCTGCCGACTTCTGGGCGATTGCCGGCACCCTGGTGATCTCGGTGCTGGTGTCCATGGCGCTGGCGGGCTGGCTGATGCAGAAAATGCTGGCGCGGCGCGGGGACCACTCATGACCCTGGACTGGCACGGCGCGCTGGCGTCGGTGATTCACCATCCGCTGTTCGGCATCGGCATCACCCTGGGCACCTACCAGCTGGTGCTGGCCGGGTACGAGCGCACCCGCTGGATCTTCCTGCAGCCGGTGCTGGTGTCCATGCTGGTGATCATCGGTATCCTGCTGCTGACCGGCGTCAGCTACGGTGAATACCGCAAGAGCACTGACATTCTCGGCATCCTGCTGGGGCCGGCCACTGTGGCCCTGGCGGTGCCGCTGTACCTGAACCTCAAGCGCATCCGCCAATTGCTGGCGCCTACCTTGGCTACGCTGGTGGTAGGCGGAGTGTTCGCCACCGGCCTGGGGCTGTTGCTGGCCTGGAGCTTCGGCGCCGAGCACATGATCCTTATGACCCTGGCGCCCAAGTCCGTGACCTCGCCCATCGCCATGCTGGTAGCGGAGCAGATTGGTGGCGTGGCAGCCCTGGCGGCAGTGTTCGTGCTGATTACCGGCGTGATCGGCGCGATCTTCGGCCCGGCCATGCTGTCCATGCTCAAGGTACGCAGCCCCGCAGCCCGGGGCATGGCCCTGGGCATGACCGCCCATGCGGTGGGCACTTCGGTGGCCCTGCAGGAAGGCGAGGAGTGCGGGGCCTTCGCTGCGCTGGCGATGAGCCTGATGGGGGTGTCGACCGCGGTGTTCCTGCCGCTGGTCGTCAGCCTGTTCGTTTAAGGAAACCACTATGACCTTGCCGTTATTCCCCCTCAATACCGTGCTGTTCCCCGGCTGCATGCTCGACCTGCAGATTTTCGAGGCGCGCTACCTGGACATGATCGGCCGCTGCATGAAGCAGGGCGCCGGGTTTGGCGTGGTGTGCATTTTGGAAGGCCAGGAGGTTGGCCCAGCGCCGACCGGGCATGCGGTTATCGGCTGCGAGGCGGTGATCCGCGATTTTCAGCAGCAGGACAACGGCCTGCTGGGCATTCGCGTGGAGGGCGTGCGCCGCTTCCGCGTGACCGGCACCGAGCTGCAGCGCGACCAGTTGCTGGTGGCGGACGTGGAGTGGCTGCCGGAAAGCGCCGACCAGCCGTTGCAGGAAGAGGACGCTGACCTGGTGGCGCTGCTGCACGCCCTGGCCGAGCACCCGATGGTGGCGGCGCTGGACATGGGCACCGAGATCCCCGGGCGCCAGTCGCTGGCGAACCAGCTGGCGTACCTGCTGCCGTTCCCTGAGCTGGACAAGATCGACCTGCTGGCGCTCCAGGAACCTTCCGAGCGGCTCGCGGGCATCCAGGTGCTGCTCGACGACCTGCAAGGCGAACTGTTCGCCTGACCCCTGTAGCAGCGGCTGCAGGCCGCGTCCGTCAATAGGCGTAGCGCAGCAAGGAGTGGGAAAACTCCCGCGTGGCGAAATAGGCCAGCACCACCGCCGTGACCGGCATCACCACCCACCACACCCGCGGCGCCATGGCTGGCAACGGCTGGCGCCATTGGCTCAGGGTCAGGCTGGCCGCGCACACGAAGCACGCCAGCAGGGCGCCCGCCAGGATATCCGTGGGCCAATGCGCCCCCAAGTACACCCGTGACAAGGCGATGCCCCCCGCCGGCAAGATGCCCAGCAACAACCAGGTCAGCCGCAGCCTTGGCGGCTGGCCGCGCCCGGCCAGCACGGCCAGGGTCAGGAACAGCGCGAACGCCGCCGAACTGTGGCCGCTGGGCATGCTGTAGGTGCCCAAAGGGTGGGTCATCACGTCCGGGCGCATGCGCGCGAACACGTGTTTCATCAGGGTGTTGCCCAGTGAGGTGCCCAGCAGCGTGCCGATTGCAAACGCCGCTGGCCGCCACTGGCGCAGCGCCAGCAGCAGGCCGCACAGCAGGGCCGCGAGCACGACTTGGGCCCGGAAGTCGCCCATCTTGGTCAGCCCCACGGCAATGTCATCGGCCATGGCGCCGCGGTGCTCTTGCACCAGGGTCATGATGCCCTGGTCGAACTGCACCAAGTGCGGCCAGCCCAGGAACACGCCTGCCAGCAGCACCAGGCACATGGCCGTGACCAGCCGGGTGCCATGGCGGCGCGATTGCCAGGCGGCGCTCACGCTCAGGCCGATCAGGATGGCAAAGCCTGCGGCCAGCAAGCCTGCCTGGGTCCAGAAGCCTTCCGGTAGCGGCAGGCGCATGGCGGCACCGGTGGCCCAGCCCGGCATCAGGTACACCACCGACCAGCCGGCGCCCGCCAGCAGGCTCACCCCCACGAACCGCACCAGCGGCATGTCGAACATGCCCGCCACCATGGGCAGCATCGGCCGCAGCGGGCCGATGAAGCGCCCCACCAGCAGGCTGGCGATGCCGTAGCGTTGGAAATAGCCTTCGGCGCGGCCGATCCACTCGGGATGGTGGCGCAAGCCAGGCAGGCGGCGGATGTTCTGGTGGAAATGGCGCCCGGTGAAGTAGGACAAACCGTCGCCCAGCAGGCCGCCGATGTAGCCCAGCAGCAAGGTCTCGCCCAGCGACAGCGCGCCGCTGCCGGCCAGCACGGCGATGGCGAACAGCAGCACGGTGCCGGGCACGATCAGGCCGACAATCGCCAGGCATTCGGTGCAGGCCACCAGCACAATCGCCAGCCCCAGCCATTGGGGGTGAGCGGACAACCAGGCGGTCAGCCCGTCGAGCCATGGGCCCATGTTTCAGTTTCCTTGCGTGAGGATGGAAAAGTCGCGACCTTCGACTTGACCGCGGCGCAAGGGGTTCCTTGTGCAATGGCGGGCATGCTCGGCGTCCACGAAGCGGTACGGCAGATGTTCGTCGCGCCCGCGGGGGAGGCCCAGGCGGGTGGTCTGGATAATTTGTTTCGGGATAATGCCAAGGTCTTCGACAAATAATTGTTCAGGGTCGAAGCGCCGGGCGTCCCAGTTTGGCACCTTCAGGCCCAGCGCCTTGCACAGCAGGGTCTGCCCGGCGCACAGGCGTTCCGGCGGGCGCGGGTTGCCGCTGGCGTCGGGGTTGTTCAGCTGCATCTGCGCCAGGGCGTTGGCGTCGGCGTGGGCGTCCACCCAGGGGTAGGCGGACTTGATCAGCACCGCGTTGCCGGGGCCTTGGGCGCTGAAGTTCAGCGAGTCGCCGCCCCGGGCGTAGTACATGTAGATGTGCCCGCCGTCGAGAAACAGCGCCTTGCGTTTCTCGGTGTAGCCCAGGGAGGCGTGGCTGCCTTTCTCGGCGCAGTAATAGGCCTCGGTCTCGATGATGCGTGCCGACAGCCAGTACGGCCCCTGGCGATGGCGAATCACCTTGCCCAGCAACTCGCGGGCCAGCACCTGGGCGTCGCGGTCGAAGAAAGCGTCGGGCAGGGGGCGAGCATCGGGCCAGGGCAGGGCAGGCAGCATCGGACGGTTACCGGAAGATACGAAAGAGCTCGCAAGGATAATATTCATCTGTGGCTTAATCACGGCTGAATCGTTGCCCGTTGTGTGACTGTTTTTGACCATCCGCCTGCCACCGCTGTCGGTGGACCCTCGAGACAGCTATAATCAGCCGCTTTCCTCTTTGCCAAGACCACAGAGACCATGACTGAGTCCGT
Organism: Pseudomonas sp. GYB4201; assembly: GCF_056312595.1. NCBI lineage: Bacteria > Pseudomonadati > Pseudomonadota > Gammaproteobacteria > Pseudomonadales > Pseudomonadaceae > Pseudomonas > Pseudomonas sp. GYB4201. The sequence goes on along the minus strand of NZ_JBWGIG010000020.1, from coordinate 101,107 downwards.
TCTTGACTACATGACCCGCTTGGGTCGCGCCGCCCGCGAAGCCTCCCGCGTAATCGCGCGCGCCAGCACTGCGCAGAAGAACCGCGCCCTGCAGGCTGCCGCCAACGCCCTGGACGCCGCCCGCAGCGAACTCACCGCCGCCAACGAGCAGGACCTGGCCGCTGGCCGGGCCAACGGCCTGGAGCCGGCCATGCTCGAGCGCCTGGCGCTGACCCCTGCGCGCATCGACGGCATGATCGTCGGCCTGCGCCAGGTGGCCAGCCTGCCGGACCCGGTGGGTGCGATCCGCGACATGAGCTATCGGCCGTCGGGTATCCAGGTCGGCAAGATGCGCGTACCCCTGGGCGTGGTGGGCATCATCTACGAGTCGCGTCCCAACGTGACCATCGATGCCGCCAGCCTGTGCCTGAAGTCCGGCAACGCCACCATCCTGCGCGGCGGCTCCGAGGCCATCCATTCCAACCGTGCCATCGCCGCCTGCGTGCAGCGCGGCCTGGCCGAGGCCGGCCTGCCGGCCGCCGTGGTGCAAGTGGTGGAAACCACCGACCGTGAGGCCGTGGGCGCGCTGATCAGCATGCCCGAGTACGTCGATATCATCGTGCCCCGTGGCGGCCGCGGCCTCATCGAGCGCGTCAGCCGCGATGCCAAGGTGCCGGTCATCAAGCACCTGGACGGCATCTGCCACATTTATGTAGCTGCCGACGCCGACCTGGCCAAGGCCCAGCGCATTGCCTTCAACGCCAAGACCTACCGCTACGGTATCTGCGGCGCCATGGAAACCCTGCTGGTGGACGCGGCCGTGGCCGCCGACTTCCTGCCGGCCATGGCTGCCCAGTTCGCCGAGAAGGGCGTGGAGCTGCGCGGCTGCGAGCGCACCCGCGACATCATCCAGGCGCTGCCGGCCACCGAGGCCGACTGGCACACCGAATACCTGGCGGCGATCCTGTCGATTCGCGTGGTCGACGGCCTGGACCAGGCCATCGAGCACATCAATCACTACGGCTCGCACCACACCGATTCCATCGCCACCGAGAACCTGGCAGAGGCCCGGCGGTTCACCGCCGAAGTCGACTCCGCCTCGGTGATGATCAACACCCCGACCTGCTTCGCCGACGGCTTCGAGTATGGCCTGGGTGCGGAAATCGGCATTTCCACGGACAAGATCCACGCCCGTGGCCCGGTAGGCCTGGAAGGCCTGACCTGCGAGAAATACATCGTGGTCGGCGACGGCCAGCTGCGCGGCCAGGAGCCTGCCTGACTTGGGCGACCTGAGCCAGCCAGGCAGCAAACCCGCGCCACGCCGTATCGGCGTGCTGGGGGGCACCTTCGACCCGGTGCACATCGGCCACCTGCGCAGCGCGCTGGAAGTGGCCGATGCGCTGCGCCTGGACGAACTGCGCCTGACGCCCAACGCCCGGCCGCCGCACCGCGGCACCCCGCAGGTGACGCCGCAGGACCGCCTGGCGATGGTGCAGTGCGCGGTGCAGGGCGTGGCGCCCTTGACGGTGGATGCCCGGGAGCTGCAACGGGACAAGCCGTCCTACACCATTGATACGCTGGAGCTGATGCGCGCGGAACTCGCCGCCGATGACCAGCTGTTCCTGCTGCTGGGCTGGGATGCCTTTTGTGGCCTGCCTTCCTGGCACCGCTGGGAAGAACTGCTGCAGCACTGCCATATCCTGGTATTGCAGCGGCCTGACGCCGACAGCGAGCCGCCGGATGCCTTGCGCAACCTGCTGGCCGCGCGGTCGGTCAGCGACCCGCTGGCCCTTGAAGGGCCTGGCGGGAATATTACTTTCGTCTGGCAGACCCCCCTCGCGGTGTCGGCCACCCAGATCCGTCAACTGCTGGCCAGCGGGAAGTCGGTACGTTTCCTGGTGCCTGACGCGGTACTGGCCTACATCGAGGCGCACGGGCTGTACCGTGCGTCCAATTGAACTGAACGAGTTTTATATGACTAAGCAAAAAATCAGCGTATCCGGCGAAGAGCTGGTCGAACTGGCCAAGGCCGCACTGGAAGACGTCAAGGCCCAGGACATCCTGGTCATCGACGTGAAGGACAAGCACAGCCTGACCGACTACATGGTCATCGCCACCGGTACCTCCAGCCGCCAGATCAACGCCATGCTGGACAAGGTTCGCGAGAACGTGAAAGCCAAGGGCGCGCAGCCACTGGGCGAAGAAGGCAAGGGCGAAAGCGACTGGGTGCTGCTGGACCTGGGCGACGTCATCGTGCACATGATGACCGCCGCTGCCCGCCAGTTCTACGACCTGGAACGCCTGTGGCAGGGCGCCGAGCAGAGCCGTGCCGCCAGCGGCGCGCACCACACCCCGGGCAACGAATAAGGCCGGGCCATGCGTCTGCGTCTGATTGCGGTCGGCTCGCGCATGCCGAAGTGGGTGGAAGACGGTTGGCAGGAATACGCCAAGCGTCTGCCGTCCGAGCTTGCCCTGGACCTGGTGGAAATTCCGCTCAACACCCGCGGCAAGAACGCCGACGTGGCGCGCTTCATCCGTCAGGAAGGCGAAGCCATGTTGGCCAAGGTTCAGCCGGGGGAGCGTATCGTCACGCTCGAAGTGCACGGCAAGCCGTGGAGCACCGAGCAGCTGGCGGTAGAGCTGGACAAGTGGCGGCTGGACTCGCGCACCGTCAACTTCATGGTGGGCGGCCCCGAGGGGCTGGCGCCTGAAGTGTGCGCGCGCGCCGACCAGCGCTGGTCGCTGTCGCCCCTGACCTTGCCGCACCCGCTGGTACGCATCCTGATCGGCGAGCAGTTGTATCGCGCCTGGACAGTCCTGTCCGGGCACCCTTACCACAAATAAGCGTACAAGCCGCCTTTCATGTCCCAGCCGATTCGCCTCAAGGATCACGAGAAAGACGCACGCCTGGTGCGTAGCCGCGTCGTGGTCGGCGCAATCGTGGTGATGGTGATGGTGTGTGCGCTGGTGGCTCGCCTGTATTACCTGCAGGTCATCCAGTACGAATATCACTCCACGCTGTCGGAGAACAATCGGGTGCATGTGCAGCCGATTCCGCCGTCGCGGGGGCTGATCTACGACCGTAACGGGGTGATCATCGCCGATAACCGGCCCAGCTTCAGCCTGAGCATGACCCGTGAGCGGGCCGGGGACTGGGCGCAGGTGTTGGACAGCATCGTCCAGATCCTCGACCTGGGCCCTGACGAACGCGCCATGTTCGAAAAGCGCATGAAGCAGGGCCGCCGGCCGTTCGAGCCGGTACCGATACTGTTCGAGCTCAACGAAGAACAGATCGCCCGAATTGCCGTGAACCAGTTCCGCCTGCCTGGGGTGGAAGTGGTCGCGCAGCTGGTGCGCCACTACCCCCAGGGGCCGCATTTCGCCCATTCGGTGGGCTACATGGGGCGCATCAACGAGAAAGAGCTGAAGAGCCTCGACGCCGTGGCCTACAGCGGCACCCACCATATCGGCAAGACTGGCATCGAACGCTTCTACGAGCCGCAGTTGCACGGCCAGGTGGGTTATGAAGAAGTCGAGACCAACGCCCGTGGCCGCGTGCTGCGGGTGCTCAAGCGCACCGACCCGGTGCCCGGCAAGGACATCGTCCTGAGCCTGGACATCAACCTGCAGGAAGCCGCCGAGGCCGCGCTGGCCGGCCGTCGTGGCGCCATCGTCGCCCTCGACCCGCAGACCGGCGAGGTGCTGGCCATGGTCAGCCAGCCGAGCTTCGACCCCAACCTGTTTGTCACCGGCATCAGCTTCAAGGCCTACGCCGACCTGCGCGACTCCATCGACCGGCCGCTGTTCAACCGCGTGCTGCGCGGCCTGTACCCGCCGGGCTCGACCATCAAGCCGGCGGTCGCCATCGCCGGCCTCGACACTGGCGTGGTCACTGCCAGCACCCGGGTGTTCGACCCCGGCTACTACCAATTGCCCAACTTCGACCACAAGTACCGCAACTGGAACCGCAGCGGCGACGGCTGGGTGGACCTGGACACGGCGATCATGCGGTCCAACGACACCTACTTCTACGACCTAGCGCACAAGATGGGCATCGACCGCCTGTCCAGTTACCTCAACCGTTTCGGCATCGGCCAGAAGGTCGCCCTGGACATGTTCGAGGAGTCCCCGGGCCTGATGCCGTCGCGGGACTGGAAGCGCGCTACCCGGCGCCAGGCATGGTTCCCGGGTGAAACCCTGATCCTGGGGATCGGCCAGGGCTACATGCAGGCCACCCCGCTGCAACTGGCCCAGGCCACCGCGCTGGTGGCCAACAAGGGCAAGTGGAACCGTCCGCACCTGGCGCGCACCATCGAAGGTGAACCGCCGGTGGACGAGAACCCCATGGAAGACATTGTGCTGCGCGACCCCAACGACTGGGACCGCGTCAACCACGGCATGCAGCAAGTGATGCACGGTGCCCGTGGTACCGCCCGCAAGGCTTCGGTCGGCGCCCAATACCGCATTGCCGGCAAGAGCGGCACTGCCCAGGTGGTGGCCATCAAGCAGGGCGAAAAATACGACCGCTCCAAACTTCAGGAACGCCATCGCGACCACGCCCTGTTCGTGGGTTTCGCGCCGGCTGACAATCCCAAAATTGTAGTTGCGGTGATGGTGGAGAACGGCGAGTCCGGTTCCGGCGTCGCGGCGCCCGTGGTGCGCCAGGTGATGGACGCCTGGCTGTTGGGCCCCGATGGCCGGCTCAAGCCCGAGTACGCCAGCAATACCGCAACGGAGATCACCGCACGTGAAGAGTAATTTCGATCGCATGCTCTCCAGCGAGGACGTGATGCGCCGCCGCGCCACCTTGCTGCAGCGCATCCACATCGACGGCCCGCTGTTGATCCTGCTGCTGACCCTGGCGGCCGGCAGCCTGTTCGTGCTGTATTCGGCCAGCGGCAAGAGCTGGGACCTGCTGATCAAGCAGGCGACCTCGTTCGGCATCGGCCTGGTGTCCATGCTGCTGATCGCCCAACTGGAACCGCGCTTCATGGCCCGCTGGGTGCCGCTGGCCTACTGCCTGGGGGTGATCCTGCTGGTGGCCGTGGACGTCATGGGCCACAACGCCATGGGCGCCACGCGCTGGATCAACATCCCGGGGGTGATCAAGTTCCAGCCCTCGGAATTCATGAAGATCATCATGCCGGCCACCATCGCCTGGTACCTGGCCAAGCGCACGCTGCCGCCCACGCTCAAGCATGTAGGGGCGAGCCTGATGATGATCGGCATCCCGTTCATTCTCATCGTGCGACAGCCGGACCTGGGCACCTCGCTGCTGATCCTGGCCTCGGGTACATTTGTACTCTTCATGGCCGGCCTGCGCTGGCGCTGGATCATCAGCGTGATCGCCGCGGCGGTGCCGGTGGCGGTGGCGATGTGGTTCTTCATCATGCACGACTACCAGAAGCAGCGAATCCTGACCTTCCTCGACCCCGAGAGCGACCCGCTGGGCACCGGCTGGAACATCATCCAGTCCAAGGCCGCCATCGGTTCGGGCGGGGTGTTTGGCAAGGGCTGGCTGCTGGGCACCCAGTCGCACCTGGACTTCCTGCCCGAAAGCCACACCGACTTCATCATCGCCGTGCTGGGCGAGGAGTTCGGCCTGGTGGGCATCTGCGCCTTGCTGCTGCTGTACCTGGCGCTGATTGGCCGTGGCCTGGTGATTACCGCCCAGGCGCAGACGCTGTTCGGCAAGCTCCTGGCCGGCAGCCTGACCATGACGTTTTTTGTTTACGTTTTCGTCAATATCGGTATGGTCAGCGGCCTATTGCCCGTCGTAGGCGTGCCGCTGCCCTTCATTAGCTACGGCGGAACTTCGCTGGTGACGCTGATGTCAGCGTTTGGGGTTTTGATGTCGATCCATACCCATCGCAAGTGGATCGCGCAGGTTTGATTAAGGTGAAGAATTTCATGCAAGCAGTATGCAACTGGGCCGCTCGGTGCATTCCCTGGGTCGGCCTGGTGGGCATCCTCGGGTCGTCGCAACAGGCGACGGCCGGCGACTACGACGGCACCCCGCAACTGGCCAAGTTCGTTGGCGAGATGACCCGTGACTACGGCTTCGCCGGCGAGCAGGTGATTGGCGTGTTCGAGGAGGTGCAGCGCAAGCAGGCGATCCTCGACGCCATCTCCAAGCCGGCCGAACGGGTGAAACCGTGGAAGGAATACCGCCCGCTGTTCATCACCGACGCGCGCATTGCCCGCGGCGTGGACTTCTGGCGCCAGCACGAGGTAGCGCTCAAGCGTGCCGAACAGGAATACGGCGTGCCGGCGCAGATAATCGTGTCTATTATTGGTGTCGAAACGTTTTTCGGCAGAAATACCGGCAACTACCGGGTGATCGACGCGCTTTCCACCTTGGCGTTCGACTACCCGCCACGGGCCGACTTCTTCCGCAAGGAGCTGCGCGAGTTCCTGCTGCTGTCGCGTGAGCAGCAGGTCGACCCGCTGAGCATCAAGGGTTCGTACGCCGGCGCCATGGGCCTGCCGCAGTTCATGCCCAGCAGTTTCCGCGCCTATGCCGTCGATTTCGACGGCGATGGCCACATCAACATCTGGAGTGACCCCGATGACGCCATCGGCAGTGTCGCCAACTACTTCAAGCAGCACGGCTGGGTGATGGGCCAGCCGGTGGTGAGCCGCGCCTCGGTGCGCGGCGAACACGTGGACGAAGGCCTGAGCCCGGGCATTGATCCGGTCAAGAACGTTGGACAGTTGCGAGCACTGGGCTGGTCGAGTCATGATGCGCTGCGCGACGATATGCCAGTGACTGCTTTCCGCTTCGACGGTGAGTTCGGTCCGGAATATTGGATGGGGCTTGGCAACTTCTACGCCATCACTCGCTATAATCGCAGCGCCATGTATGCCATGGCCGTCTATCAACTGTCGCAAGCACTGGTTCAAGCACGGGGCGTCAAGTAATGCGGACTACGCCGATTCGCACACCACTGAAGCTGATGGGCTACGCAGCCCTGGCCCTGCTCGTCGTCAGCTGCTCGTCGACCAGCCGTGCCCCGCAAAGCGGCGGTTATACCGTGCGCTCGCAGCCTGGCCTGGACATCAACCGGGCCCACAAGGACGGCGCGCCGTGGTGGGACGTGGACGTCTCGCGCATCCCTGACGCCGTGCCCACGCTGCACAGCGGCCCGTACAAGGCCAACCCCTACACGGTGCTGGGCAAGACCTACTTCCCGCTCAACGATGCCAGTAGCTACGTGGCCACCGGCACGGCGTCCTGGTACGGCACCAAGTTCCACGGCCAGAACACCGCCAACGGCGAGGTCTACGACCTGTACGGCATGAGTGCCGCGCACAAGACCCTGCCGCTGCCCAGCTACGTGCGCGTCACCAACCTGGACAACAACCGCAGCGTGATCCTGCGCGTGAATGACCGCGGGCCGTTCTACTCCGACCGCATCATCGACCTGTCCTACGCCGCCGCCAAGAAGCTGGGCTATGCCGAGATCGGCACCGCGCGCGTGAAGGTCGAGGGTATCGACCCGGCCCAGTACTGGGCCCAGCGCGGCCGCCCGGCGCCGCTGATGCTGGACCAGCCGCAGGTGGCGCAGGTGCCGCAGAAACCGGCCATCACCGCGTCGGCCGGCACCATCGAGCAATGGACGCCGCCGCCACAACAGCATGCCGCCGCCGTCCTGCCCGCGCAGATCGACGCAAAAAAAAACGCTTCTGTTCCAGTCTCTGGCCAGTTTCTCCAGGTGGGAGCGTTCGCCAATCCGGACGCTGCGGAGCTGCTGAGGTCGAAGCTGAGTTCGATGGTACGAGCCCCGGTGTTCGTCAGCTCGATCGTGCGCAACCAGCAGACACTGTATCGAGTGCGGATGGGGCCGATCGGCACGCCGGGTGAGGTGCAGCAGACCCAGGACAGCGTGCGCCTGGCCAACCTGGGTTCGCCCAGCGTGGTCACCGCCGAATGACTTTTCCGGCCTGGCAACAGGCCGGACCACGGCTGGCGCCTGTCCTTGGGGGCGGGTGCCAGCCGTTTGATTAACGGCCCGCAGAACGGCTGAGCAATAAACGGGGTCATAGGCCCCGACACAAAACAGATTTTGCCCGAGAGGGCATGTGCCCATTAGCAATTTCGAGAGACGGATGAACATCACCACCTTTGCCAAACGCCTGTGCCTGCCTGTACTGCTGCTGATCGCCCCAGTTGCCATGTCGGCCGAGCAAATGACGCCTGCGGCGCCGCAACTGGCTGCCAAGGCCTACGTACTGATGGAAGCGTCCAGCGGGCAAGTCCTGGTGGATAGCAACGGCGACCAGCGTCTGCCGCCAGCCAGCCTGACCAAACTGATGAGCGCCTACATCGCCACCCTGGAGATCAAGCGCGGCCAGATCGGTGAAAACGATCCGGTGACCGTCAGCGAGAACGCCTGGCGCACCGGTGGTTCGCGGATGTTCCTGAAAGTCGGCTCGCAAGTGTCGGTCAGCGACCTGCTGCACGGCATCATCATCCAGTCGGGCAACGACGCCACCGTGGCCCTGTCCGAGCACATCGCCGGCAGCGAAGACGCCTTCGCCGACATGATGAACAAGACCGCCGGCGACCTGGGCATGGAGAACAGCCACTTCATGAACCCTACCGGGCTGCCGAACCCGGATCACTACTCCACCCCGCACGACATCGCCAAGCTGGCCCGCGCGATCATCAACATCGACCCGGCCCACTACGCGATCTACTCGCAGAAAGAGTTCTTCTGGAACAACATCAAGCAGCCTAACCGCAACCTGCTGCTGTGGCGCGACAAGACCGTCGACGGCTTGAAAACCGGCCACACCGAAGAAGCCGGCTACTGCATGGCGGCCTCGGCCGTACGTGATGGCATGCGCCTGATCGCGGTCGTATTCGGTACCACCAGCGAAGCCGCTCGTGCCGCCGAGACCCAGAAGCTGCTGACCTACGGTTTCCGCTTCTTCGAAACCCAGACCTTCTACCAGAAGGGCGCCGAGCTGGCTAAAGCACCGGTTTGGAAAGGTGCTACCCACGAAGTGCGCGCCGGCCTTGCCGACGACCTGACCATGACCCTGCCAAAAGGCCAGCTGAAAGGCCTGACCGCCACCATGACCATGAAGCCACAGCTGACCGCGCCTATCGCCAAAGGTGACGTGATCGGTAAAGTGGAAGTCAAAAACGGTGACCAGGTGGTCCACAGCGCCGACCTGATCGCCCTCGACGCGGTCGAGGAAGGTGGCTTCATCCGCCGCATGTGGGATAGCATTCGTCTATTCTTCTACGGCTTGTTCAACTGATTACGTGAACAGCATGCCCCCTGGCTGCGCCGTGCGGCCAGGGGGTTTGTCCGTCTTCACGGCTTAAGAGGCCGTTACTGCTATGACAGACACAGAAGTCAAGGCTCCTAAAATCGAATTCCCTTGCGCCGATTATCCGATCAAAGTAATCGGTGATACCGGCGCGGGCTTCAAAGACAAAGTCATCGAAATTGTCACGCGTCACGCCGACATCGAACATGACAAGACCGCCGAACGCCAGAGCAGCAATGGCAAGTACACCACGCTGCAGCTGCACATCCTGGCCACCGGGCAAGACCAGCTCTACAACATCAACAGCGAACTGCGTGCCACCGGCGTAGTTAAAATGGTGCTCTGATGTCGCGGTGCCTGGGCTTTCGCGAACTGGGCCTTGTGGCCTACGAGCCGGTCTGGCACGCGATGCAACGTTTTACCGACCAGCGCACTCCGGAAACCGGGGACGAGGTCTGGCTGGTGCAGCACCCCGCGGTGTTCACCCAGGGCCAGGCGGGCAAGGCCGAGCACCTGCTGGTACCCGGCGACATCCCGGTGGTGCAGGTGGACCGTGGCGGCCAGGTGACCTACCACGGCCCCGGCCAGTTGGTGGCGTACCTGCTGCTGGACGTGCGACGGCTGGGCTACGGCGTGCGTGACCTGGTCACGCGCATCGAGCAGACCCTCGTCGCGCTGCTGGACGAGTATGGTGTACCGGCGGCGGCCAAGGCCGATGCCCCCGGTGTGTATGTCCAGGGTGCGAAGATCGCCTCGCTGGGCCTGCGGATCCGCAACGGGTGTTCCTTTCATGGCCTGGCCTTGAACGTGGACATGGACCTGGCGCCGTTCCGCCGTATCAACCCCTGCGGATATGCCGGGCTGGCGATGACCCAGTTGTGCGATCATGCAGGCCAGATTGAATATGCCGAGGTTGGTGCCCGGCTGCGCGCGCAGCTCGTCAAGCACCTCGACTACGCTGAGCAGACGACCCTGACGGGCGGAATCGATTGATATGACTACCGCGCAAGACACAGCTGAATCCGTGCAATCCATGATCCCGGTGACCAACGTGACCCCGCCCCGGCCAAAAGTCGAGGCCGGCGTGAAGCTGCGTGGTGCCGAGAAGGTCGCGCGTATTCCGGTGAAGATCATCCCTACCGAAGAACTGCCGAAGAAGCCTGACTGGATCCGCGTACGCATCCCGGTTTCGCCGGAAGTCGACCGCATCAAGCAGCTGCTGCGCAAGCACAAGCTGCACAGCGTGTGCGAGGAAGCGTCCTGCCCGAACCTGGGCGAGTGCTTCTCCGGTGGTACCGCTACCTTCATGATCATGGGTGACATCTGCACCCGTCGCTGCCCGTTCTGCGACGTCGGCCACGGCCGTCCGAAAGCCCTGGATGCCGACGAGCCAATGAACCTGGCCGTGGCCATCGCCGACCTGCGCCTCAAGTACGTGGTCATCACCTCGGTGGACCGCGACGACCTGCGCGACGGCGGTGCCCAGCACTTCGCCGACTGCCTGCGGGAAATCCGCAAGCTGTCGCCGGGCGTGCAGCTGGAAACCCTGGTGCCGGACTACCGCGGCCGCATGGACGTGGCGCTGGCCATCACCGCCGCCGAGCCGCCGGATGTGTTCAACCACAACCTGGAAACCGTGCCGCGCCTGTACAAGGCCGCGCGCCCGGGTTCGGACTACCAGTGGTCGCTGACCCTGCTGCAGAAGTTCAAGGAACTGGTCCCTCACGTGCCGACCAAATCCGGCCTGATGCTGGGCCTGGGCGAGACCGACGAGGAAGTGATCGAAGTGATGCATCGCATGCGCGAGCACAACATCGACATGCTGACCCTGGGCCAGTACCTGCAACCGTCGCGCAGCCACTTGCCGGTGCAGCGTTTCGTGCACCCGGACACCTTCGCCTGGTTTGCCGAGGAAGGCTACAAGATGGGCTTCAAGAACGTCGCCTCCGGCCCGCTGGTACGTTCCTCGTACCACGCCGACCAGCAGGCGCACGAGGCCAAGATCAAGCTCTGATCGACGCCTGAAGCACCCGTGCCGGCCGGCAGTTCACCGAACTGCGGCCGGCATTGTTGTTCATGGGCCATGACATTGGGATACAGGGGGTTACACGGCTATGCTGTTCTGTCACGGGGAACGCTCTAAAGTAGGCGCTTTCGATCCACGCAAGGAGCCCATCGAATGACACACCAAGCCGCTGCCACCCTGCCGCGCAGGGTACCCACCGAGGCGCAGATCGCCCTGATCGCGCCCGCCGGCCCCAAGGATTTCAGTGTCGAGGCCGCCGAACGCTGGGTCACCAGCCGAGGCCACCGGCTCAAGGTCTACCCTGGCGTGCTGCAGCACCAGGGCTACCTGGCCGGCAGCGACCAGACGCGCCTGCAGGACCTGCACGACGCCTTCGCCGACCCCGAGAACGACGCGATCATCTGCCTGCGCGGTGGCTACGGCACCCCGCGGCTGCTGGAACACATCGACTACGAGCTGATCGCCCGCCACGCCAAGCCCTTCATTGGCTACAGCGACATCACCGCCTTGCACCTGGCGTTCGCCCGGCACTGTAATTTCGTCACCTTCCACGGCCCCATGCTCACCTCGGACCTGCTGGCCAACCGCCAGGCGCCCACCGAGGACTCGCTGCGCCGCCTGCTGCGTGGCCAGCTGCGCGCCGGTGACCTGCTGGCGCACCCGGTGGCCCACCCGCTGACGTGCATCGAGCATGGCGTGGCCAGCGGGCGCCTGACCGGCGGCAACCTGTCGATGATCTGCGCCACCCTGGCTACCGACTACGAAATCGACCTGAACGGCGCCATCCTCTTCATCGAGGACGTTGGCGAGCCGCTGTACAGGGTTGACCGGCTGCTCACGCAACTGCGCCTTGCCGGGCGTTTCAAGGGCCTTCGCGGGGTATTGGTGGGGGACTTCTCGGGGTTGGACGTGCCGCGGCTGACGCCGTTGCTCAAGGAGGTCTTCGAGCCGATGGGCATCCCGGTGCTGGCGGGTTGGCGCAGTGGCCATTGCGACCCGAACCTGACCTTGCCGCTAGGCGCCCAGGTGCGCCTGGACGCGGGCCAGAAGACCCTGATGCTGGAGCAGGATGTGGTGCGGTAGAGTCTGGACGCGGCCTTGCGGCCGCTTGCTGCGTGTGCGTTGTGTGCGATTGCTGTAGCCGCTGCCGCCAGGCTGCGCTGGCCCCGGCGTGCACTGAAGATTTTCAGCGTGGCATAGGGCCAGCGCAGCCTTCGGCAGCGGCTACGCCGAACCTGCATAGCAGCTGCCGCCAGGCTGCGTCCGGCCTCTGCGCGGTCTGCCCGCCAATGCGCGGCGCCCGCATCGCGGCCAAGGCCGGCTCCTACCACGTAGGGCGTAGGAGCCGACTTTAGTCGCGATGAAGACGACGCCGTTTCAAAACAGTTGCTGCTACGGGGCGGGTGTAGCAGCGGCCGCAGGCCGCGTCCAGGGCTTACTGACCCCGCAAACTATCCAGCAGCTTGTGGTTGGCATACCCATCCGCCGGCCAGCCCAGCGCCTGCTGCGCCTGGCGGATCGACTTGCGGGTGTTGGCGCCGATGATGCCGTCCGGCGTGCCGGCGTCATACCCCTTGGCGGTCAGCAGCGTCTGCAACTCGATACGCTCGGTGCGGCTCAACGGCAGGTCATCGCGCGGCCATTCGCCGGTCACGTAGCCGCCGCCATCGAAACGCTGGGACAGCAGGCTCACCGCCAGCGCGTACGATGACGAGTTGTTGTACTTGAGGATGGCGCGGAAGTTGTCCAGCACCAGGAACGCCGGGCCACGGTAGCCCGCCGGCAACAGCAGCGACGCCGACAGTTGCTCGCTGCCGGTGGGCAGGCGGGTGCCCGGCGTGACCTTCACGCCCATCTGCAGCCATTCGCCCACCGGCTTGCGCAGGGTGCCGTCGGCCTGGGCGTAGTCGAAGCCTGGCGCCAGTTGCACTTCAAAGCCCCACGGCTGGCCACGCTGCCAGCCGGAGCTTTGCAGGTAGTGGGCGGTGGAGGCGAGGGCGTCCGGCGCACTGTTCCAGATATCCCGGCGGCCATCGCCGTCGAAGTCCACCGCGTGGGTGTTGTAGGTGGACGGGATGAACTGGGTCTGGCCCATGGCGCCCGACCAGGAGCCCAGCATGGCTTCTGGCTGGATATCACCGTTCTGCAGGATCTGCAGCGCGGCAATCAACTGGTCCTGGGCGAAGCTCTGGCGGCGGCCTTCGTAGGCCAGGGTCGCCAGGGAGCGGATCACCGACTTGTCACCCTGGAACTGGCCGAAGCTGCTTTCCATGCCCCACACCGCCACCAGTGCCTGGCGGTCCACCCCATAGCGCTGCTCGATGCGTTGCAGCACGTCGCCGTACTGGCTCATCAGCGCCTGGCCCTTGCGCACACGCACCGGCGAGATGGCGCCATCCAGGTATTCCCACACCGGCCGGGTGAATTCCGGCTGGCTGCGGTCGGCCTTGACCACGCTCGGGTCTGGGGTAACGCCGGCGAAGGCGCGGTCGAACACATCCGGACGAATGCCAGCTTGCAGGGCCTGCTGGCGGAAACCGTCCTCCCACTGCGCAAAGGTCTCGCTGGGCAACACCACGCCATCGGCATCCACCGGCGCGGCCGTGGTCAACGGGGCCTGTGGCGAGGTTTTCTGGGCGGGGACGGGCAGGGCATCGGCGGCGGCGGTCGGCTTTTCAGCGCAAGCGCCCAGCAGAACGAGAACGGAGGCAGCGAGCAGGTGACGCATGTGCACACGCTGGGGACGACGAAGAGGCATTCACAGGTCCAGGTATTTCGGGTTCAGGTGTGGACCATAACATGAGAGCAGGGGGGGAGGGGTAGCGCGGGGCAACGTTCGGGGTGAATGGGCTTTTCAGGCGGCCAGAAAAGGAGAAGCCTCCCAGTTTTTCGACTGGAAGGCTTCGCGTTTGTAGCTGCCCTTGCCCTTGGTGGGACGTTCCTGGCGGCTGCGGAACAGGGGCTGGGCGATGATGGACTTGGCCTTGTTGGGGCGCTTTTTGCTCATGGCGTGTCTCCTTGGTTGGAGCGCCGATCATACGCCTCTGCACACACCATGCAACCGTAGCAGCGGCCGCAGGCCGCGTCCCGGGCACTGCGCTTGTACCGCGTTGCCTGGGACGCAGCCTTCGGCAGCTGCTACGGGTTTCATTACTGGGCGGGGAGCACCGTTCGCTGGCCAGCCATCAACAGCGACAGCCGCGACAGGCTGATCCACACCGAACCCTGGGCCTGGCCCTTGATCTGCGCGTCGATGTGCTGGGCGTCCTGCAGCAGTTCGCCCCAGCGCTTGGCCGAGTGGCGTTGCAGGGCCTTGCTCATCAACGGCCGGCGCTTGTCCCACACCGGCGGCTTGGCGCTACTGAACGCCTTGTCCAGCGGCGTGCCCTGGCTGTATTGCAGCGAGATATTGGCCAGCGTGCGCAACTCCCGGGCCAGGGCCCAGAGGATGACCGGCGGTTCCACGCCTTCGCCACGCAAGCCTTCGAGCATGCGCAGGGCATGGGCGGCCTCGCCGTTGAGCACTGCGTCTACCAGGCCGAAGACGTCGAAACGCGCGCTGTCAGCCACCGCCGATTGCACGGTTTCCAAGGTAACCTGGTTGTTCTCGGCCAGCAGCTTGAGCTTCTCGATTTCCTGGGCGGCAGCCAGCAGGTTGCCTTCCACGCGGGCGGCAATTAGCTCCACCGCGTCCTGCTGCGCAGCCAGGCCGGCCTGGGACAGGCGCTGGCGAATCCATTGCGGCAGCTGGTTGGCGTCCACCGGCCAGATCTGCACGAACTGGGTCTGCTGGCCTTCGACCAGCGCCTTGCCCCACTTGGTCTTCTGCGCGCTGCCATCGAGCTTGGGCAGGCTGATCAGCAGCAGGGTGTCTTCGGCAGGGCGCGAGCAGTACTCGATGAGCGCCGCGGCGCCCTTGTCACCGGGCTTGCCCGAGGGCAGGCGCAGTTCCAGCAGGCGCCGCTGGGCGAACAGCGACAGGCTGGCGCCAGCCTGCAGCAGGGTGCCCCAGTCGAAGTTGGCGTCGGCGCTGAACACCTGGCGCTCGTCGAAACCTTGCTGGCGCGCAGCGGCGCGCACTGCGTCGGCGGCTTCCTGGCACAGCAGCGGGTCGTCGCCACTGATCACGTAGATCGGCGCCAGGCTGCCTTGCAGGTGCTTGTTGAGTTGGGCGGGGGTCAGTTTCATGGTGATGAAAGAAGGGGCGCCTGAGCGCCCCGTTCCTCTTTTACTTCGAAGGGATCTGGACAGGCGACTGTTGCGGCGTCGCGTCACGAATGCGTTGCGCTTCAGCTTCCTGCTCGGCCAGGGCCTTGGCCTTGGCTTCGGCGTCATCCTGCAGCTTGTCCAGCTGCTGCGGGGTGATCTGCTGGAGGCGAAGCATCAGGCGCTGGACGATTTCACGCCGGATCTCGTCGCGAGTCTCGTGAGCCACCTGGTCGGAACCCGCCAGGTTGTTGCCATCCTGAGTGTAGGTCTTGTCGACGACAATCTTGTCGCTGAGCAGGTTCAGGTTCTCGTGGCCGACAATGTCGTAGCTCAGGGTAGTGGTCAGCTCGTACTCAGCCGAACGCGTACCGCTGCTGTAGCTGGCGGTGCGCTGGTCTTCCTGCTCGCGGCTCAGCACCAGCTTGTAGGGGGCGCCGTCGTAGACCTTCACACCGCTGGCGGCGATCTGCTTGCGCAACTGCATCACGGTAGGGCCATAGGCATCACGGGCAGTGACATTCAGCTCCTTGAGAGCCATGACGCTGGTGCCGGTGCCGCGCAACTGGAAACCGCAGGCGCCCAGCAACACGGCCAGGCCCATAACCAGTAGATTGCGTTTGATCATCTTGTTGCTCCCTAGAAACCTTGTGGGCCGACTCTGTAAATGGCGCCCGGTTGCCCGGGCGCGCTGATCCGATCAGCTGGCGACGATATTGACCAGTTTCCCCGGCACGACGATGACCTTGCGGATCGTCAGGCCGTCGATGAAGCGCAGCACGTTCTCGTTGACCCGCGCAGCCGCCTCGATTTCCTCGCGGCTGGCGCTGGCCGGCATCTCGATCTGGCCACGCAGCTTGCCGTTGACCTGGATCACCAGTTGCAGGCTGTCCTGTACCAGGGCGCTTTCGTCCAGCACCGGCCAGCCGGCGTCGATGACGGCGCCGGCGTGGCCCAGCGCATTCCACAGCTCGTGGCAGATGTGCGGGGTGATCGGGGCCAGCAGCAGGGTCACGGTCTCCAGGCCTTCCTGGATCAGTGCACGGTCCTGCTCGGTAGCCTGCGGGGCCTTTTCCAGCACGTTCATCAGGGTCATCACCTGGGCGATGGCGGTGTTGAACTTGTGGTGCTGGCCGATATCCTGGCTGGCCTGGCGGATGGCCAGGTGCGTGGCGCGGCGGATAGCCTTCTGTTCGTCGTTCAGGCTGGCAACGTCCAGCGCGGCCGGCAGGCCCTGGGCCACGTGGGCCTGGGCCAGGCGCCAGACGCGACGCATGAAGCGGTGCGAGCCTTCGACGCCGGAGTCGGACCATTCCAGGCTCATGTCGGGCGGCGAGGCGAACATCATGAACAGGCGGCAGGTGTCAGCGCCGTACTGGTCGATCATGGACTGCGGGTCGACGCCGTTGTTCTTCGACTTCGACATCTTCTCGGTGCCACCGATTTCCACCGGCAGGCCGTCGCTGATCAGCTTGGCGCTGATGACCTTGGCCTTGCTGTCGCGCTCAAGCTCGACGTCGGCCGGGTTGAACCAGGTCTTGCCGCCGTTATCTTCCAGGCGGTAGTAGGTCTCGGCGACCACCATGCCCTGGGTCAGCAGGTTCTTGAACGGCTCGTTGGAGCTGACCAGGCCTTCGTCGCGCATCAGCTTGTGGAAGAAGCGCGCGTACAGCAGGTGCAGGATGGCGTGTTCGATACCGCCGATGTACTGGTCAACCGGCAGCCAGTGGTTGGCCGCGGCCGGGTCGACCATGCCTTGCTCGTACTGTGGCGAGGCGTAGCGGGCGTAGTACCACGACGACTCCACGAAGGTGTCCATGGTGTCGGTTTCACGCTTGGCCGGTGCGCCGCATTTCGGGCAGCTGCACTCGTAGAACTCGGGCATGCGCGCCAGCGGCGAGCCGGCGCCGTCCGGCACCACGTCTTCGGGCAGCTTGACCGGCAGCTGGTCTTCGGGCACTGGCACGTCGCCACAGGCGTCGCAGTGGATGATCGGGATCGGGCAGCCCCAGTAGCGCTGGCGGCTGATGCCCCAGTCGCGCAGGCGGAACTGGGTGCGCGACTTGCCCAGCTCTTTCTTGATCAGCGCCACTTCCATGGCGTCGAAGGCGCCCGCGAAGTCCAGGCCGTCGAACTCGCCGGAATTGATCAGCGTGCCGTGCTCGCCATAGGCTTCCTGCCAGGGGGCAGGGTTGGTGTCGCCGGCGCTGGTGCGTACCACCGACTTCACCGGCAGGCCGTACTTGTGGGCGAACTCGAAGTCACGCTCGTCGTGTGCAGGCACGGCCATGACCGCGCCGTCGCCGTAGTGCATCAGCACGTAGTTGGCGACCCACACTGGCAGCTTGTCGCCGGTCAGCGGGTGCTCGACGAACAGCGCCGTCGGCATGCCTTTCTTTTCCTGGGTGGCGACGTCGGCTTCGGCGACGCTGCCGCTCTTGCATTCGTTGATGAACGCCTGCAGCTCAGGGTTGTTCTGCGCGGCCAGGGTGGCCAGCGGGTGCTCGGCGGCCACGGCCACGTAGGTGGCGCCCATCAGGGTGTCGGGGCGGGTGGTGAACACTTTCAGGGTGCCGGCTTCGCCGATCGACGCCTGGTGGTACGGGAACTGCACTTCCATGCCGCGCGACTTGCCGATCCAGTTGCGCTGCATGGTCTTGACCTGTTCCGGCCAGCCAGTCAGTTCGTCCAGGCTTTCCAGCAGCTCTTCGGCGTAGGCAGTGATGGCGAAGTAGTACATCGGGATTTCGCGCTTCTCGATCAGCGCGCCCGAACGCCAGCCACGGCCGTCGATGACCTGCTCGTTGGCCAGCACGGTCTGGTCGACCGGGTCCCAGTTCACGGTGCCGTTCTTGCGGTAGATCACGCCTTTTTCGAACAGGCGGGTGAACAGCCACTGCTCCCAACGGTAGTAGTCAGGCTTGCAGGTGGTGACTTCGCGCGACCAGTCGATGGCCAGGCCCAGGCTTTTCAGCTGGGTCTTCATGTAGGCGATGTTCTCGTAGGTCCACTTGGCCGGCGCGACCTTGTTCTTCATGGCGGCGTTTTCCGCCGGCATGCCGAAGGCGTCCCAACCCATCGGCTGCAGGACGTTCTTGCCCTGCATGCGGTGGTAACGCGAGATCACGTCGCCGATGGTGTAGTTGCGCACGTGCCCCATATGTAGCTTGCCGCTGGGGTAGGGGAACATCGACAGGCAGTAGTAGGTCTCCTTGCCTGGTTGTTCACTTACTTCAAAGGACTTTTGCTCGTCCCAGAACGACTGGGCGGCGGCTTCGATTTCGCGGGGCTGATAGAGTTCGTGCATGGCTACTTTGCGCTGAGAAATGGGTGACCTTATCCAGGCAGCGTGAAATCCGCTACACCCGGCAATCCGGTGGCGATCTTTAAACGCCGTAGCATACATGACCCCGCTTCAAGGTGGGAAACCCATATTGCATCCAGGCATGCCCATCCAACCCGGCCAAAAGCCAGCAAAGCCCCGCAGGCATTGGCCGTTGGTCGCGGCAGCGGGCTGGTTTCGCCTGCGCCGCTAAGCTCATCAATGGGGAAGCTGTTTTATCTTCAATGAGGTGAACGGATGGTTGAGTCACATGTTAATGCTATGAAGCCGGAGCTGTTCGAGCGTCTGATCGATCGTCTCGGCCTGGCCCTCGACGTTGCCCGCACATCTGTACGTTTGCGCAACGAAGTGCCTGCCGAACTCGAGTTGCGTGGCTTGAGCCGCGCGGAAGTGGAACTGATCAATGCCTACCTGGACTCCATGCCAGTGGGCGTGCATGCCGGTGCCGTGGTGCGTGACCCCAGGGACGCCGCGCCCGCCACCAGCAACGTGGTGTGGATCAAGGACAAGACCGCGAGAAAGACCGGCGCCAAGGCAAGGGCCGCGCAGTTCAAATAATAGACCGGAGGCGCTGCTCATGCACCCAGACCGCCGGCGAGACTTGCGTACACACATTCAGATTGAGGCCGTGCGCCTTAACCCTTAGGCTTCGGGCATCCTGGGAGATGCTCGATGCCTTTTCGTTACTTCATCAAACAATTATTCCTGCCGCCTGGCGTGCTTTTCCTGTGCCTGCTGCTGGCCTGGTGGCTGCGCCGCTCGCGGCCGCGCCTGGCCCTGGCCTGCTTCGTGGTGGGCCTGGCCGGGCTGTGGCTGATGAGCATGCCGCGGGTGGTGCAGCTGGCCGCCCACGGGCTGGAGCAGGAACCGGCCCTTAGCGCTGAACAGTGGCCGCAACTGGCCCAGCGCGCTGATGCCATCGTGATCCTGGGCGCCGGCCGCGAGCGTGGCGACCCGGCCTGGGGCGGTGAAGACCAGCCCACCGGCGTCAATCTCGAACGGGTGCGCTACGCGGCCCGGCTGGCCAAGGCCTCGGGCTTGCCGATACTCACCTCCGGCGGCCTGCACTACGGCTCGCCGCCCAGCGAGGCGTACATCATGGCCACCTCGCTGCGCGACGATTTCGGCGTGGCCACCCGCTGGCAGGAAGGCGCCAGCCGCACCACCTGGGAAAACGCCACCATGAGCGCCGAGATCCTCAAGGCCCAGGGCATCCACCGCGTGGTGGTGGTCACCCAGGCCTGGCACATGCCGCGGGCGCGCTGGAGCTTCGAACATGCGGGGCTTGAGGTGGTGAGCGCGCCGGTGGGCTTCCTGGGCATCGACAACGCCCGCCCGCTGGGCGGCTGGATGCCCGAGGGCAAGGCGTTCTGGCAGAGCGGGCAGTTGTTGAACGAGGCGGTGGGGTTGATTGGGTATCGCTTGTTCTACCGGTAGCGGTGGCTGGGACGCGGCCTACGGCCGCTGCTACACGGCCCCTGTAGCAGCGGCCGCAGGCCGCGTCACAGTTACACCGTCTTGGCGATGCGGCTGGCCAGTAGGGCCCAGCCGAACAGCACCAGGCACAGGATGATCAGCGGCCACGAGCGCCATTGCAGGTACGGCGTGAGCTGGTGCATGGGCACCACGTCGCCGTACAGGATGCCTTTCTGGAACTGCGGGATCTGCGCGGTGATCTGCCCGAACGGGTTGATCAGCGCGGTGACGCCGTTGTTGGTGGCGCGGATCATCCAGCGGCCGGCCTCAAGGGCACGCATCTGTGCCATCTGCAGGTGCTGCAGCGGGCCGATGGAGGTGCCGAACCAGGTGTCGTTGCTGATGGTCAGCAGCAGGTCGGCCTTGGCGGCTTCACCCGCGGCAAACTCGGGGTACACCACTTCGTAGCAGATGAACGGCGCGATCTGGTAGCCCTTGGCCTGCAGCAAAGCCTGGTCGGCCGGGCCACGGGCGAAGTCCGACATGGGCAGGTCGAAGAAGGTGATCAGCCCGCGCAGCAGGTCCTGCAGCGGCACGTATTCGCCGAACGGCACCAGCTTTTGCTTGAGGTAGGTGCCATCACCCTGGCCCACCACGGTAATGCCGTTGTAGTACTGGTTCTGGTGGCGCACCTGCTGGCGGATCGGCACGCCGGTGATCAGCGCCGCGTTATGGCTGGAGGCGAAGTTGCCCATCATGTCCAGGTAGCCCTGGGCGTTGTCCATCAGCACCGGCACGGCGGTTTCCGGCCAGATGATCAGGTCGGTCTTCTTCGCCGTGAAGGTCATGTCGCGGTACAGCGCCAGCTGCGCGTCGACCTGGGCCGGGTCCCATTTCATTTCCTGCTCGATGTTGCCCTGCACGGCCGCCACGCTCAGCGGCTGGCCCAGGGGCTCGGTCCAGGCGTGATGCTTGAGCGCCAGGCCGATGCCCCAGGGGGCCAGTAGCAGGACGATGCCGGCCACCAGGAAGGAGGCGCGCTGGCGCAGGCGATGCAGGTTGCACAGCAGGGCTGCGGTCAGGGCCAGCACGAAGGAGATCAGCCACATGCCACCCACCGGCGCCAGTCCGGCCAGGGGGCCGTCAAGTTGGCTATAACCGGCGTACAGCCACGGGAAACCGGTCAGGAACCAGCCGCGGAAAGCCTCCTGGGCCACCCACAGGGCGCCGAAGGCCAGGGCGTCGGCCAGTGGCGCCTCGTTGCGGCGCAGCCAGCGCGCCCACAGCCAGGTGGGCAGGGCGAAGAACAGCGCCACCGCAATGCTGAACAGCAGCATCAGGAAGCCGGCCAGCAGCACCGAGGCGCCGCCGAAGTTGTGAATGCTGACGTAGATCCAGCTGGTGCCTGCGCCGAACAGGCCGAAGCCGTAGGCCCAGCCACGCATGAACGCCTGGCGCGGGCTTAGCCCGCGCAGGCCCAGGTACAGCAGCGCCAGCGACAACAGTGACAACGGCCAGATGTTGAACGGCGCCAGCGCCAGGGGAGTCAGGGCACCGGCCGCCACGGCCAGCAGGTTACCGGGCCAGCCGGGGCGGGTGATCCAGCGCATCTTGATCCTTAATGCGTTTTCAGCGGGAAATGGGGGTCAGGCGCAGCAAGTGTATCCGGCGGCTGTCGGCGTTGAGAATGCGGAAGCGGTAAGCACCTATTTCCGTGGTCTCGTTGCGCTTGGGCAGGTGGCCGAAAGCACTCATCACCAGGCCACCGACGGTGTCGAACTCGTCGTCGGAGAACTCGCTGTCGAAGAACTCGTTGAAGTTCTCGATGGGCGTCAGGGCCTTGATCAGGAAGTCGCCGCTGGGCAGAGGCTTGATGTAGCTGTCCTCTTCCACGTCGTGCTCGTCCTCGATGTCGCCGACGATCTGCTCAAGCACGTCTTCAATCGTCACCAGGCCTGCCACGCCGCCGTATTCGTCGATGACGATGGCCATGTGGTTGTGGTTGGCGCGGAACTCGCGCAGCAACACGTTCAGGCGCTTGGACTCGGGCACGAAGGTGGCCGGGCGCAGCAGGTCCTTGATGTTGAAGTTGTCGCCGTTCTCCTTGAGGATCAACGGCAGCAGGTCCTTGGCCAGCAGCACGCCAATCACGTCGTCGTGGCTGTCACCGATCACCGGGTAGCGGGAGTGGGCGGCGTCGATCACCGCGGGCAGGAATTCGCGAGGTGTCTGGGTCGACTTGATGCTGATCATCTGCGAGCGCGGCACCATGATGTCGCGCACTTGCAGGTCGGCAACCTGGATAGCGCCTTCGACGATGGTCAGCGCTTCGCTGTCGAGCAGCTTGTTCTGGTGGGCTTCGCGCAGCAGCTCCAGCAGCTCCTGGCGGTTTTTCGGCTCATGGGCAAAAGCCTGGGTGATTTTACCCAGCCATGACTTCTGCCCGTTGCTCGATCGATCTTCGCTCATGGCCCTTTTCTCGTGATCCTTGCTGTTTCGGTGGTGAATATTAGTGTTCATCGTCGTCTGCATAGGGGTCGGGATGACCCAGTTTGGCAAGCAACTCTCGTTCCAGCGCTTCCATCTCCTCGGCTTCCTCGTCCTCTTCATGGTCGAAACCAAGCAGGTGCAGGCAGCCGTGGATGACCAGGTGCGCCCAATGCGCTTCCAGCGACTTGCCTTGTTCGGCCGCTTCGCGCTCCACCACTGCCACGCAGATCACCAGATCGCCGAGCAGGGGGATGTCGAGCATGTCGTCAGGCACGTCTGCCGGGAAGGATAAGACGTTGGTGGCGTAATCTTTATGACGGTAGGTGTTGTTCAGCTCGCGCCCTTCGGGCACGTCCACCAGGCGGATGGTCAGCTCCGAATCACCCTTGCGCATGCCCAGCGCCGTCTCGCACCATTGCTGGAAGAGCGTTTCGCTGGGCACCGGGTCATTGGTGGCAACCTGCAGGTCCAGTTCAACCATTGCGCACGTTGTCCTTTTCTGCCGGGCGGGCATCGAAGCGCTCGTAGGCTTCGACGATGCGCTGCACCAGCGGATGGCGCACCACGTCCTTGGGCTTGAAATGGGTGAAGCTGATGCCTGGCACGCCATCGAGCACTTCGATGACGTGCGCCAGGCCCGACTTGGTGCCCTTGGGCAGGTCGACCTGGGTGATGTCGCCGGTGATCACGGCGGTGGAGCCGAAACCGATACGGGTGAGGAACATCTTCATCTGCTCGACGGTGGTGTTCTGGCTTTCGTCGAGGATGATGAAACTGTTGTTCAGGGTGCGACCGCGCATGTAGGCCAGCGGGGCAATCTCGATCACCTGGCGCTCGATGAGCTTGGCCACGTGCTCGAAGCCCAGCATCTCGTACAGCGCGTCGTAGAGCGGGCGCAGGTACGGGTCGATCTTCTGGGCCAGGTCGCCGGGCAGGAAGCCCAGCTTCTCACCGGCTTCGACCGCCGGGCGCACCAGCAGGATGCGACGCACCTGCTCGCGCTCCAGCGCGTCCACCGCGCAGGCCACGGCCAGGTAGGTCTTGCCGGTACCGGCCGGGCCGATGCCGAAGTTGATGTCGTTGCCCAGGATTTCCTTCACGTAGCGCTGCTGGTTCAGCCCGCGCGGGCGAATCATGCCCTTGCGCGTGCGCAACGACACCGGCACTTCGTTGGAAGACGGGTTGTCCAGCTCTTCGATGGCCGACTCCTGCAGGTACAGGTGCACCAGGTCCGGGGACAGCTCGGTGGCCTTGGTCTCCCGGTACAGGCGACGTAGCAGGTGCTCGGCAGAGGTGGTGTGCGTGGGTTCGCCAATCAGCTCGAACTGGTTGCCGCGGTTGCGGATCTCGATCTCGAGACGTTGTTCGATCAGGCGCAGGTGTTCGTCGAACTGCCCGCAGAGGTTGGCGAAGCGGCGAGCCTCGAAGGGCTCGAGGATGAAACGATGAGGTTCTATGGGTGCGTTCAAGGTCGTTTTTAGCCGCCCGACGGCAATTGAGTTGGATTCAAGGATAACCCCAGCAGGCCAGCGGCGAAAGGCCCCAGATGTCCAGTGGTCATGTAATGCACGCGCCCACCCCGGTAACAACCGCCCTGCCATCGGTCGGCTCATCTTCGAGCGGGGTTCCTGGCATTGCCGGGCGGGCGCCTGTGCTATAGTTTTCGCCCTCTTTACCACCCCCGACTGTTGCCCTCCCAAGATGACCAAACGCGAAGCTCCAATCTACAAAGTGATTTTCCTCAACCAGGGCCAGGTGTTCGAGATGTACGCCAAGCAGATCTTCCAGAGTGATCTGTGGGGCTTCCTGGAAATCGAGGAATTCGTCTTTGGCGAGCGCACCCAGGTGGTCGTGGACCCTAGCGAAGAAAAACTCAAGGCCCAGTTCGAGGGCGTGGTGCGCAGCTTCGTGCCCATGCATTCGATCGTGCGCATCGACGAAGTGGAGCGCCTGGGCACGCCGAAAATCAGCGAAGCCCGCGGCGTCAGCAACGTGATGCCATTCCCCATGCCGATGCCGGAGAAGTAACGGCGTCAGCTCAGGGCAGCGGCGAGAAGGGCGAGCGCCCGTCGGCGGTCTGCAGTTCCAGCAGGTATTTGCGGAAAATCTGCCCCAGCACCTGGGTGGCCATTTCCAACTGGTCGCGCGGCATCTGCGCGGCCACCTCGTCGGCGCTGTCCAGGGCGTCTTCCTGGCCGTTCACGGCGGCCATCTTCAGCACAATGTAGGCCTGCACGTTGTTGGCCGGCACGCCTTCGCCGTGGAAGAACATCAAGCCCAGGTGGTATTGCGCGTCGGCATGGCCTTGCAGCGAGGCCTGCTCGAAGTAATTGAGCGCCTGGTTCAGGTCGCGGGGGGTGGCGGTACCGTCGTAGTAGAACTGCCCCAGCTCGTATTGCGCCTGGGCGTCGCCGGACTTGGCGGCCGCCTGGCAGCTGGCCAGGGCCTGTGGCAGGTCCTGGGGCTGGGTGTTGAGCGTGCAGCGACCCATCGCCGGAATCAACAGCGAATTGCCGCCTGCCGAGGCCAGCAGGGGCTGAAGAAGCAACAGGCAGCCCAGGGCAAGGGCGCGGCCGGTGCGGTTCATGGGGATCGACTTACCTCAACAGGAAACGGGCGGACCCGGCCAGAACAAGGACTGGTGGCACATTATGAAATAAGCCGGCCCGTCCTTACAAAGTCTTTACTCGTTTTTCTGCTCTGTGGGCCAGGACGCGGCCTGCGGCCGCTGCTACAGCAGCTGCCGAAGGCTGCGTCCCGACGCCTTATTTCAACGCTGCGAAGGCGCGCTCGGCCGCATCCAGGGTGATCTTCAGCTCGGCGTCGCCATGGGCGATGGAGGTGAAGCCTGCCTCGAACGCGCTTGGCGCCAGGTACACGCCGCCTTCCAGCATCAGGTGGAAGAAGCGCTTGAAGCGCTCGGCGTCGCTGCTCATCACGTCTTCGAAGGTGACGATGTCGTCGGCACCGCTGAAGTACAGGCCGAACATGCCGCCCGCCTGGGTGGTCACGAACGGGATGCCGGCGGCGTCGGCGCGCTGCTGCAGGCCGTCGAGCAGGCGCGTGGTGTAGTCGCTCAGCTCGTCATGGAAGCCGGGGCGGCTGATCAGGTTCAGGGTGGTCAGGCCTGCGGCCATGGCCAGCGGGTTGCCCGACAGGGTGCCAGCCTGGTACACCGGGCCCAGCGGCGCGATGTGCGACATGATCTCGCGCTTGCCGCCGAAGCAGCCTACTGGCATGCCGCCGCCGATGATTTTGCCGAAAGTGCTCAGGTCCGGGGTGACGCCGTAGTAGGCCTGGGCGCCGCCCAGGGCCACGCGGAAGCCGGTCATCACTTCGTCGAAGATCAGCACCACGCCGTGCTGGGTGCACAGCTCGCGCAGGCCTTGCAGGTAGCCTGGGGCAGGCGGCACGCAGTTCATGTTGCCGGCCACCGGCTCGACGATGATGCACGCCACTTCCTCGCCCACTTCAGCCAGCATCTCGGCCACGGCCTGCAGGTTGTTGAACGGCAGGGTCAGGGTGTGCTTGGCGAAGGCCGCGGGCACGCCCGGCGAGCTCGGCACGCCCAGGGTCAGGGCGCCGGAGCCGGCCTTCACCAGCAGGCTGTCGGAGTGGCCGTGGTAGCAGCCTTCGAACTTGATGATGCTGTCGCGGCCGGTGAAACCACGGGCGAGGCGAATGGCGCTCATGGTGGCCTCGGTGCCCGAGCTGACCATGCGCACCATTTCCATGGATGGCACCAGCGAGCAGACCAGGTCGGCCATCTGGGTTTCCATCTCGGTCGGCGCGCCGTACGACAGGCCGTGCTCCAGCTGCTTGCGCACCGCGTCCAGCACGTCGGGGTGGCTGTGGCCCAGGATCATCGGGCCCCAGGAACCCACGTAGTCGACGTAGCGCTTGTCGTCTTCGTCGGTGACGTAGGCGCCGGCGGCGTGCTTGAAGAACAGCGGCGTGCCGCCCACGCTCTTGAAGGCACGCACGGGCGAGTTGACGCCACCGGGGATGTGTTTCTGGGCGTTGGCAAACAGCGTTTCGGAGCGGGACATAATCAGGGTCTCGTTAATCAGGCGGATTCGAACAGGGCGTTGAACGCGCGGGCGCGAGCGGTCACTTCCTGGGCGGTGTCAGCGCCAAACAGGGCATTGACCACGGCCAGCAGGTCGGCGCCCTGTTCCAGCAGCAGCGGGGCGTTGGCCAGGGTGATGCCGCCGATCGCGCAGATCGGCAGCTTGAACTGGGCGCGGGCCTGGCTGAGGGTGTCCAGGGGCACCAGGCCGGCGTCGGGCTTGGTGCTGGAGTCGAAGAAGGCACCGAAGGCCACGTAGCTGGCGCCTTCGCGGGCCGCTTGTTCAGCCAGGTCGAGGCGGCCGTGGCAGGTGGAACCGATGATGGCGTTGCGGCCCAGCAGCGCACGCGCCGGGGTCAGCGGGCCGTCGGTCTGGCCCAGGTGCACGCCCACGCCCAGGCGGGCGGCCAGTTCGGCGTCATCGTTGATGATCAGTTGGGTCTTGTACGGTTCGCACAGCTTGCGCAGCGCCTCGGCCTCGCGCAGGCGGCGGGCCTCGTCGGTACTCTTGTCGCGGTATTGCAGCAGCAGCACGCCGCCGTCCAGGGCCGCCTTGACGTAGTCAAGGAAACGGCCGGCCAGCAGCTTGCTGTCGGTAATGGCGTAAAGGCCACGTAATTTCATCACACTTACCTCTATGGCGCGGCGTTACGAGCAGAAATCCAGTGGCAGGCGGCGGGGCACGTACTGGCCCTTGCCGAGCTGCTCGGCGTCACGCAGGGTGCGCCAGGTGTAATCGAGGGCCGACTGCACGGCGCTCTCCAGTTGCTCGCCCAGGGCCAGGCGGCCGGCCAGGGCGCTGGCCAGGGTGCAGCCAGAACCATGATAGCTGCCGGGCAGGCGCTGGCAGATGAAGGTCTGGCGGCGGCCGTCGCGGCTGTACAGGCGGTTATGGATTTCGGTTTCGTCACCGTGGCCGCCGGTGATCAGCAGGTGGCGCACGTAGGGCAGCAGTTTTTCCGCGCATTCATCGGCGCTGCCTTCGGGCAGTTCGGCCAGGATGCGGGCTTCGGGAAGGTTGGGGGTGGCGATGATGGCCAGGGGCAACAGGCGCTCGCGCATGGCGTAGCCGACCTCGTCCTTGCCCAGGCGGCCGCCGCCACCGGCGCGCAGCACCGGGTCGCAGACCATCGGCAGGTGCGGGTGCTGGCTGAGCAGCTCGACCACGGTATCGACCATTTCCAGCGAGCCGAGCATGCCCAGCTTGACCGCGGCCACCTCGGAGTCGTTGAGCACGGCATTGGCCTGGGCCAACACCCACTCGCGGTCGAGCACGCGGAAGTCGGTGACATTGACAGTGTCCTGCACGGTCAGGGCGGTCACGGCCGGGGCGGCGTGGCAACCTTGGGCGATCAGGGCTTCGATATCTGCCTGCAGGCCGGCGCCGCCACTGGGGTCGTGGCCGGAGAGACAGAGGACAACGGGGCGGGAGCTATAGATATTCATGGTGCGCGAGCTTACCACCAAACGCTTTTGCCGGGACCGGGCGGCATTGGCTGTTTTTTTGTCGCAATAGTCAGGCAGTTTTTCCTGGTAATGGCTGAAAGCGCCGACCTAGAGCCTTCGATACAATTTTTTACAGCCGCTGCGCTAGTGGCAAGAAGCTATGCTAGAGTGCTTCGAAACCGATAACAGGCACTGCCGGACGACGTCGTCTCAAAGGGAATGGGGGCTTCCTGACGCGCTCGGACAGGCTACGCTGGGGCTGTATGCGCTATTTCCTGATTTTACTGGTGGGCTGGCTACCGCTGCTGGCCTGCGCGCTCGATTTTGACGAGTCCACGCGCACCCTTCCCCTGGGGCACGTGATGCAAGTCTATGAAGATGTCGATGGCTCGGCCAGCATCGAGCAGGTTTCGTCCGCGGCCTTTGCCGATCGTTTTCATCGGCAAAGCGAAGCCGTGCTCAACGCCGGCTACTCGCGCTCGGTGTTCTGGCTGCGCGTGGACTTGCGCTACGTGCCCAAGGACCCTGAGGCCGTGGGCAACTGGCTGCTGGAGCTGGCGTACCCGCCCATGGACAGCATCGAACTGTTCCTGGCCGACCCCAACGGCAAGTTCCGCCTGACCCAGAGCACGGGCGACGAGCTGCCGTACTCGGTGCGCGAGATCAAGCAGAACAACTACGTGTTCGCCATCCCGTTCCCGGCCAACCAGACCACCACCGCCTACCTGCGCATTCACAGCGAAGGCTCGGTGCAGGCGCCGCTGAACCTGTGGTCCTATACCGCTTACCTTGAAGATCAGCCCACCCGTCTGTATGTGCTGGGGCTGATCTACGGCGTGCTGCTGGGGATGCTGGTCTACAACCTGTTCATCTACTTGAGCGTGCGCGACC
The DNA here is from genome assembly GCF_056312595.1 of Pseudomonas sp. GYB4201. NCBI lineage: Bacteria > Pseudomonadati > Pseudomonadota > Gammaproteobacteria > Pseudomonadales > Pseudomonadaceae > Pseudomonas > Pseudomonas sp. GYB4201. Next base: position 71,959 of record NZ_JBWGIG010000020.1, on the reverse strand, counting down.
GCAGCTACCTCTACTACATCCTCTATATCGCCTCCTTCGGCCTGTACCAGGTGTCGGTGAACGGTGCCGGCGTGCAGTATTTCTGGCCCGAGAACCCCTGGTGGGCCAACGCCGCCACGCCGTTCCTGATCGGCTCGGCCGCGCTGTTCGGCAGCCAGTTCGCCCGCAGCTTCCTGCAGACCGCCGAGCACAGCCGCTGGCTCGACCGCCTGCTGATGGTGCTGATGGGCGTGGGCGTGGTGACGATGATGCTGTCGCTGACCGCCACCTACGGCATGGCCTTGCGCCTGGCCACCGCACTGGCGCTGGTGTTCACCGTGGTGATCTTCAGCGCCGGCCTGATCGCCTGGTGGCGCGGCCTGCGCCTGGCACGCTATTTCATCATCGCCTGGACCGCGTTCCTGGCGGGCGGCATCGTCAACACCCTGATGGTGCTGGGCTACCTGCCCAACGTCTTCATCACCATGTACGCCAGCCAGATCGGTTCGGCGCTGGAGGTGGGGCTGCTGTCCCTGGCCCTGGCCGACCGCATCAACTCCATGCGCGAGCAACAGGCGCGAGTGCTGCTGGAAGCGGGCCAGAAGCTGGAGCTGCTCAACCAGCAACTGGCCAACAGCAACCGCCTCAAGGACGAGTTCCTGGCCACTGTCACCCACGAGCTGCGCACGCCCATGAACGGCGTGATCGGCTCGCTGGAGCTGATGCAGACCGTGCCCATGGACACCGAACTCGAACAGTATCAGCAGACCGCGGCCGGCTCGGCGCGGGACATGATGCGCATGGTCGACGACATCCTCATCCTCACCGAACTGCAGGCCGGCAAGCTTTACCCGCGCCACGAACCGTTCGGTGTGCAGGCCCTGCTCGACGGCCTGCAGATGCAATTCGGCCGGGCGGCCCAGGCCAAGCACCTGGCGTTCTCGGTGGAAACCGACAGCGACCTGCCCGAGCGCCTGCAGGGCGACTCGAAGAAGCTGGCGCTGTGCCTGGGTTGCCTGCTGGACAACGCCATCAAGTTCACCCGCCAAGGCTCGGTGGGGCTGCGGGTGCGCGTCGGCGAGCGCACGGCGGACGGCCTGGCGCTGAGCTTCAAGGTCAGCGACACCGGCATCGGCTTCAGCCAACTGGCCGACGCTACCCTGTACCAGCGGTTCTTCCAGGTCGACGGCTCCATGACCCGTGAATACGGCGGCCTGGGCATTGGCCTGGCGATCTGCCGGCAACTGGCCGACCTGATGGGCGGCGAACTCAGCCATCACTCCGAACCCGGGCGTGGCAGCTGGTTCGAGCTGCACGTGCAATTGGGCCTGGTGGACGACCTGGGGCCCACACCGGCCGGGCCGCGTACCGAGCACCAGCGCACCCAGCGTTCGCCCCACGACTGCACGGTGCTGCTGGTGGATGACAACAGCATCAACCAGCTGGTGATCCGCGGCATGCTGCTCAAGCTGGGCTACCGCGTGCGCACGGCCGACGATGGCATTACCGCGCTGGAGCTGTTGCACCGCGAACGGTTCGACGCCGTGCTGCTGGACTGCCAGACGCCGCTCACCGACGCCTTCGCCACCTGCCGGCGCCTGCGTGAACTACCCGGTTGCGCGCGCCTGCCGGTGCTGGCGGTGGTGGGCCAGCGCCAGGAACGGGAACGTTGCCTGGAGGCCGGCATGAGCGATTGCCTGAACCGGCCGGTGCGTTTCGAAGAGCTGCAAGCCACCTTGCACCGTTGGTTGCTGGTCAAGGTGCAGGGCGAAAGCGCCGACATTTAGGCCGATATGTCACTTTGACAGGGGCGGGTAGCGTGATTCACTGGGGTATGAACCTGCCCCAGGAGCCCGCCATGAACCTGCACCAGTTCGCCGAGACCCACGAAGTCAGCAACCAGCCGCCGCCCCTGGACGGGGCCAACCTGTGGCGCATCGACCTGCCGCTGCAGGCCTGGGCCAAGCGCTTCGGTGGCGGCTGGGCCGAGGCGCGCATCGACGCCTACGGTGCCCTGGCCGGTGGGCCGCTGATGGCGGCGGGGTTCCTGGCGAACCAGAACAAGCCGGTGTTCAGCAGCCACGACCGCTACGGCCACCGTATTGACCTGGTGGAGTTCCATCCCGCTTATCACGAGCTGATGCGCGCGGCCGTCGAGCACGGCTTGCCGTCCCTGCCGTGGACCGATCCGCGCCCCGGCGCCCACGTGGCGCGCGCCGCCATGACCTACCTGCACACCCAGGCCGAGGCCGGCAGCGGCTGCCCGCTGACCATGACCTTCGCCAGCGTGCCGGCGCTGCGCCTGCAACCGGACCTGGCCGAGCAGTGGCTGCCCAAGGTGCTGGCCACCGAGTACGACCCGCGCAACGTCGGCATGGCGCACAAGGCCGGGGTCACCCTGGGCATGGCCATGACCGAGAAACAGGGCGGCACCGACGTGCGCGCCAACACCACCCGCGCCTTCCCCGTGGGCGCCCCGGGCCCGGGCCAGGCCTATGAACTGGTGGGGCACAAGTGGTTCTGCTCGGCGCCCATGTGCGACGCCTTCCTGACCCTGGCCCAGACTGACAAGGGCCTGACCTGCTTCCTGCTGCCGCGCCACCGCCCGGATGACACCCGCAACGAGTTCTACATCCAGCGCCTGAAGAACAAGCTGGGCAACTGCTCCAACGCCTCCAGCGAGGTGGAGTTCCGTGGCGCCCTGGCCTGGATGGTGGGCGAGGAGGGCCGCGGCGTGCCGACCATCATCGAGATGGTGGCCATGACCCGTTTCGATTGCATGGTCGGCTCCAGCGCGCTGATGCGCCAGGCGCTGACCCAGGCGGCGCACCACTGCGCCCATCGGCAGGTGGGCGGGCGAGTGCTGGCCGAGCAGCCGTTGATGCAGAACGTGCTGGCTGACCTGGCGCTGGAAAGCGAGGCGGCGCTGGCGCTGAGCCTGCGCATGGGCCAGGCCCTGGACCATCTGGATGACGGCCAGCAGGCACGCTTCGCCCGGCTGATGACCGCAGTGGGCAAGTATTGGATCTGCAAGCGCGCCCCGGCCATGATCAACGAAGCAGCCGAGTGCATGGGCGGCGCCGGCTATGTCGAGGACAGCATCCTGCCGCGGCTGTACCGCGAGGCGCCGGTCAACTCCACCTGGGAAGGCTCGGGCAATGTCCAGTGCCTGGACGTGCTGCGCGCCCTGTCCAAGGAGCCGGGCGTACTCGATGCCCTGTTCGCCGAGCTGGGTGATGGCCATGGCGACCGTCGCCTGGCGGCGCACATCGATGGGCTGAAAGCGGCGTTCCAGGACACCAGCGACATCCAGTACCGCGCCCGCCATCTCACCGAGGACATTGCCCTGGCGGTGCAGGCCAAGCTGTTGCTGGAGGCCGGCAATGCGGTGGTCAGCGACGCCTTCATCGCCAGCCGCCTGAGCGGTGGCGGCCGTGCCTACGGCGCGCTGCCGCGCGGCCTCGACGTCGAATCACTGGTCCAACGCTCAACCCCCCACCTCCCGTAGCAGCGGCCGCAGGCCGCGTCCCGGGGCAACGCAGATCGGCCGCCTGGCCGCGTCACGGGCAACACGTGCCTTTATGTGTTGTTACAGGCAAGATGGAGGTCTGCAAGATCAGACAGGAAGCGCACCGTGACTCGAACTGCCGAAGCCTTTGTTGTTGTCGAAACCGCCGAACAAGCCGTCGATCGTCTGGCTGAATTGCACGAGCGGGGTACCAAGGCCCTGAGCCAGGCGCTCAAGCAATACCTCAAGGACCGCAGCGAACCCGACGCGGCCCAGCGCGCGCTGTTCCACTACCCGGAACTGCGCGTCACCTACACCTACAGCGGCGAAGTCCCGCCCATTACCCGCGCCTACGCCAAGGTGCAGTCGCCGGGCACCTATTCGGTCACCGTCACCCAGCCGGCCGCGTTCCGCACCTACCTGCTGGACCAGCTCAAGCCGCTGATGCGCGACTTCTCCGTCACTGTCGAAGTGGGCGTCAGCGAGCAGAACATCCCGTACCCCTACGTGGTCGAGCAGGGCGATGAGCTGGCCGGCAGCGGTGTCACCGCCGCGGCCCTGGCCCGCGTGTTCCCCAGCACCGACCTGTCCGCCGCCACCGATGGCGTGGCCGACGGCCTGTATGACTGGGCCACCGCCGACCCGATGCCGCTGGCGTTGTTCGACGCCGCCCGCGTCGATTTCTCCCTGCGCCGCCTGATCCACTACACCGGCAGCGACTGGCGCCACGTGCAGCCGTGGATCCTGCTGACCAACTACCACCGCTACGTCGACCAGTTCGTCAGCCACGGCCTGGAACAGCTGCAAAGCGATCCGCGTTTCGTGCGCCTGGTCATGCCCGGCAACGTGGTGATCGAGAAGGGCATGGCCAGCGAGCAGGCCCAGGCCCTGGTGGACAGCGTGGTGTGGCACCGCTACCAGATGCCGGCCTATCACCTGATCGCCGCCGATGGCGACGGCGTGACCCTGGTCAACATCGGCGTGGGCCCGTCCAACGCCAAGAACATCACCGACCACCTGGCCGTGCTGCGCCCGCACTGCTGGCTGATGATCGGCCACTGCGGCGGCCTGCGGCAGTCGCAGACCATTGGCGACTACGTGCTGGCCCACGCCTACATGCGCCAGGACGGCATCCTCGACCGCGTGTTGCCGCCGAACATCCCGATCCCGGCCTTGGCCGAGGTACAGATGGCCCTGCAGGAAGCGGCCGCGCAGATCACCGGCGAGCGTGGCGACGAGCTGAAAAAGCGCCTGCGCACCGGCACCGTGCTGACCTACGACGACCGCAACTGGGAGCTGCGCTGGGCCCAGGAACGGCCGCTGATCAACCTGTCGCGCGCCGTGGCCGTGGACATGGAAAGCGGCACCATCGCCGCCCAGGGGTACCGCCTGCGCGTGCCGTACGGCACCTTGCTGTGCGTGTCCGACAAGCCGCTGCACAGTGAGATCAAGCTGCCGGGTTCGGCCAACGCGTTCTACAACCGCGCGGTCAGCCAGCACCTGAAGATCGGCATCGCCGCCCTGGACCTGCTGCGCACCGAGCTGACCTCGCTGCACTCGCGCAAACTGCGCAGCTTCGACGAGCCGCCGTTCCGCTGAGGTTTGCCCAAAGGCGCCGGGCCCACTAGCATAGTCGGCCCAGCTGCCTTGAAACCTTGCCCCCATGCCTTTGCCACCCCGCACCAACGCCCGCCGCCCGGGCGCCAAACCCTTTGCCAAACCCGGGCAGCCACGGCGCGTGGCCAAGGCGCCGCCGGCCGAGCCGCGGTTGATCCTGTTCAACAAGCCGTTCGACGTGCTGACCCAGTTCAGCGACGGCGAAGGCCGCGCGACGCTCAAGGATTTCATCGACATCCCCGGTATCTACCCGGCCGGGCGCCTGGACCGTGACAGCGAAGGCTTGCTGCTGCTGACCAACGACGGCCAGTTGCAGGCGCGCATCGCCGACCCCAGGCACAAGCTGGCGAAAACCTATTGGGTACAAGTTGAAGGCGAGCCTACCGAAGAGCACCTGCAGCGCCTGCGCCAGGGCGTCGAACTCAACGACGGCATGACCCTGCCGGCCCAGGCCCGCCTGCTGGAAGAGCCAGACCTGTGGCCACGCGACCCACCGGTTCGCTTCCGCAAGAGCGTGCCCACCCACTGGCTGGAACTGATCATCAAGGAAGGTCGCAACCGCCAGGTACGGCGCATGACCGCCGCCGTGGGCCTGCCCACCCTGCGCCTGGTGCGCGTGCGCATTGGCGACTGGGCACTGGATGGCCTGGAGCAAGGCAAATACCGCGAAGTCCCGGCTCCCCGCCCGTAGCAGCGGCCACCGGCCGCGTCCCGGCGCGCCGCGATCAATGGGCCTCAATCACCGCAATCACCACGCTCTTGATCACGAACGCGAGGATCCCCAGGCCCAACACCGCAAACAGGATAAGGGTGCCAAACCGTCCGGCCTTGGACTTCTTCGCCAGGTCCCAGACGATAAACCCCATGAACCCGATCAGCACGGTCACCAGTATCGTCATCATCCATTCTTCGAATACCGCCGGGTCCATGGGCAGCCTCCGTCAGGTGCGCAGGTGGGTGAGGGGCAGCTCGGTGCTGGCCAGTACCTGGTTCAGCACGAAGCTGGAGCGCACGCTGGTGACGCCGTCGATACGCGTCAGGTGGCCCAGCAGCAGTTTCTGGTAGTGGTCCATGTCCGGCACCACCACCTTCAACTGGTAGTCGGCTTCCATCCCGGTCACCAGGCTGCATTCCAGCACCTGGGGCAGGGCGCGCACTGCGGCCTCGAAGTTCTCGAAGCGCTCGGGGGTGTGGCGGTCCATGCCGATGTGCACGTAGGCGGTAAGGCTCAGGCCCAGCATCTTGCGGTCCAGCAGGGCGACCTGGCGGGTGATGTAGCCGTCGTCCTCCAGCTGCTTGACCCGGCGCGAGCACGGCGAGGGCGACAGGCCGATGCGCTCGGCCAGTTCCTGGTTGGAAATACGAGCATCGCGCTGCAATTCAGCCAGAATGCTCAGGTCATATCGGTCCAGCTTGCTCATGGATCTGCCCTTGATCTTTAATATTGCTGCAAATTATCCATCTGAAGGCAAAAATTGCGCAAGTGATGTTTTCGTCAGCAATCTTAGCAATCCCCTGCCGCCGCCTTCGACGTATTCTTTTACCCAGAATCACTACCCGGACACGAGTCCACTGCAACCAGACCCAAGCAGGCAGGTTGCGGCCACCACCCCCACAGGGGCTGTGCTGGCCCCCGGGTTGCACACTGCCCAGAAGGCGGCGTGAGGTGAGCCGGCGCCACAAGCGTCGAGCAGGACAGAAGACACTCAAGGGAGGCCGACGGGCCTCCCTTCTTTATTTGTGCGCGGGGAAAATCTGCCGCGCGCCCAGGTGTCCGGCGATATTGCTTTGTTGCCGCGTCAATCGCGCGCCGCCCGCGCGGCGCTTCGCAGCCTTCGGCAGCTCCTACATCGGTTGCAACGTGCCACAGCCTGTCCGAGAGGCGTTGCCTGCCTGGTGTCCACGCTGGATTCCGTCGAGCCCACATGGCTAAGGCCTCGGTCGATCAGGCCATGGTACGTTTAAGCAAATGTAGGAGCTGCCGAAGGCGGCGAAGCGCCGCGCGGGCGGCGCTCGATTTCATGAATAACCAAAGAGCATCGACTAGCGCCTCTGCGCCAACCCAATCTAATGCCTGGAACCAACCGCGCAGGAAAATCGTGTCCCCGCCGATACCCATCGCATACAGGCTGATAAACTTGAAGAACCGAGGGCGGTTTTTCCAGTCTTATTTATACGCCCCAACCCATCCCCCGTGAGGAACAACATGAAGTCGCGCATCTGGCATTTGGCAGGTGTTGGTCTGCTTTGCGTGAGCGCCAGCGCTCAAACCCTGGCCGAAGGTCCGAACTCGCAGCAGGAACAGCGGGGCCCCCAAGGGCAGCAGCATGGCGGTGGCCAGCAGCAAAACCATCCGCAGCCACAACAACAGCAGCCACAACAACCGCCGCAACAGCAGCAGCGTGCCCCGCAACAAAGCGGCCAGTACCAGTTCCACCAACAGAACTTCAACCGCGAGCAGCCCGGCAACGCCCGGCCGCAGAACGCGCAGCCGCAGTTCCATCAGCAGCAGGACACGCCCACGCAGTTCCACCAGGAACAGCAGCGTGCGCCGCAGCAGAGCGGCCAATACCAGTTCCACCAGGAGCCGCGCCAGCAGCAGGTCGAGCAGCCGCCGATTCGCCCGCATCCGGATGAAGTGCGCCAGACCCAGCCGCCTATCCGTGGCAACTACGCCGACATGCCCAACCGCGACCGCCACGACGACCACCGCTGGCCGGGCCGCCCGGGTGGCTACGGCAACGGCTGGGGCTCGGGCCCGCAGTTCCGGCCGGGGCAGTATGTCGATCGCTTCCCGGGGCAGTCCTACCGCGTGCCGTACCGCGGCGGTGACTACTTCTTCTCCAATGGCTACTGGTACCGCCCGGATGGCCCGCGCTACGTGGTCGTACGGCCGCCCTACGGCATCCGTACCCGCTACCTGCCCGACTACGCCAGCGAAGTCTGGATTGGTGGCGCGCTGTTCTTCATGGCTGCCGGCAGCTATTACCAGTGGGCGGACGACAGCCAGGACTACGTGGTGGTGAACCCGCCGGTGGCCCAGGAGCAGATCCAACCGCCGCCTGAACCAGAGCCGCAGCCCCAGCCCGCCGCCGACCCTTATGACGTGGCGGTGTACCCGGCCTACGGCCAGAGCCCGGAGCAGATTCAGCAGGACAGGTACGAGTGCTATCGCACTGCCGTGCAGCAGACCGGCTTCGACCCCGCCAACGCCACCTACCAGCCTGACCCGGCGGTGGTCTACAGCTACCGCAATGCCATGGCGTCCTGCCTGAGCACCCGGGGCTACAGGGTGAACTGAGGGGTGTGGGCCTTGCCGGCCTGCACCACTTCCTCCGGGTCGGCGTGCACCAGTACCTCGGCCTTGGGGTACTGCGCCATGATCGCCGCTTCCGCCTGTTCGCACAGGGCGTGGGCGGCAGTCAGGCTCAAGGTGCCGGGCAGTTCCAGGTGCAGTTGCACGAACCAGTGGTTGCCCGACACCCGCGTGCGCAGGTCGTGGGCACCCAGCACGCCGGGCACCGCGCAGGCCAGCGCCAGCATCTGCGCGCTGACGTCGGTGGGCAGTTCCTCGTCCATGAGGATGGCCACGCTTTCGCGGGCGATCTGGTAGGCGCTCCAGAGGATGTACAGGGAAATACCCAGGCCGAAGAAGGCGTCCATCTGCCCGAAGCCGAACTGCGCCAGCAGCAAGGCCACCAGGATGCTGCCGTTGAGCATCATGTCCGAGCGGTAGTGCAGCGAGTCTGCGCGAATGGCCGTGGAGCCGGTTTCGCGAATGACCTTGTACTGGATGGCCAGCAGCCCCGCGGTCAGCACCAACGACAGCACCATCACGGCGATGCCGATGCCGGCCTGCCCCAGCGGCTGCGGGTTATGCAGCCGTTCCACCGCCTGGTAGGCGATGAGCACCGCACTGAAGCCGATGAACAAGGCCTGGGCCATGCCCGCCATGGCCTCGGCCTTGCCGTGGCCATAGCGGTGGTCTTCATCGGCCGGGCGCAGCGCATAATGCACCGCCAGCAGGTTGAGGAACGAGGTGGCGCCGTCCAGCACCGAGTCGGTGAGGCCGGCCAGCAGGCTGACCGAGCCGCTCAACCACCAGGCGATGGCCTTGGCGACGATCAGGATGGCCGCCGTGGCCAGGGAAGCACGTGTGGCCAGGCGCAGCAGCTTGATGTGGTGAGCGGATGTGGTCATGGTGGCCTGTGCTTAAGCGGCGGGCTTGAGGCCGTACATGGCCAGTTGTTCCGCGCTGCCACGGCTTTCGATCAGGCGCGGGTCGTTCAGGGGCAGGGTGCGGCCCAGTTCGTTCTGCAGGATAGCCTCCAGTTTCGCGCGGTCCACCTTGCCGTCGGCGCTCACCGCCTCGTGCAGTTTTTCCGGCGCTACCTGGGCGATCTTGCCATGGGGGAAGTAGATGGCGCCGGTGGCGAAGTCGACACCGAACGCGATCAGGCCCGGGATAATGTAGAACAGCAGCCCGACGGCGTCGGCCACGGCAATGACCGGGTCGATGCGGCCTTCGATCTGGCCGCGACGCTCAGGGTAGAACAGGCTGCCGCAGGCCGTAACCTGGGTGAGCAGGGCGCCCACCAGCACACCGCCAATCAAACGCGAAGGAATACGCATGGGAATCTCCGAAATGGTGAATGCAACCCTACAGGGGTGCTGATACTAAGACCATGATTATAAGGCTCTAGTTCGCCGTTATACTTGCCGGCTTGCCTGGGAGCCACCATGATTTCATTGCCGATTGATGCCGTTCTGCCCGACCTGCGCCAGGCGCTTGCGGCGCGCCACGAAGCTGTCCTCGAAGCCCCGCCCGGCGCCGGTAAAACCACCCGCGTGCCGCTGGCGTTGCTGGGCGAGCCGTGGCTGGCCGGGCAGACCATCCTCATGCTCGAGCCCCGGCGCCTGGCCGCACGTGCTGCGGCCGAGCGGCTGGCCAGCGAGCTGGGCGAGAAGGTCGGGGAGACCGTGGGCTACCGCATTCGCCTGGACAGCCGGGTGGGCCCCAAGACGCGCATCGAGGTGGTCACCGAGGGCATTCTCACCCGCCGCCTGCAGGAGGATCCAGCGCTGGAAGGCGTTGGCCTGGTGATCTTCGACGAATTTCATGAACGCAGCCTCGACGCCGACCTGGCCCTGGCCCTGAGCCTCAACGGCCGCGCGCTGCTGCGCGACGAGCCGCCGCTGAAGATTTTGCTGATGTCGGCAACCCTGGAGGGCGAGCGCCTGGCGGCCATGCTCGACGATGCGCCGGTGGTGCGCAGCGAAGGGCGCATGTTCCCGGTGGCCATGCGCTGGGGACGGCCGTTCCAGCCGGGCGAGTTCATCGAGCCGCGGGTGGTCAACACCGTGCTGGAAGCGCTCAACGACGAGAGCGGCAGCCTGCTGGTGTTCCTGCCCGGCCAGGCCGAGATCCGTCGCGTGCACCAGCAGCTGGCCGAAGCCCTGGGTGAAGACAGCAACGTGTTGCTATGCCCCTTGCACGGCGAGCTGGACCTCAACGCCCAGCGCGCGGCCATCGACCCGGCGCCGGCGGGCAAGCGCAAGGTGGTGCTGGCCACCAACATCGCCGAAACCAGCCTGACCATCAACGGCGTGCGCGTGGTGGTCGATGCCGGCCTGGCGCGGGTGCCGCGCTTCGACCCCGGCAGCGGCATGACCCGCCTGGACACCCAGCGCATCTCCCGCGCCAGCGCCACCCAGCGCGCCGGCCGGGCCGGGCGCCTGGAACCGGGCGTGTGCTACCGCCTGTGGTCCGAGACCCAGCATGAGCAACTGGCGGCCTATGGCGCGGCCGAGATCCTCCAGGCCGACTTGGCCGGGCTGGCGCTGCAGCTGAGCCGCTGGGGCGTGACCCCGGAACAGCTGAGCTGGCTCGACCTGCCACCGGCGGCGGCCTACGGCCAGGCGCTGGACCTGCTGGTGCGCCTGGGGGCGCTGGCGGAACCGGGCGCCACGGCGCTGACCAAACACGGCGAGGCCATGGCGCAACTGCCAGCCCACCCGCGTATCGCCCATCTGCTGCTGCGTGGGCAGGCCTTGGGCCTGGCGGGGCTTGCCTGTGACGTGGCGGCGCTGCTGGGCGAGCGCGACATCCTGCGTGGCGCCGGTGCCGACCTGCACAGCCGCCTGGGCCTGGTGTCCGGCGAGCAGCGCGGTGCGCGCGGCAGCCAGGGCGGGGTGCAGCGAGTGCGCCAGCTGGCACGGCAATACCGTGGTTACCTGCGCGGCAACGCCAGCGCGCCGGTGGCCGATCCCGATCACCCGCGCTGGCTGGGGGCGCTGTTGGCGCTGGCCTATCCCGACCGCGTGGCGCAACAGCGACGTGCCGGTGGTGGCGAATACCGCCTGGCCAACGGCCGCGCCGCGCAGTTTGGCGAGCCGGATGCGCTGATGAAGCACGAGTGGATTGTCATCGCCGACCTGGGCAGCCGCCAGGGCCAGCGCGAAGAGCGCATCTACCTGGCCACCGACTTCGACGCCGGGCTGCTCGACGGCGTGCTGGCCGAGCAGGTGCGCCAGGTCGACCAGTTGGAGTGGGACGAGCGCGAGGGTGTGTTGCGCGCCGAGCGCCAGCGCAAGGTCGGTGAGCTGGTGCTCAGCCGCGAGCCGTTGCCGGGCCTGGACGACGCCGCGCGGGCCAGGGCGCTGGTGGGCCTGGTGCGGCGCAAGGGCCTGGAGCTATTGCCATGGACCCCGGAGCTGCGCCAGTGGCAGGCGCGGGTGAACCTGCTGCGCCAGCTGGACCTGGCCGGCAGCGGCAGCAGCGAATGGCCGGACGTCAGCGACGTGGCATTGCTGGCCACCCTCGAAGCCTGGCTGGAACCCTACTTGGGCAAGGTCACGCGCCTGAGCCACTTCGGCAACCTGGACCTGTCCTCGATCCTGCGCAACGCCTTGCCGTGGCCGCTGCCCCAGCGCCTGGACGAACTGGCGCCGCAGCATCTGACCGTGCCGTCGGGCAGCAATGTGCGGCTGGACTACAGCGAAGTGCCGCCGATCCTGGCGGTGCGCCTGCAGGAACTGTTCGGCCTGGCCGAAACCCCGTGCATCGCCAACGGCCGCCAGCAGGTGCTGTTGCACCTGTTGTCGCCGGCACGGCGGCCGGTGCAGGTCACCCAGGACCTGGCCAACTTCTGGCGCAGCACCTACGCCGAGGTGAAGAAAGACCTCAAGGGCCGCTACCCCAAGCACTACTGGCCGGACGACCCGCTGATCGCCGAAGCCACCGCCCGCATCAAACCCCGCAAATAACCCCGGAACGCGGCGAACCCACGTAGCAGCTGCCGAAGGCGGCGTCCGGCGGCGGGCCTGCGTCGCGCCGGGACGCGGCCTGCGGCCGCTGCTACGGGGGCATGGGCGACCCGCTGATCGCCGAAGCCACCGCCCGCATCAAACCGCGCAAATAACCCCGGCACGCGGCGAACCCGCGTAGCAGCTGCCGAAGGCTGCGTCCGGCGGCGGGCCTGCGTTGCGCCGGGACGCGGCCTGCGGCCGCTGCTACGGGGGCATGGGCGACCCGCTGATCGCCGAAGCCACCGCCCGCATCAAACCCCGCAAATAACCCCGGCACGCGGCCAATCCCCGTAGCAGCTGCCGAAGGCTGCGTCCGGCGGCGGCCCTGCGTTGCGCCGGGACGCGGCCTGCGGCCGCTGCTACGGGGGCATGGGACAACCCGCTGATCGCCGAAGCCACTGCCCGCATCAAACCGCGCAAATAACCCCGTCACGCGGCGAACCCACGTAGCAGCTGCCGAAGGCTGCGTCCGACGGCGGCCCTGCGTTGCGTCGGGACGCGGCCTGCGGCCGCTGCTACGGGGGCATGGGACGACCCGCTGATCGCCGAAGCCACCGCCCGCATCAAACCCCGCAAATAACCCCGGCACGCGGCCAACCCACGTAGCAGCTGCCGAAGGCTGCGTCCGGCGGCGGGCCTGCGTTGCGCCGGGACGCGGCCTGTGGCCGCTGCTACGGGGGCGGCAGCAACAGCCGCGCCGTCAGCGGCAGGTGATCCGAGATCTCCTCGGTGTCATCCTGCCGCACCCGCGCCTCGATGCGCTTGAGCTTGGGGCTGTGGAACAGGTAGTCCAGGGTGCGGTCGGGCGCCGGTATCGCCGGGTCGTTGGGGTAGTGGGTGAACCAGCCGCTGCGGTCCTCGCCGCTGGCTTCGGTGTTGGCCGGGATCATCGGATAGCGGTCCCACAGCAGATGCAGGGGGCTGTCGGCCGGGTAGGCGTTGCGTTGCGCGGGTGGCAGGCGCAACGCCTGGCCCAGGGGCAGGGCGTTGAAGTCGCCGCCCAGCAGCCACGGCGTGCCGTGGCTTTCCATGCGGTCGATACGCTTGAGAATGGCCTGCATCTGCCGGCCCTGGGTATCCTCGCCCGGTACAGGGCCCTCCAGGTTGGTGTTGAGCACTGCCAGCTGGCCGCCGTTCTGGATCGGCAGGTAGCTGGTCAGCAGCGCGCGGCGCGGGGCAAAGGGCGCGGTCAGCCAATGGCCTTCGGCCTGGGGCAGTTGCTGGCGCTCGGCCTGCACGATCTGGAAGCGGCTCAGGGTCGCCAGCTTGCGCCCGACGCTGCCGAGGATATGCGGGTTGGGGATGAAGTCGGCTTTCCAATCGAAGGCCTCGACGCTGCACGGGTACAGGTCGACGATACGTGCGCGCAGCAGGGTCAGCTGGTCCTGGTAGTCGCTGGCCTTGGCGCCGTCGTCCAGCTCTTGTAGCAGCACCAGGTCGGGCTGTTCATCGCGAATGACCCGTGCCACCTCATCGAGGTTGTAGGCCAGGTCCTCGGCGGTGGCGCGGTCGTCCGGGCCGCTGCCATCGGGCAGGTCGTTCCAGAACACGTACTGCTTGCCCGCCAGGTGCTGCACGTTCCAGGTCATCACCTTCACGGCCTGGCCCGGCACCAGCTGTGGCGCCGGCCCGCGGCACATATTGGCGAGCTTCTCGCGCTGGGGCGGGTGCCAGGTCAGGGTGTAGGCCAGGATGCCCAGCAGCAGCGCCAGGGCCACCAGTACCAGCAGGGTGTTGCGCAGGAGTCGGGTCATGGGCTCGGCTTTGGCTTCGCGGTATCACCGGAGCATAACCGAGCCAGGCGCCGCGCCCAAGCCTCAGGGCTGGGTCGTGTCGCCCACGCGCAGCATGAACAGGCGGTACAGCACCACGCTGGTGAACAGTTGCAGGAAGCCGTTGACGCTATCCAGCAGCAGCGCCTGCCAGTTGCTGGGCTCGGGCCACACCGAATTGCTGACCAGGTCGATGGCCCACAACGGTATCAGCGCGCCGAACACGCAGAGCAGGATGCGCACGAAGTGCCCCTGGGTCAGCTGGAAGCTGTCGCGCATCGCCGCCATGGGCGTCAGGCCGCGCAACACCAGCAGGTACTCGGCAAACACCAGCCGGATCATGACGTAGACGCCCGGCAGCACGAACAACGACAGGCCGAGCATGATCAGCACGGTGCTGCTCGCCGCCAGCACGGCGAAGAATGGCCACAGGCGCAGGGTCACGGCCAGCAGGTTGCGCTTGAGCGGCTGCAGGCCCTTGCTGCGGGCGTCGAGGAACAGAATCAGCGCACCGGTGTACAGCGGGTAGAACAGCAGGCCCACGATGATGTCATACATGGGAGAGGCGTCTTCGCCCACCGTGTGCTGCACCATCTGGGTGGCCAGGGCTTCCAGCACCACCAGTGGCAGGCACAGCTGGGCAATGGCCAGCAGGTTGCGGCGGAAGAAATACAGGGAATCGCGCAGTACGCTCAAGGGGTTCATCAGTCGGTATCGCAGTAGTCAAAGCAGGCCGACACTTTAGCCCATGCGCCAGGTGGCTCCAACCGCGCTGGCGTGTCGCTGCCTGAAGGAAGTTTCATGGGGCGCTACCATTGAAACCGTCATGCACGTGCCCCATTTTGTACGCAGGCCGCCCATACCGGGCCGGGCCGAATTTTTACCGGCAATCTAACGAGGTCGCCATGAACAGCGAAGAGCAAACCCTGATCGATGGTCTGTTTACCCGGCTCAAGCAAGCCGAAACGGGAGCAGCCCCACGCGACGCCCAGGCGTTCGAGCGGATCAAGGAACATGTGGCCGCGCAACCGGCAGTACCTTATTACATGGCCCAGGCCATCCTGGTACAGGAAGCGGCCCTCAAGCGCATGGACGAGCAGGTGAAGAAACTGCAGGCCGACCTGGCGCAAGCCCAGGCCCAGGCCGCTGCCGCCCAGCAACAGCCGCAACAGAGCGGCGGTTTCCTGTCGAGCATTTTCGGTGGCGGTTCCCGTGAACCGGCCCCGGCCCCGCAGTCGTCCGGTGGCTGGCGCGAACCTGGCAACCAGCAGTACCAGCAACCGCCACAACAGCCGCAGTACGCGCCACCACCACCGCCACAACAGGCGGCTCCAGCCGCTGGCGGCTTCATGCGTGGCGCCCTGCAGACCGCAGCCGGCGTGGCCGGTGGCGTGATGCTGGCCGAAGGCATCAGCAGCCTGTTCCACCACAACAACCAGCCCCAGGAAATCGTCGAAGTGCTGCAAGAGCCAGTGCCGATGCAGGACCAGGGCGGTTGGGGCAACGAGCCCGAGCGTTTCGCCAACAACGATTCGTGGGGCGGCAACAATAACGGCGGCGGCTTCGCTGACTCCGACTTCAACGACGACAGCGGCGGCAGCTTCTTCGACGACGACGACACCTTCGTCTGACCCCCTCGGCAGACGGCCCGCCACCCCCTGGCGGGCCGTTTCGCCAGACAATTCCCAGCACCCGCGTTGCAACTGGCATACTGACGGCCTGATCAAGGTCGAGCGCTTTGGCGCCACGAGGATGTGCGGTGAAAAGAATCGCGGTGTTCGCCGATGTACAAAACCTCTACTACACCGTTCGTCAGGCGTATGGTTGCCACTTCAACTATGCCGCCCTGTGGGCTGACATCAGCAAGGGCGGGCAGATCGTCGAGGCCTACGCCTATGCCATCGACCGTGGTGACAGCAAACAGCAGCAGTTCCAGCAGATCCTGCGCAACCTGGGCTTCACGGTAAAACTCAAACCGTACATCCAGCGCAGCGACGGTTCGGCCAAGGGCGACTGGGACGTGGGCATCACCATCGATATCATGGACGCCGCCGACCGCGTCGACGAAGTGGTGCTGGCCTCCGGCGACGGCGACTTCGACCTGCTGCTCGAACGCATCATCAGCAAGCACGGCGTCACCGCCGTGGCCTACGGCGTGCCGGGGCTCACCGCCAATTCACTGATCCGCGCCGCCAGCCGCTACGTGCCCATCGAAGGCGCGTTGCTGCTCAAGAACTGAACCCTGGAGTTGTTTTTGGAACGTATTGCCGTCATCGACTTTGAAACCACCGGCATCTCGCCGAACGCGTACTGCCGCGCCACCGAAATCGCCGTGGTAATGCTCGAGGGCGGGCAGATCGTGGACCGTTACCAGAGCCTGATGAACGCCGGCGTCGCGGTGCCGGGCTTCGTCGCCAGCCTGACCGGCATTACCACCGCCATGGTGCGCAGCGCGCCGCCGGTGGCCCAGGTGATGAACGAGGTGGCGGATTTCGTCGGTGACACGCCGCTGCTGGCCCACAATGCCTCATTCGACCAACGGTTCTGGGACTTCGAACTGGGCCTGCTGCGCCGCGAGCGCCGCCAGCGCTTCGCCTGCTCGATGCTGCTGGCCCGCCGCCTGATGCCGGCCGCGCCGAACCACAAGCTCGGCACCCTGACCCAGTGGGCCGGCCTGCCGAACACCGGCACCGCCCACCGGGCCATGGCCGACGCCGAGATGGCCGCCAACCTGATCCAGCACCTGGCCGGCGAGCTACGCAGCACCCACGGCCTGAGCAACGTCGGCCACGACCTGTTCTGCACCTTGCAGAAGATCCCCGCGGCGAAGATCGGCGAGGCCCTGCGCAAGCAGCGCGGTTGAACGCCGGCGAACCGCAACAGGCGCCGACAAGGTAAACTGCGCACCATTGCAGAACTTGACCTTACGGTACCCCTGATGACATTCGCCACCCTTGGCCTGATCGAACCCCTGCTGCGCGCCCTGGAAACCCTCGGCTACCAGACCCCGACGCCAGTACAGGCCCAGGCCATCCCGGCCGTGCTGGCCGGCCGCGACCTGATGGCCGCAGCCCAGACCGGCACCGGCAAGACCGCCGGCTTCGCCCTGCCGATGCTGCAGCGCCTGACCATGGAAGGCCCGAAAGTGGCCAGCAACTCGGTGCGCGCCCTGGTGCTGGTGCCGACCCGCGAGCTGGCCGAGCAGGTGCACGCCAACATCCAGGAATACGGCCAACATCTGCCGCTGAGCACCTACGCGGTGTACGGCGGCGTCAGCATCAACCCGCAGATGATGAAGCTGCGCAAGGGTGTCGACCTGCTGGTGGCCACCCCGGGCCGCCTGCTCGACCTGTACCGCCAGAACGCGGTCAAGTTCAGCCAGCTGGAAACCCTGGTGCTGGACGAGGCCGACCGCATGCTCGACCTGGGCTTCGCCGAAGAGCTGCGTGACATCTACGCCGCCCTGCCGAAGAAGCGCCAGACCCTGCTGTTCTCCGCCACCTTCTCCGACGCCATCCGCCTGCTCGCCGGGCAGATGCTCAACAACCCGCTGAGCATCGAAGTCAGCCCGCGCAACGTCGCCGCCGCGTCCGTGAAGCAGTGGGTGGTGACCGTGGACAAGAAGCGCAAGCCCGAGCTGTTCATCCACCTGCTCAAGCGCCTGAAGTGGAAGCAGACCCTGGTGTTCGCCAAGACCCGCAACGGTGTCGACGCGTTGGTGGAGCGCCTGCAGGGCCTGGGCATCAACGCCGACGGCATCCACGGCGACAAGCCCCAGGCCACGCGCCAGCGCGCCCTGGACCGCTTCAAGGCCAATGAAGTGCAGATCCTGGTGGCCACCGACGTCGCTGCCCGCGGCCTGGACATCGATGACCTGCCTACCGTGGTCAACTTCGACCTGCCTATCGTGGCCGAAGACTACGTGCACCGCATCGGCCGCACCGGCCGTGCCGGCCTGACGGGCGAGGCGATCTCGCTGGTGTGCGCCGACGAAGTGCAGCTGCTGTCGGCCATCGAAGTGCTGACCCGCCAGACCCTCAAGCGCACCGAAGAGCAGGGTTTCGAGCCTGATCACCGGGTGCCGGAAACCAACGCCAGCGGCGAAGTGCTGAAGAAACCGAAAAAGCCGAAGAAACCCAAGGTCACCGGCGGCAAGCGCACCCTGGGCAAGTGGCTGGACAGCGGCGACACCCCCACCGAAAACGTCGCCCCGGCGGCCAAGCCGGTGCGCAAGGTGCCCGCGTTCAACACTGGCCCGCGCAAGCGCAAGCCCTGACCTATCGCAGCGCCTTCGGCCTCTCTGCGTAGCAGCTGCCGAAGGCTGCGTCCGGCGGCCGTCCTGCGTTGCTTCGGGACGCGGCCTGGCGGCCGCTGCTACGGGGTGTGTGGGGTGTTCAGCCAGGTAAGGGCGCCCTCGGCGGCGCGGCGGCCGCTAGCGAAGCACGCGGTCAGCAGGTAACCGCCGGTCGGCGCTTCCCAGTCCAGCATTTCCCCCGCGCAGAACACGCCAGGCAGCGCCTGCAGCATCAACCCCGCGTCCAGCGCTTCGAAACGCACGCCACCGGCGGTGCTGATGGCTTCATCCAGCGGCCGTGGCCGCACCAGCACGATCGGCAGCGCCTTGATCGCCTGGGCCAACGCCTGCGGGTCATCGAAGGTGGCCTTGTCGGTCAGCTCGCGCAGCAGGGCCGCCTTCACGCCATCCAGGCCAAGCACGCTGTGCAAATGCTTGGCCATGGAACGCGAGCCGCGCGGCCGGGCCAGGGCGGCAGCCACTTTATCCACAGCCTTGTTCGGCAGCAGGTCGAGGTACAGCGTCGCCTGGCCGCTGGCGTTGATCTGCTCGCGCACCTGCGCCGACAGCGCATACACCAGGCTGCCTTCGATACCGCCGGCGGTAACGATGGCCTCGCCCAGGCGTGGCGTTGCCCCGGCCAGGTACATTGCGACGTTCTTCAGTGGCGCACCGGCGAATTTCTCGCGCAGCAGCTCACTCCAGCCCGCCACCTCAAAGCCGCAGTTCGCCGCCTGCAACGGCGCGGTCGCAACGCCCCGGGCCTGCAACCACGGCAGCCAGGCGCCATCCGACCCCAGCCGCGCCCAACTGGCGCCCCCCAGCGCCAGCAGCGTGGCGTCGGGGCGCAGGGTCAATTCACCCTCAGGATGGGTTATGCACAGGCTGCCGTCCGCGCGCCAGCCCTGCCAGCGGTGCCGGGTGTGGATAACCACGCCCTGCTCGCGCAGGCGCTTGAGCCAGGCGCGCAGCAACGGCGCGGCCTTCATGTCGGTGGGGAATACGCGGCCAGAGGTGCCGACGAAGGTCTCGATGCCCAGCCCGTGAATCCATTGGCACAGGTGCTCGGCGTTGAAGCCTTCAAGCAGCGCGGCCACTTCGTCGCGGCGTTCGGCGTAGCGGCCGACAAAGGCGGCATAGGGTTCGGAATGGGTGATGTTCATGCCACCCACGCCGGCCAGCAGGAACTTGCGCCCCACCGACGGCATGGCGTCGAACACCTCGACGCGCACGCCGGCCTGGCTCAGGACTTCCGCTGCCATCAACCCGGCAGGGCCGCCACCGATGATGGCGACGTGGTGGACAGGGGCGGGCAGGGAGTGAGACATGGGCGGCCATCGGGTGCGAAATAAGCCGACCATTGTAGCTCATCACCGGTGGATAAAAAACGTACAACGGGCTGCAGGCCGCGCCGATACTGGCGTGGCAGAGCTTGCCCGCAGGTTATCCACAGGCGGCTCCACAGCCGATGTGGGTAAGTTACAGCCCCAGGTCCGTCCACACCCGCTGGGCGCTGTGGTGCAGCAGGCCGTGGCGGCGGGCCAGGGCCTGGCGGTCCTTGCTGTAGCCGCCGCCGATCACGCCCATCACCGCAATGTCGCGGCCCAGGCAGTGCCGCAGCACCGCCTCGTCGCGGGCCGACACCCCGGCGTCGGTCAATTGCAGGTAGCCTAGGGCGTCGTCCTTGTGCACGTCCACGCCGGCGTCGTACAGCACCAGGTCGGGCTGGTACAGCGGCAGCAGGTAATTCAGCGTGTCGTGCACCACTGCCAGGTAATCGGCGTCGCCCATGCCCATGGGCAGCGGAATGTCCCAGTCGCTGTCGGCCTTGCGCGCAGGAAAGTTCTTCTCGCAGTGCAGGGAGACGGTGATGGCGTCCGGGGTGTCGGCGAGAATTCGCGCGGTGCCGTCGCCCTGGTGCACGTCGCAGTCGAAGATCAGCACCCGGCTCACCCGGCCGCTGCCCAGCAGCGCGTGGCTGATGATGGCCAGGTCGTTGAAAATGCAGAACCCGGCAGGGTGGTCATAATGAGCATGGTGGGTGCCGCCGGCCAGGTGGCAGGCCAGGCCGTGCTGCAACGCCTGCTCGGCGGCCAGCAGCGAGCCGCCCACGGCGCGCACGGTGCGCCGCGCAAGGGCCTCGCTCCAAGGCAGGCCCAGGCGGCGCTGGTCTTCGCGGGCCAGTTCGCCGCTCATGAAGCGCTCGATGTAGTCGCGGTCATGGGCCAGCGCCAGCACGTCGTTGGGGCACAATTCCGGGCGCAGCAAGTCCGCGTCCTGCACCAGGCCGCTGGTCACCAGGTGGTCACGCAGTAGGCGGAACTTGTCCATGGGGAACCGGTGTTCGGGCGGGAAGGGCGGGCTGTAGTCGTCGTGATAAATCAGTGGCAGCGGCATGAGCAATTCGCGGCAGGTGGATGTCCGATTCTTGCCACGCTCACGATAAACTTCAAGGACTGCACGGGGGAATGCACCGATGAAGCCGATTTTGCAGCTGGAAAGCGCGCGCCTGGTGCTGCGCCAGTGGCGCGACGAGGACCTGCCGGAGTTCGCCGCCATGTCGGCCGACCCGCAGGTGATGCGCTACTTCCCGGCCTTGCTCACGCGCCTGGAAAGCGCCGCCCTGATTGGCCGCGTGCGCGGCCATTTCAATGAGTACGGCTTCGGCCTGTGGGCGCTGGAGCGCAAGGACACCGGTGCCTTCATCGGCTTCACCGGCCTCAGCCACGTCAACTTCGAGGCACCGTTCACCCCGGCGGTGGAAATCGGCTGGCGCCTGGCGCGCCGCCACTGGGGCCTGGGGTTCGCCAGCGAGGCGGCCTGGACCAGCCTGCGCGTGGCGTTCGGGCAGCTGGGCCTGGAGGAAGTGGTGTCGTTCACCGCCCAGTGCAACCTGCCCTCGGAGAAGGTGATGCAGGCCATCGGCATGCAGCGCGACCCCAGGGGCGATTTCGATCACCCGCGCCTGCCTGCCGGCCATGAGCTGCAGCGCCACCTGCTGTACCGCATCGACCGCGACGAGTGGCGTCACACCCTGCACGGCTAGACCAACGTCGCGACGGTGGGGTTTGCCCCTGTAAAGCCTGTATCATTTCCCCGGTTGGCTCGTTTCACGGGCACTGTCAGCGTTTTTTGGAGAGTTCGTATGAGCCATGTGTTGGACGACCTGGTCGACCTGTTGACCCTGGAACCCATCGAGGAAAACCTGTTTCGCGGGCGCAGCCAGGACCTGGGTTTCCGCCAGCTGTTTGGCGGCCAGGTACTGGGCCAGTCGCTGTCGGCGGCCAGCCAGACCGTGGAAGACGCCCGCCACGTGCACTCGCTGCATGGCTATTTCCTGCGCCCGGGCGACGCCCAGCTGCCGGTGGTGTACATGGTCGACAAGGTGCGCGACGGCGGCAGCTTCAGCACCCGCCGGGTGACCGCGGTGCAGAAGGGCCAGCAGATCTTCACCTGCAGCGCCTCCTTCCAGTACGACGAGGAAGGCTACGAGCACCAGGCCTCGATGCCCAACGTGGTGGGCCCGGAAAACCTGCCCACCGAGCTTGAGCTGACGCAGAAGAACGCGCACCTGCTGCCCGAGCACATCCGCGACAAGCTGCTGTGCCCCAAGCCCATCGAGGTGCGCCCGGTGACCGAGCGCGATCCCTACAACCCGGTGCCTGGCGACCCGGTGAAGTACGTGTGGTTCCGCGCCGACGGCACCCTGCCGGACATCCCGGCGCTGCACAAATACATCATGGCGTACGCCTCGGACTTCGGCCTGCTGACCACCTCGCTGCTGCCCCACGGCAAGTCGGTGTGGCACAAGGACATGCAGCTGGCCAGCCTCGACCACGCCCTGTGGTTCCACGGCGACCTGCGCGCCGATGACTGGCTGCTGTACGCCATGGACAGCCCCTGGGCCGCCAACGCCCGCGGTTTCTGCCGTGGCAGCGTGTACAACCGCGCCGGCCAGCTGGTGGCGTCCGCGGCCCAGGAAGGCCTGATCCGCCAACGCAAGGACTGGGCATGAGCCTGCGGGATATCCGCCACTGGGTGTTCGACATGGACGGCACCCTGACCGTGGCGGTACACGACTTCGCGGCCATTCGCGTGGCCCTGGAGATTCCGCCCGAGGACGACATCCTCACCCACCTGGCCGCCTTGCCGGCCGAGGTGGCAGCGGCCAAGCACGCCTGGCTGCTGGAACACGAGCGCGAACTGGCGGTGGCCTCCCGCGCCGCCGATGGTGCGGTTGCGCTGGTGCGCAGCCTGGCAGCGCGCGGGCATACCCTGGGCATCCTGACGCGCAACGCGCGGGAGCTGGCGCACATCACCCTGGAAGCCATCGGCATCGCCGACTGTTTTGCCGTTGCAGACGTGCTGGGCCGTGACGACGCGCTGCCCAAGCCCAACCCCGACGGCCTGCTCAAGCTGGCCCGCGCCTGGGGCGTGGCGCCGGCGCAGATGGTGATGGTCGGCGATTACCGATTCGACCTCGACTGCGGCCGTGCAGCGGGCACCCACACCGTATTGGTCAACCTGCCCGAAAACCCCTGGCCCGAACTGGCCGACTGGCACGCCCCCACCTGCACCGACCTGCTCAACCTCGCCTGATTCCCACTACCCCGTAGCAGCTGCCGAAGGCTGCGTCCTCCCCCGTCATGCATGGGGCCGGGGACGCGGCCTTCGGCAGCTGCTACGGGATACGGTTGCCCCCGGCGGACCTTCGCACACCAGCAGATGAAACTAAACTAACTATTCCGATCATTTTCTTAAATTTTGAAATAGTTTTTTGCTACCATTGGTCTTAATCCTTGCAGGGTGCGTCATTATGATGCACCCCTCGCACTAGGCTAGAAATGCATTGCCTGCCGATACACCCCCAGAACCAATTCAAATCGTAGAGAATCATGCTGATCAAATCCTCGCGTTGCATTAAGACTTCGGGCCTGGTGGCCGGCCTGTCGCTGGGCTCCCTGGTGGTTGCGGCCCCGGGCATGGCCCTGGCTGACGACTCGACCATGACCGGTAACTGGGGCGGCGAGCGTACCCGCCTCGAGAACGAAGGCATCAAGATCACCAGCGACTACGTTTCCGAAACGTTCGGCACCGTGCACGGCGGCGAGAGCCATGGTGCTCGCTACGCCCAGCAGCTGCGTATTGGCGCGCGTTTCGACCTGAGCAAGATCCTGGGTATCGACAACGGCGGCGTCGTGCAGGTCATGGTCACCGACCGTCGCGGCAACAGCGCCTCGGCCGACCTGGTGGGCAACCGCCTGCCGGTGCAGGAAATCTACGGCGGCCAGTACACCCGCATCAGCGAGGTCAGCTACGAGCGCACCATCTTCACCCCGAACCTGGACATGAAAGTGGGCTTCATGCCCATGGGTAACGACTTCGGCGGCATGAGCATCCTCACCAACTTCGTCAACGCCGGCTTCTGCGCCCACCCGTTGTCGATGTCCGGTGGCAGCGGCTGGACCAACGCCCCGACCGGCCACTGGGGCGGCATGCTGAAGTACAAGATCAACGACGAGTGGGCTATCCAGACCGCCGCGTTCGAGGTCAACCCGATCACCAACAGCGAGTCCAAGTACGCGCTGCGCATGAGCCCGGACCACTACACCGGCACCATCATGCCGATCGAAGCCATCTACACCCGTGGCGGCACCTACGACGGCCAGTACAAGTTCGGCTGGTACTACGACACTTCCGACACCGCGCGCATCGCCGGCAATGGCACCGCTGCCGGCCGTTCGGGCTCCTACGTGCTGGCTGACCAGGCCGTATGGCGCTCCGCCACCGACCCCAAGCGCAACCTGCACGTGTTCGGCCAGGCCACCCAGACCGACGCCGCCACCTCGCCGTTCCGTCACTGGTACTCGGCTGGCGTAGTGCTGCACAAACCGTTCGACAGCCGTCCTGACGACGCCATCGGCCTGGCCTATGGCCGCGCCGTGCTGAACGAGCGCACCCGCGACAACCAGATCGCCGCTGCCACCACTGCTGCCGCAGCTGATGACATCGACAACCTGGACAGCGGCGAGCAGCTGATCGAGCTGAGCTACACCGCGCAAGTCACCAAGTGGCTGACCGTGCGTCCTGACGTGCAGTACATCAAGGAACCAGGCGCCTTCTACGGCGTGAACACCCAGAACGCGCTGATGGCTGGCGTGCAGGTCAAGGCCGCGTTCTGATCACAGGTTCTTCGTCCCGAAGGTATCGCACTGGTTGATCTGACCCTGGGCGAAACCGGTCTTGAACCAGCGCACGCGCTGGGCTGAAGTACCATGGGTGAACGAGTCGGGGACCACGCGTCCCTGGCTCTGCTGCTGCAAGCGATCGTCGCCAATGGCATTGGCGGCGTTCAGCGCCGACTCAACGTCGCCGGGCTCCAGCCAGTGCAGCCGCTGTTGCGCATGGAACGCCCACACCCCCGCCAGGCAATCGGCCTGCAACTCCTGCCTTACCGACAAGCCATTTGCGCCTTCCATCTGTTCGCCACGCTGGCGCGCGGCCTGCACTTTCGCCGGTATGCCCAGCAGGTTCTGCACGTGGTGGCCCACTTCATGGGCGATCACGTAGGCGTCGGCAAACTCGCCGGCGGCGTGGAAGCGCTGGTCCATTTCCTTGAAGAAATCCATGTCCAGGTACACCTGGCGGTCGCCCGGGCAATAGAACGGGCCGGTGGCCGAGGTGGCGAAGCCGCAGGCCGAATTGACCTGGCCGCGGAACAGAATCAGCTTGGGGTCCTGGTACTGGCGGCCGGCCTTCTGGAAGATCTGCCCCCAGGTGTCCTCGGTGTCGCCCAGTATTGCCCGGACGAAATCGGCCTGCTGGTCGTTGGCAGGCGGGGCAGGGCGGCTGCGGGTGTCCACCGGGGCGGTCTGCGGCTGGCTCAGTTGCCCGGTCAGTTGTCCAAGAATCTGCATGGGGTCCTGGCCGGTCAGCAGGCCGAAGCCGACGATCAGCACCACCGCGGTCAGGCTCAGGCCCTTGCCGCCAATGCGCAGCCCGCCGCCTCCGCCGCCTGCGCCAGGGTCATCGTCGCGGGCGTCCACCACGTTGTCACTGCGCCGGCCTTTTTTCCACAGCATGGTGAGCACCCTCCACGATCACTATTCAGATAACCATTTGGATATGTATCCGACTGGTATATTCAATTTTCGTTGTGGGAATTTTCATTGAGACTAGTCCGAAGCCTGTCCGCAGGACCCAATAAATCAAATAATAGGAGAACGGCATGTCTTCCCAAGACACCAGTCGCTTCGTTATCCGTGATCGCAATTGGCACCCCAAGGCCCTGACCCCCGACTACAAGACCTCCGTGGCCCGTTCCCCGCGCCAGGCGCTGGTGAGCATCCCGCAGTCGGCCAGCGAGTCTACCGGCCCTGATTTTTCCCACCTGAAATTCGGCAAGTACGACAACGACCTGCTGCTGAACTTCAACAATGGTGGCCTGCCCATCGGCGAGCGCATCATCGTCGCCGGCCGTGTGTGCGACCAGTACGGCAAGCCGATCCCCCACACCCTGGTGGAAATCTGGCAAGCGAACGCCGGCGGCCGCTACCGTCACAAGAACGACCGCTACCTGGCGCCGCTGGACCCCAACTTCGGTGGTGTCGGCCGCATGGTCACCGACAGCGAAGGCTACTTCAACTTCCGCACCATCAAGCCGGGCCCGTACCCATGGCGCAACGGCCCGAACGACTGGCGCCCGGCGCACATTCACGTGTCGGTCAGCGGCCCGTCGATCTCCACGCGCCTGATCACCCAGCTGTACTTCGAAGGCGACCCGCTGATCCCGATGTGCCCGATCGTCAAGTCGATCGCCGACCCTGAAGCCGTGCAGAGCCTGATCGCCAAGCTCGACATGAACCACGCAAACCCGATGGATTGCCTGGCTTACCGCTTCGACATCGTGCTGCGCGGCCAGCGCAAGACCCACTTCGAGAACTGCTGAGGAGAGCGCCACCATGCCTATTACCTTGCTCAAGGAAACACCTTCGCAGACCGCTGGCCCGTACGTGCACATCGGCCTGGCCCTGTCCGCTGCCGGCAACCCGCCGCGCGACGAGGAAATCTGGAACCAGATGGCCAAGCCCGGTGCACCCGGCGAGCACATCATCCTGCTGGGCGACGTCTACGACGGCAACGGCCACAAGGTGCGCGATTCGTTCCTGGAGTTCTGGCAGGCTGACGCCAACGGCCACTACGACACGGACTACAACCTGGAGAAGCCGTTCAACAGCTTCGGCCGCACCGCCACCACCTTCGACGGCGGCGAGTGGGACCTGCACACCATCAAGCCGGGCGTGGTCAAGAACGCCGCCGGCGTGCCGATGGCGCCGCACATCAACGTCAGCCTGTTTGCCCGTGGCATCAACATCCACCTGCAAACCCGCCTGTACTTCAGCGACGAAGCCGAGGCCAACGCCAAGGACCCGGTGCTGAACCTGATCGAGCAGCCGGCCCGTCGCGAAACCCTGATCGCCACCCGTTGCGAAGTGAACGGCAAGACCGCCTACCGCTTCGACATCCGCATCCAGGGTGAAGGCGAGACGGTGTTCTTCGACTTCTAAGCCTGTTTGCAGCCACAAAAAAACCGCCCTTCAAGGCGGTTTTTTTATTTCATCCCCCGTAGCAGCGGCCGCAGGCCGCGTCAGGGCCTATGACGCGGCCTGCGGCCGCTG
>NZ_JBWGIG010000020.1:5607-44793 GCF_056312595.1 Pseudomonas sp. GYB4201 | reverse complement strand
GCGCACGCGCCCCCCGCCCGGCTGGGTGCCTAGCCCGGGCCGGGCGGCCGCTGCTACGGGGGAACGGGGGCAGTTTAATCCCACTGCGGGGCGAACGGTGGGCTCACCAGGCGCTGGTCTTTCGGCAGCGCGGCAATGATCCGGCGGTCCTCGTCATCCAGCGGCACCTGCAGCGACGCCAGGTTGCTCAGCTGGTTGGCCTTGCTCGCGGCCTTCGGGATGGCGGCCACGCCGTCCTGGTCCAGCAGCCAGTTCAGCGCCACCTGGGTCGGCAGCACGCCGTGTTTCTCGGCGATGGCCTGCAGCTGGGGAATGTCCGACACGCGGTTGCGCACGATCGGGCTGTAGGCGGTCAGGGCCATGTCGTGCTTGCGCGCCAGTTGCAGCAGCGGCGTCTGGTCCAGGGTCACGTGGTATTCCACCTGCAGCACCGACAGCGGCGCGCCCAGTTCTTCCAGCACCCGGGTCAGCAGCGGCAGCGGGAAGTTGGCCACGCCGATGTTGCGCGCGCGGCCGTCTTCCTTGAACGACACCAGGGTCTCGATGGTGCGTTCCAGGTACCAGTCCTTGGTCGGCCAGTGAATCATGAACAGGTCGACGTAGTCGCTTTGCAGCGCCTTCAGGGTGTTGTCGAAGGATTGGCGCATGTCGGCCGGGGCCAGCTTGTCCCACCACACCTTGCTGGTGACGTGGATCTGCTCGCGGGGCACCGAAGACTGCACCAGGGCCTTGCCCACCGCGTCTTCGTTGTTGTAACCGGCGGCGGTGTCGATGTGCCGGTAGCCCACCTCCAGCGCCTGCACCACGGCGGCGGTACATTCCTCGCCGACCATGGGCCAGGTGCCCAGGCCCAGCTTGGGCATGTTCAGCCCGTGACGGTTGGTGATGCTCTGCATGCGCAATCTCCCTGCATTCGTTTTTGCTGACGGGTTATGTAATATTCTGGAATCAAGTTCCACATTCTATGGCCGGGTTTCCCGCCAGGCCAAGGGGTGCGGCGCCGAAGTTGGGCGAAGATCGGACAATGGTTGCGCTTCGTCCGCCCGTGGCTAGAATCGCCACACTTTTACCAGGACCCACGACCATGGCCGGCAGTCAGATCGAACGCGCTTTCAGCCTTCTGGAAAGCCTCACCAGCGACCCTCGCGGCTTGCCCATGCAAACCCTGGCCGAGCAACTGGACATCCCCAAGAGCGCCACCCACCGCATGCTCGGCGAGCTGATGCGCTTGGGCTACGTGCGCCAGAACCCGGACAACAGCCGCTATCACCTGTCCACCAAGCTGGTGGCCATGGGTTTCCGCTACCTGGCCAGCAGCGGCGCCGATATCGTCCAGCCGATCCTCGACCGGCTGGCGCAGCACACCGGCGAGCTGGTGCGCCTGGGGGTGATCGACGGTGACCGCCAGACCTGGATCGCCAAGTCCCAGGGCGCGCGGTCCGGCCTGCGCTACGACCCGGAAATGGGCCGCGACGCGCCGCTGTTCTACACCGCCTCCGGGCATGCCTGGCTGGCCAGCATGAGCGACGCCCAGGCGTTGGCGCTGGTGGAACAGCAGGGCATCGCCGACCCGGCGGAGTTCGGGCCGAACGCGCCGAAATCCAACACCGAGTTGCTGCAACATTTGGAGCAGGCGCGTTCGCGGGGGTATTCGCTGGTGATGGAAAGCTCGGCGGTCGGCACCTCGGCCATTGCCGCCGTGGTGCGCCGGCCAGTGGATGGCCAGGTGGTGGGGGTGTTAAGCGTGGCTGGGCCGACGGCGCGGTTGAGCGAGGGGCGTTTGCAGGAGCTGTCGGTTGCCTTATTGGCGGCGGCTGAAGAGCTGTCTGGCGCCAGCCCGGCGTCCGAGTTGTTCAGCTAACCCTGGATCATTGCCACGCCGCCGGTCCGTAGCCGCTGCCGACAGGCTGCGCTGGCCCTCAATTACGCTGAAGATCTCCAGCGAGGCATAGGGCCAGCGCAGCCTGGCGGCAGCGGCTACGCAGTGGTGTGGCTCAATCGACTACGGGCACCTTGCGCGGGGCCATCAGGTACAGCCAGGCCAAGGCGATGAAGTACATGCCCGGGATGATCATGAACAACACGTGGTAGTTGTTGTTGGTCACGGTCAGGATGTAGCCCACGATCTGGGTCATGAACATGCCGCCCACCGCGGCGCACATGCCGCCGAAGCCGAACACCGTGCTCATCATGTGCTTGGGCGTGTAGTCCATCACCACCGCCCAGATGTTCGCGGTCCAGGCCTGGTGCGCGGCGATCGCCAGGGAAATCGCCAGCACCGCCACCCACAGGTTGCTGGTGCCCGCAGCACCCACCACGGCGATGATGCACAGGGCGAACATCAGCATCGAGGTCAGCCGCGCCTTCACCGGCGACACGCCACGGCCGATCAGGAACGACGACAGGATGCCGCCGCCGACGCTGCCAAAGTCAGCGCTCAGGTAGATGATGATCAGCGGGATGCCCATCTGGGTCACGTTGATGCCCAGCTGGTATTGCTGGTTCAGGAACGGCGGCAGCCAGTACAGGTAGAACCAGAACACCGGCGCGGTGATCGAGTAGGCCAGGGCGAAGGCCCAGGTGCCGCGCATGCGCAGGATGCGGTGGAACGGCACCGCCTGCTGGGCCGGCTCCGGCTCGCCTTGTACGTACTCAAGCTCGCTCTGCTTCACCCGCGGGTGGTCTTCGGGGTTGTAGTACTTCAGGCCCCAGAACACCACCCAGGTCAGGCCCAGGCAGGCCATGCAGATGAACGCCGCCTGCCAGCCCCACACGGTGAGGATCAACGGCAGCATCACCGGGGTGATCATCGCGCCGACGTTGGTGCCGGCGTTGAAGATGCCGGTGGCCACGGCGCGCTCGCCGGCCGGGAACCACAGGCGCGTAGTCTTCACGCAGGCCGGGTAGTTGGCGGCTTCGGTCAGGCCGAGGATGAAGCGGCATACCATGAAGCCGACGGCGGAGGTCGCCAGGCCGTGCAGGCCGGTGGCCAGGCTCCACAGCAGCACCGCGCAGAAGAACACGCGCTTGACCCCGACCTTGTCGATCAGCCGGCCCTGCAGCACGAAGCCGATGGCGTAGCCCACCTGGAACCAGAAGTTGATGTTGGCGTAGTCCATCGCCGTCCAGCTCATTTCCTTGGCCAGGATAGGCTGCATCACGCCCAGGGCGGCGCGGTCGATGTAGTTCAGGGTGGTGGCGAAGAACACCAGGGCGAGCATGCCCCAGCGGGTCTTGCCCACGGCCAGGGCACCGCGGATTTTCTCGCCCATGCTGGCATGGCGAGGCACGAGAGCATTTACAGCGTGCATGTGAGTTACCCGATTCTTGAAATTTTTATGGAGTAGCGCTGCGCTGAAGGTCTGTGGGTATAAGACATTCAGTTTCACTTGTCGGTTGGCTTTTGGCCGCGTGACGGACTTCAATGGGGGTTGGGATGTTGGCGATCAGCCGAAAAATCGTCAATTGAAGAGGCCGCTTTCCGGTCGATAATCGCACACAAAACTAACTGGTTCGTACGCGTCAAATTTGCGGTATAAATTAGCTTCCAAGAATTCTTTCAACCCGTTGCAGGCGCGCCTGACGCTCGCGACGGACACCGGTCAGCTGCCCAGATGCGCACCCGTGAAGTGCCCTGTCGGCGGCCCCATGGAGCTGAACCATGCATCGTTCGATTGCCACCGTCTCCCTGAGCGGTACCCTGCCGGAAAAACTCGAAGCCATCGCCGCGGCGGGTTTCGACGGCGTCGAGATCTTCGAAAACGACCTCCTGTACTACGACGGCAGCCCCCGTGAGATCCGCCAGATGTGCGCCGATCTGGGCATCGCCATCACCCTGTTCCAACCCTTCCGTGATTTCGAAGGCTGCCGCCGCGACCGCCTGGCCCGCAACCTCGACCGGGCCGAGCGCAAGTTCGACCTGATGCAGGAACTGGGCACCGACCTGGTGTTGGTGTGCAGCAACGCTTCGGCCGACTCGGTGGGCGACCGCCAGATCCTGATCGACGACCTGCACCTGCTGGCCGAGCACGCTGGCAAGCGCGACCTGCGCATCGGCTACGAGGCCCTGGCCTGGGGCAAGCACGTCAACACCTACCAGCAGGTGTGGGATATCGTCAAAACCGCCGACCATCCCAACCTGGGCGTGCTGCTGGACAGCTTCCACACCCTGTCGCTGAAGGGCGACCCGGCGGCCATCGCCGACATCCCGGGCGACAAGATCTTCTTCGTGCAGATGGCCGACGCGCCGATCCTGAACATGGACGTGCTGGAGTGGAGCCGCCACTTCCGCTGCTTCCCGGGCCAGGGCGAGTTCGACCTGCCGGGCTTCCTGGCACCCATCATCAAGTCGGGCTACACCGGCCCGCTGTCGCTGGAAATCTTCAACGACGGGTTCCGCGCCGCGCCGCCGCGTGCCAACGCCGCCGACGGCCTGCGTTCGCTGCTGTACCTTGAAGAGAAGACCCGCAAGCTGCTGGAAAAGGAAAGCACCCCGGTGCCGAACCTGGACATCCTGTTCTCGCCGCCCGAGGCCGATCAGTACGATGGCGTCGAGTTCCTGGAGTTCGCGGTGGACGAAGCCCAGGGCGCCAAGCTGGGCACCTGGCTGGAGCAACTGGGCTTCGCCAAGGCCGGCCAGCACAAGTCCAAGGCCGTGAGCCTGATGCGCCAGGGTGACATCAACCTGATCCTCAACTCCGAGCCGTACTCGTTCGCCCACAACTTCTTCGAGTCCCACGGCCCGTCGCTGTGCGCCACCGCCATCCGCGTGAAGGACAGCGCCAAGGCGCTGGAGCGCGCCGTGGCCTACAAGGGCCAGCCGTTCCGTGGCCTGGTAGGCCCCAACGAGCGTGAACTGGCCGCCGTGCGTGCCCCCGATGGCAGCCTGATCTACCTGGTGGACCAGGACGACCAGGGCCGCACCATCTACGACACCGACTTCAGCATCCAGGAGGTCAAGCCAAGCCCGCTGGGCCTCAAGCGCATCGACCACATGGCCATGGCGCTGCCGCCGGACAACCTCGACAACTGGACGCTGTTCTACAAGAGCCTGCTGGACTTCACCGCCGACGACGAAGTGGTGCTGCCCGACCCTTACGGCCTGGTGAAAAGCCGCGCCATCCGCAGCCGCGACAGCTCCATCCGCCTGCCGCTGAACATCTCGGAAAACCGCAACACGGCCATTTCCCACGCGCTGTCCACCTACCGTGGCTCGGGCGTGCACCACATCGCCTTCGACTGCGACGACATTTTTGCCGCCGTCACCAAGGCCAAGGAAGCCGGACTGGCGCTGCTGGACATCCCGCTGAACTACTATGACGACCTGGCCGCGCGCTTCGACTTCGACGACGAATTCCTCAGCGAGCTGGCCTACTACAACGTGCTCTACGACCGTGACGCCAACGGCGGCGAGCTGTTCCACGTGTACACCGAACCCTTCGAAGACCGCTTCTTCTTCGAAATCATCCAGCGTCGCAATGGTTATGCCGGCTATGGCGCGGCTAACGTGGCGGTGCGCCTGGCTGCCATGGCCAAGGCGCGTAACAAGGGTGTCCGCCACGCCAAACTGTAACCATTTGTAGATAACTGCAAGCCTTTGGTTGTATACCAAGGCTTGCAGGCTTCCTTCGCCGCGCTGGCCGCTCCATAATTGCCGCTGTTTAACGATGGCCGTGAGCCCAGAATGACAACAATGACAGAACGCTCCGTGGACACCGCCGAAGCGCAACCACGCAAGAGCCGCAAGAACAACCCCGAGAAAACCCGCGAGAACATTCTCCAGGCGGCAATCGCCGAGTTCGTCCAGCAGGGCCTGGCGGGTGCACGGGTAGACGCCATTGCCGAGCGCACGCAAACCTCCAAGCGCATGATCTACTACTACTTCGGCAGCAAGGAGCAGTTGTACGTCGAGGTGCTGGAAAAACTCTACGGCGACATCCGCAGCACCGAGGTGGACCTGCATCTGGGCGAGCTGGAGCCGCGCGAAGGTATCCGCCGCCTGGTGGAATTCACCTTCGACCACCACGACCGCAACGTCGATTTCGTCCGCATCGTTTGTAACGAAAACATGCACAAAGGCGAGTTCATCAAGCAATCCTCGGCGATTCGCGCGATGAACAAGACCGTGCTGCATGCCCTCGACGAAGTGCTGGAACGCGGTGCCAAGGCCGGGCTGTTCCGCCAGGGGCTGGCCGCGCTGGACGTGCACCTGCTGATCAGCTCGTTCTGCTTCTACCGCGTGTCCAACAAGCACACCTTCGGCGAGATCTTCCAGATCGACTTCAGCGAGGAAGCGCACAAGGTGCGTCATCGCGAGATGATCGTGGAGACGGTGCTGCGTTACCTGCAACCCTGACCTCCGGCCGGGCCAGGTCCAGGCCGGCGATGTGGCCGAAGGTCAGCGCCGGCCCCAGGGTGATGCCGCCACTGGGGTAATGGCCGCCCATGATGCTGGACATGTCATTGCCCACCGCATAAAGCCCGTCGATAACCTGCCCTTGTGCACCCAGCACGCGGGCACGGGCGTCGGTGGCCAGGCCCGTGAACGTGCCCAGGCTGCCGGGTTCCAGCTTTACCGCATAGAACGGCCCACGGGCCAGCTCGCCCAGCGACGGGTTGGGGCCGTGCAGCGCTTCGCCCTGGGCGCGGTTGTAGGCCGACGCGCCGCGCCCGAAGGCAGGGTCGCGGCCGCCCCGGGCGCCGGCGTTGAAGTTATCCACAGTGCGCTGCAGTTGCTGCGCGTCGATGCCACAGCGCCCGGCCAGTTCGGCCAGGGTGCGGCCCTTGAGCAGGTACCCTTCGCGTCGTAGCCGCCGGTTCACGAACGGGAACGGTCGCGCCGAGCCCAGGCCGTAGCGGCGCTGGGCCTTGTGGTCGCAGATCAGCCAGCAGTGGGGCGTGCGCGGGTTGGGCGCGTGAGCGAACAGCGCCTGCATGAAGTCGTGGTAGGAATCGGCCTCGTTGGTGAAGCGCTGGCCGTTGTCGAGCACGGCGATGAAACCGGGCTTGGCGCGGTCCAGCAGGTGTGGAAAGGCGCCGTTGGCGGTTTTCGACACCGGTGCCCAGGCCGCCGCGTGGGCCAGCGGCGGGACTGCGCCGCCCGCCTGTTCGCCCAGGCGCAGGCCGTCGCCGGTGTTTGCCACAGGCGCGGCCGACAGGTGGTTGGCGTGCCCGAACGTCGCCGCGATGCGCCCGGCGTCATGGGCGAAGCCGCCCGCCGCCAGCACCACGCCACGCCGCGCGCGCAGCTGGCGGTTGGGCAACTGCGCACCCACTACCCGCGCACCGTCGTACAGCAGGCTGAGCGCGGGCGCCTCGGTGTGCAGCTCCACCCCCAGGTCCAGGGCACTGCGCAGCAGCCGGGCCACCAGCGCATTACCGTTTACCAGGTGCAGGCCGCGGCCGTGCAGCAGGCGGTCGCGCCAATGCCGCAGCAAGCGGCCCGCTACGTAGACGGCCGACCGCAGCGAGCGCGTGGCGTTGAAGAAATGCGCCAGGTCAGCGCCACCGGCGATGCCCATGCCGCCCAGGCTGATCAGCCCCAGCGGCGGCCGCAGCCTGGGCAAGCAATCGCCCAGCAGCCGGCCATCGAAGGGCTGTGCGCACAGTGAACGCCCACCACTGGCAGCGCCCGGGCCTGCATGCATGTCGGGCATGCGGCTGCCGGAATAGAACTGCACCTGGGTGTGGCGCTGGAAGAAGTCGACCATCGCCGGCCCATGGCGCAGGTAGGCTTGAAGACGCTCGCCCAGCACCTCGGTGTGTAATTGCTGGCGCAGGTAGGCTTCCACCGCGCCGGGCGCTTCCACCTGGCCGTCGGCCACGGCCAGCGGGTTGCCCGGTATCCACAACCAGCCGCCGGACCAGGCGCTGGTGCCGCCCAGTTGATGGTGCTTCTCGGCGACGATCACCTTGAGCCCGGCATGGGCGGCGGTCACGGCAGCGGCAAGGCCGGCAGCCCCCGAGCCGATGACCAGTACGTCGCAGTCAAAATTGTCGGAGGCGTTCATGGCAGGCCCTTTATTTAAGCGGCGAGAACGCGGTCGGCCGCATCATCCGCGACTCCAGCTTCACCACCGCGTCCAGCTCCTTGTTCTTGCGGCTGAACTCCATCCAGCGGCTGTCGGCGGCCATGGCGGTGCGGCGGGCCATGCGGTCGTCCAGGCTTTCCCAGGCCCAGATGTGCACAACCTGGTTCACGTCGCCGATCTCGGTGGTGAAGAAGCCCACCAGTTGGCCCAGGTGCTCGGTCTGCACCGCCAGCGCGTCGCTCTGGTACAGCGCCAGCCAGTCGGCCAGCTTGGTGGGTTTGAGGGTGTAGGTGCGCAGTTCGTAGAACATGGTCAAGCCTCGATTGGGGTGGTGTGGCCGGCGCGCAGGCGCGCGGCGGCGTGGGTAGCGGCGATGTAGCCGAAGGTCAGGCCCGGGCCGATGGTGATGCCGGGCCCGGGGTAGGTGCCGTCCATGATCGAGTTCATGTCATTGCCGGCGGCGTACAGCCCGGCGATGGGCTGGCCCTGGCGGTCGAGGACGTTTGCGTTGGCGTCGGTGACCAGCCCGCGCGCCGAGCCCAGGTCGCCGGTCTCCACGCGAATGGCGTACCAGGGCGCGCGGGTTAGCGGTGCCAGGCATGGGTTGGGGCCGTGGTGCGGGTCGCCCAGGGAGCGGTTGTAACTGTTGCCGCCCTTGGCGAACGCAGTGTCTGTGCCGGTCAGGGCGTCGGCGTTGTGCTGGCGCAGGGTGGCGGCGAGCCCGGCGGGGTCGATGCCTATCTGCCGTGCCAGTTGTTCGGCGCTGTCGGCGCGGTGCAGGTAGCCGGCGTCGATCAAGGCGCTGTTATCCACAGGCCGCGGCCGGGCCAGGCCCATCCCGTAGGCGTTCATGGCCTGGGCATCGGCGATCAGCCAGCACGGCGCGTTGCCGTCCTGCTGCATGGCCTGGACGAAGCTGTGGTACGAATTCGCCTCGTTGACGAAGCGCTGCCCGTGGCGGTTCACGGCGATGATGCCGGGCTTGGCGCGGTCGGTGACCAGGTGCGGGAAGCGCTCGGTCTCGCCATTGGCGCGGCGCAGCTGCGACACCGGCGCCCAGAAGAAGTCCGCCGCCAGGCCTTCGCCCAGGCGGGCGCCCACGGCAGTGGCCAGGGCCTGGCTGTCGCCGCTGTTGCCAGCGGGCGACATGCTCAGGTGCCCAGGGCCGGTGGCAGGGCGGCGCTGGCCGGCGTCGGCGGCCGCGGCAAAGCCACCGGCCGCGCACACCACGCCGGCACGGGCCTGCACCCGCAGGTCCTGGCCGTTGTAGCGAATCATCAGGCCGGTGACTGCGCCACCGTTGGTCACCAGCTGGGTGGCCTGGGCCTTGAGCCACAGTTGCACGCCCTTGTCGAAGGCCGTGGTGGCCAGCCGCGCGATCAGCGCGTTGCCCACGGTAAGCCGGGTGCCACGTTCATGGCTGAGGCGGTCGCGGCCGTAGCGCGTCATCAGCTTCAGGCAATGCCACAGCGAGCGCGGCGAGCGGCGGAAACTCAGGAAGTGCTGAATGTCCACGCGGTTCACCATCATGCCGCCGAACAGCAGCATGCCTGGCGTGGGCTTGCGCAGGTGCTTGAACGCCGGGCCCAGACGGCGGCCGTCGTATTCCACCATCTCCAGCGCCCGGCCGGTGTCGGTGGCGCCCGGCTCGTCGGGGTAGTAATCGGGTGAGAACGGCCGCAGGGCGTATCGCAGTTCGCTGTGCTGTTCCAGGTAGCGCAGGGCTTCGGCGCCGCGTTCGATGTAGGCCTCGATCAGTTCGGCGCGGTAGCCGGGGCCGATGGTGCGTTTGAGGTAGGTGCGCACTGCCTCGGCGCTGTCCTGCACGCCGGCGGCGCGGGCCTGGTCGCTGCCGTGCACCCACACCGCGCCGCCGGAGATCGCCGAGGTGCCGCCGAAGGTCTCGGCCTTTTCCACCAGCAGCACGCTCAGGCCACGGCAGGCGGCAGTGGTGGCGGCGGCGAAACCGGCGGCACCGCTGCCCAGCACCACCAGGTCGAAGGCGTGTGTCCAGGGTTGTACAGCTGCGTTCATGGCGGGTTCCTCAGGCGTCTTCGGGCGTCACGCCCATGAAGGCGCCGAGGTTGCCCATCTGCGCGCGGGCCATCTCCGGGCCGGTCTGGATGCGGCAGCCCTGGGCGCGGGCCTGGGCCAGCAGCGGGGTGATCTGCGGCGATGTCACCACGTCGGCCACCAGCGCGGCGCTGGGCAAGGTGGCCAGCTGCTCGGCGGGGAGCGCCATCTGCCCGGTGTCGCCCATGCCGACCGGGGTGGCGTTGACCACCAGGTCGAAGGCGCTCAGGTCAGTGTAGGTGGCTTGCACGTCCAGGCCCGGGAAGGCCTTGAGCAGGATGCCGCGCAGCACGTCCACCTGGGCGGCACGCACGTCGGCGATCACCAGCTGCGCCAGGCCGGCTTCGGCCAGCGCATAGGCAATGGCCGCGCCGACGCCGCCGGCACCCACCACCAGCGCGCGCTTGCCGGCGGCCTGGAAACCGTGGGCGGCGGCGGCCTTGAGGAAACCGGTGCCGTCCAGGTGGTCGCCCACCAGCCGGCCGTCGGCTTCACGGCGGATCACATTGGCCATGCCCAGCGCGGCGGCGCGTTCGGTCAGGGCGTCCAGCAGCGGTGCCACGGCCTGCTTGTACGGCACCGTCACCACGCACCCGCGCAGGTTGTGCCAGCCGCGCAGGGTGTGGATAAACGCTGGCAGTGCGTCGGCGCCCATGTCCACCGGCAGCATGGCAATGTCGCGGTCGTTGTCGGCGAACCAGCGGTTGAAGTTTTCCGGGGATTTAACCTGGGCGATGGGCGTGCCGAGAATGGCCACCAGCTGCGTCGAGCCGCGAATCATGTCGATCTCCTGGACCGTTGCCTGTTGTTGTCAGGCCATGGTGCGGCGGGCGGCAGAGGGCGACAACGCGGCAGAACGCGGTTTCGGTTGTTAATCGCGGGGGCACTGCGATAATCGCACTATCAACCGATAATTCCTGCCGGGGCCGTGATGAAGCAACCGACCATTCATGATCGTGACCTGATCGCCGGGCTGCAGAAGGGCCTGGCCTTGATGCAGCTGTTCAGCGAAGACCACCCGCGCCTGACCGTGCCGTTGGCGGCCAGCCTGTCGGGGCTGACCCAGAGTGCAACGCGGCGCTTCCTGCTGACGTTGGTGCACGAGCGGTTCGTCGAAACCGATGGCCGTCACTACTGGCTCACTGCCAAGGCCTTGCGCATCGGCCAGGCCTATGTCGACTCGGCGCAGCTGCCGCGCATGCTGCGGCCCATCGTCGAGCAGGTGGCGCGTACTACCCAGGAACACGTGTCGGTGGGCGTGCGCGACGGTGATGACATCATCCACGTGGTGCGCAGCCGCTACAGCCATGTGTCGTCGCTGTCGATCCGGCCGGGCTCGCGCCTGCCGCTGTATTGCACGGCCAGCGGCCGCGTGTGGTTGGCGACACTGGAGCCCGACGAGCTGCAAGCCTACCTGGATGGCGTGGAACTGCGCGCGCTGACGCCTTACACC
This sequence comes from Pseudomonas sp. GYB4201, assembly GCF_056312595.1. Lineage (NCBI taxonomy): Bacteria > Pseudomonadati > Pseudomonadota > Gammaproteobacteria > Pseudomonadales > Pseudomonadaceae > Pseudomonas > Pseudomonas sp. GYB4201. The sequence continues at coordinate 33,237 of NZ_JBWGIG010000020.1, read as the reverse complement.
CGGACCAGCGTGGCGGCCTTGCAGGAGGAATTGGCGCGGGTGCGCGAGCAGGGTTTCTGCTGCGTGGACCAGGAATACGAGGTGGGGATGGCGGTGCTGAGCGTGCCGCTGCGCGACCGCAAGGGGGAGCTGAAGGCGAGCCTGTCGATCACTACCCAGGTGGCCCGGCTGAGCACCCAGGCCATGCAGCAGCGCTACCTGCCGGCGCTGTACGAAGCCCAGGCGCTGCTGCGGCCGGTGTTGTGAGGCTGGACGCGGCCTACGGCCGCTGCTACGGGATTTCGTAGCAGCGGCCGCAGGCCGCGTCAGGGGCTTACATGCTGTTGAAATGCGCCGTCATGCGATCGGCATCCGGCACGATGCCGCTGAACAGCTCGAACGCCTTCACCGCCTGGAACACCGCCATGGTGCCGCCGTCCAGGGTGCGCGCGCCCAGGGCACGGGCGGTGCGCAGCAGCTCGGTTTCCAGCGGGAAGTAGACGATCTCGGCTACCCACAGGTCCTTGCGCAGCAGCTCGGCCGGCACCGGCATGCCCGGCAGCTTGGCCATGCCCATGGGCGTGGTGTTGACCATGCCGTCGGCCTCGTTCATGGCGGCGGCCAGGTCGCTGCCGGCACGGGCGCGGTTGCCCGGGAAGTGCTGGTTGAGGTTGTCGGCCAGGTCCTGGGCGCGGCTGGCGTCCACGTCGAAGATGGTCAGCTGCTGCACGCCCTCGATCAGCAGCGCGTGGGCCACGGCCGCACCGGCGCCACCGGCACCCATCTGCACCACGCGTTCGCGTGCGGCGCCGTCCATGCCACGGCGGAAGCCTTCGGCGAAGCCCAGGCAGTCGGTGTTGTGGCCGACGCGCTTGCCGTCCTTGAGCACCACGGTGTTCACCGCGCCGATGCCACGGGCCTCGGGCGACAGGTCATCGAGCAGCGGAATGATCGCCTGCTTGCACGGGAAGGTGATGTTCAGGCCGGTGTAGGCCATGCGCTGGGCGGCGGTCAGCAGTTCTTCCAGGTGGCTGGTGTCGAGCTTCAGTTGGTCCAGGTCGATCAGGCGGTACAGGTAGCCGATGTCCTGGGCGGCGCCTTCGCGCTCGTGCAGGGCAGGGGTGCGCGAGGCCTGGATGCCAGCGCCAATCAGGCCGGCCAGTACGCTGGTTTTCTTGTTCTGGGACATGCGAGTTAACCCTTGTTGTTCAACAGGTGGCCGACGTGTTCAAGCGCCAACCGATAGCCATGGGTGCCAAAGCCACACAGCACCGCCACGGCCATGCCGGAGATGTAGCTGTGGTGGCGGAACGATTCGCGTGCGTGCACGTTGCTGATGTGCACTTCGATCACCGGCAGTTCGCTGGCGGTCAGGGCATCGCGAATGGCAATGGAGGTGTGGGTCCAGGCACCCGGGTTGATCACGATCGCTGCGCAGCGGCCGCGGGCCTGGTGAATCCAGTCGATGGCTTCGCCTTCATGGTTGCTCTGGCGGAATTCGACCACAAGGTCGCGCTCCTGGGCAGTGCGGGCACACAGGGCAGAGACGTCGGCCAGGGTTTCGCGGCCATAGGTGGCGGGCTCGCGGGTGCCGAGCATATTGAGGTTAGGGCCGTTGAGCACCAGTACGGTACGGCTCATGGGGGACTCTCCCTTGTTATTTTTGGTGTGAGACGGTGAAGCAGGGTGCCTATAAATTGTACTAACCAGTTAATTTGGTCAAATTAATTTGTGCCCGAGAATGTCTCGTCAGACAAACCGACACAATTCAACATGGCGTTACGTTTGATCCTCATTTGCGATACGCCCTAAGATGCCGCCCTCATGCGTCACTCTCCAGGGAATCGGTTGTTGTCGGATACGGAACTCTCGGGCCTCTATCTCGGCCATGCCCGGGCCCTGCGCGGCTACCTCACCCAGCGCCTGGGCGACCCGCAATTGGCGGCAGACCTGGTCCAGGACGCCTACCTGCGCCTGGTGGAGCAACACTGCCAGGGCAAGCCGTGCCCAGCGCCGGCCTACCTGTACCGCACCGCCCGCAACCTGCTGGTGGACCACCTGCGCCAACAGCAACGGCGCAACACCCAGCCGCTGACGCCCGAGCTGATCGCCAGCCTGGAGGCGCCCGACGCCTGCGTGGAAATCCGCGCCATGTTCGAGCAGCAGCGCCAGGCCCTGCGCGACGCCATTGAAGCCCTGCCGCCGCGCACCCGCGAAGTGCTGCAACTGAACCGCCTGGAAGGCCTGACCCACACCGAGGTTGCCTGCAGGATGGAAATTTCCGACAGCTGCGTGCAGAAGCATCTGGCAAAAGGACTCGCCATGATCATGCAGCGTTTGCAGTAGGACTGTGGGAAATGCCCTACGACAAATGTAGGGCGACAGTGGCATAGTCGAGGCTTCGCCTACCACCGAGCCTTGCCGTGAACCCAGCGCCCCTGCCCCCGCACCTGATTGCAACCGCCGCCCGCTGGCTGGTCCGCCAGCAGGCCGGTGAACTCAGCCCGGTCGAGCAGGCCGAACTCGCCCAATGGCTGGCCCAGGACCCGCGGCACGCCCAGGCCTTGGCGTTCGCGCGGCAGACCTGGGCGGCATTAGGTGCATTGGATTGACGCCCGCCCGGGCTGATACAAATTAATTTACTGAGTTTTCCCCGCTGCAGCGTCTTGCTACCGAGATTCATTCTCATCACAAGCAACCGCCAACAAGGGAAACTCAATGTCTGTCACCCACCGCAAGGCAACCCCGGCGACCTGCCGGCTCGCACTTGCCATCCACATGGGCTTGTTCACGCTGCTGGCCGGGGAAGGGCTGGCGTACGCGGACGAGCGCCGAGGCACCAGCGCCCAGTCGCGTACCCAGGCCTTCGACATCCCCGAACAGCCGCTGAAGCAGGCAGTCGAGCAGTTCGTCCAGCGCACCGGCGTCACGCTGCTGTATGACAACCGCCTGCTGGCCGGCCTGCGCAGCACCGCACTCAAGGGCAGCTACACCGCGCAAGCGGCGCTGGAGCAGATCATCAGCGGCCACCCGCTGATACTGCGCCACGGCGAAAACGGCCACCTCAGCCTGGTGCCGCGCCCCGGCGCCGTCGACGGTGGTGCGCTGGAACTGGACATGATCGACATCAGCGCCGACGCCGACACCCCCGCCAAGGCTGGCGACTGGGTGTACCACGAGCCGCGCGGCGTCTCGCACATCAGCCGCCGCATGATCGACAACCGCCCGCCCCGCCACAGCGCCGACATGCTCGAGGAAAGCACCGGCGTCTACACCGCCGTCAACCAGCGCGACCCCGGCTTGTCCGTGAACATCCGCGGCGTCCAGGACTACGGCCGGGTGAACATGAACATCGACGGCATGCGCCAGAACTTCAACGTCAGCGGCCACCAGCAGCGCAACGGCGTGATCCTGGTGGACCCGGAGATGGTGGCCGGCGTCGATATCGAAAAAGGCACCCAGGCCGGCCAGGGTGGCGCAGGCGTACTGGGCGGCATCGCGACGTTTCGCACGTTCCAGGCCAGCGATTTCCTGCAGGACGGCAAGGACGTCGGCGGCCGCGTGCGGGTGGGGCACGGGATAGGCAAGTTGGGCAACGGCACGCACTTCAATGGCAGCGGGGTGTTGGCGATTGGTGATGAGCGTGGGGATATCTTGCTGGGGGTGAGTGAGCGGCGGTTCGGGGATTATCGGGCGGGGAATAATAATGATCGGCGGTTGGGGGAGCAGTTGGGCAACAGGGAGTTTTCTGAAAAGACATTTCAAGAGTGGCTGGCAAGCGATGTAGATTTTACCGATGGGGCGACTCGTTCGCAGCTAATGAAGTTTGGTTTTAATCTGCCCCATGATCAACGTCTGCAGGCAAGCTATCTTCGCAGTAGTGCCGACGGGCAGTCGGCTGGGCCCATGACAGGGAAAACCTTTATGGGATACAGGCGTTTAACCAGAGACAGGATGAACGCTCAAAATTACGCCTTGGACTACACCTATGCGCCGGAAGATGAGCTGGTCGATCTAAAGGCGAAGCTCTATTACGTCGATACCCGTTTGGATCGTTGGAGTATAGGTAACCCAGCTTCGCAGGAGTCGGGCAACTACATTGCTCCTTTTGATTCACAATACAATACCCGGACGTGGGGGCTGCAGGCAGAAAACACAGCTCGCTTTGGCCTCGGTCATTGGGGCAGGGCAAACTGGGCTGTGGGCGGGGAAGTCTTTCATGACAGGTTGTCTCCAAGCACTGAGTGGAAACCTGCAAAAAACTCAGACTCTATACCCGTGATCATCGGAGCTACGCCCGAAGGGCGTCGCACAATGACCAGCGTATTTAATAAAGTCGACTACGCATATGATGACTGGCTTGTAGTCACAGGAGGGTTGCGCTACGACTATTACCGCACCTACGGAGAGGCAAACTCAAGAATTTGGGAATACCCGTCCCAAGGTATTCATAAGTGGGCCGGTCGCGCGGTCGAATATCGGGAAAATGTTGCCCTGTCTGGCGGGCGATGGTCACCTAATCTTCTTGTTGCGGTAAAACCGGGAGTCGAGTGGGCCCAGGTTTATGGCAGCTGGGGAAAGGGCTGGCGGCCGCCAGCCGTGACCGAGGTCCTCATGTCTGGCGCTCCACACGTGGGCGGCGGCAGCGCACTGCTTTTTCCAAATCCGACACTTCAACCCGAGTCGTCCAAAAGCTGGGAGGTGGGTGTTAATTTATTCAAAGAGTCGATGCTTATTGCTAACGACCGGTTTGCCATGAAGGTTAGCTATTTTGATAATCGTATTGATGACATGGTGTTCATGATGATGGGCGTGGTGCCACGTTGGTCCTCGCCGCAGAGCAGTGGTGCAAATCTGGTAAATCTTAACAATCAGAAACAAGTGAAGTATCGAGGGATTGAGTATCAGGTTGATTACGATCTTGAACGAGTTTATGCTGGTTTTACTTACACAAGAATGATTGGGCAGAACGATTTTTGTGGTCGTGAGTATTATCGCGGTGGTGCGCTAAAAAAAAGGCGAGCTCCTCAGGGCGGTGGTTTGTATGAGTGGGCCGAAGATCACTCGGCGAATAACACGGTTCGCTGCAATTTCATAATTGGCGCGGCTGCCTTTAGCCCAGTTGATAGAGGTTCATTGACCTTGGGCGCCCGATTCTTTGAGCGCAAGCTGGATGTAGGTATTCGAGCTAGATATAGCGCCGGGTATGGCGATGATCTGGATAAGGGCGCAGATCGAAGAACTTTTGATCTGGCCGCCTGGCCGTCGTATGTGGCTTACGATTTGTACGGCACATATAGTGTTAATAAAAATACCAGCATATTGCTTGCGTTGGAAAATGCCACGGATGAAGCTTATTTTGTGCCGAAAGCGGATTTTGAACACTTGTCACTAGCCCGCGGTCGCACTTTGACGGGCACGTTGCAATACGTGTTCTGAAATATTTTCGTAAAGAATTTGCCCTGTGTTGGGTAAAGAAGGAGCGGCTCATTCCGCTAAAAACCAAGAAGGTAATGATATGAGCATTTCAGTTAACTACAAAGCCGATCTGGGTGCCACCAAGATCAGTGATTACCTACAGTCGTGGGAAACAGGTTTCTCTACGGCTGGCCATGGCAAAGCCAGTACCGGTGCTTTCAACACCGCAGGCGTATTTCCATCGACCAAGGGGGAGCAATACGGGACAAGCGGAAAAGATTCCGAGTACGCGATGATTGCGGAAAGCAACACCTCGAACGGCTTGAATTACGTGTTCAAGCTGTTTGGTGGCGGCGACCCCAACATGAACCACTACCTGTGGGGGACTCTGGACAACGTTGAACTCGGCCAAGGACTCACCGGTGGCAAAGGCACCCACTTCTCCCTCGCCGAAAACAACGTCTCCTTCAACGGCCTCGACCTCTCCGCCCCGGAAGGCGCAGGCCGCGCCGGCAACCCCGTCCACGAAGTCGTCTACGGCCTCATGAACGGCAACGCCGACCCGCTGGAGGCAACCCTCAACAAACTGCTCTCGGAGTACAACCTGTCCACCACCGCCACCTTTGACCAGGTAGCCGCCGCGGCACCGGTAGCTGCACCTGTCGCCCTGCCGAACCTGGTCGTGGCGAACGCCGAGCAATCCTGGTGGGACTGGGCTTTCGCGGCTTAATGCGTCAACATCAAGAATATGATGAATAAAAAGTTAAAGGAGTTTTAGGTCATGACGTTATCGATAAAATATGGTTCTGAAATCGGGGCAAAGCCCATTGCTGAATACTTGCAAGAGTGGAAGGATGGATATGTAACAAGCTCTGGTTGGGGTGTCGTGAATGGGGGGTTCAGCGGCCGGGAGACTCCATTAGTTGGCGATCAATATGCAATCGTTAGTAGGGTTACGGAATTTGCGATTATTGCGGAGAGCGCTACCCCAAATGGGCTGAAAGGGGAGGTAAATTATTATTTGGCACCTGGCTCCACATACAGAGACTTCTTCTGGGGAGAACTGGATGTTGTCAAGCTAGGTCAGGGGCTAGAGGGAAGGTCGAATTATCTGTTGAATGAAAATGTCGTGTCATTCGGTGGTTTGGATGTGAAGGCCGAGCGGGTGGAAGGTGGGGGTAATCCAGTTGACAACTTAATCAACAGTTTGGCTGCCGGTAAGATTGATCTCTTGGACAATATCCTAAACAAGATGTTGAACTCGCTAAACCTCTCAACCGCCTCAACCTTTGACCAAGTTGCGGCAGCCGCTCCTTCAGTGGCGATACCGTCACCGCCTTTGGCTCTGGCGGGTGGTGGCAGCAGCGAATGGGACTGGGCCTTCGCCGCCTAAACCGCAGGCGTAAAAAAGCGAGTGGAAGATTGCTCTCCCACCCGCTCCGCTGACACAGCGCTGTGACCCGAGTTCTCTAGGCCAGGGTCATGGCGCTTCTGAATTGTGGGGAACGCCGGGCGTGCCGTCAACGCCGCTCGGCGGGCTTCTGTGGATATCTTGCAAGGAACCCTCTGAATGCACCGCTCTGGCAATGAATTGCGCAGTGCGCTGGCGGCTGCCCGGCGTTCGCTGGTGGACATCGGCGTGTTTTCCGCGGCGATCAACTTGCTGATGCTGGCCCCGGCCTTGTACATGCTGCAGGTGTATGACCGGGTGCTGGCCTCGGGCAACGAAATGACCCTGCTGATGCTGACCCTGATGGTGCTGGGGCTGCTGGCGCTGATGTGCACGCTGGACTGGCTGCGCGGGGTGCTGGTGATTCGCCTGGGCGCGCAGCTGGAGCAGGGCTTGCAGGCGCGGGTGCACGATGCCGCCCATGCCGCGCAGTTGCGCAGCGGCCATGGCGCGGCGGGGCAGGCGTTGGCGGACCTGGCGTGCCTGCGGCAATTCGCCAGCGGCACGGCACTGTTCGGGCTGTTCGATGCGCCGTGGTTTCCGCTGTTCCTGTGGGTGCTGTTCGTGTTTCACCCGGCGTTGGGTGGGCTGGCGCTGGGCGGCGCGGTGGTGCTGGTGCTGCTGGCGTGGCTCAACGAGCGCCTGTGCGGTGGCCTCCAGGCGCGTGCAGGGCTGTTGGCCCAGGCCGCTACGCAGCAGGCCACGGCGCACCTGGCCAATGCCGAGGCGGTGCGGGCCATGGGCATGCTCGATGCATTGCGTGGGCGCTGGCAGGTGCAGCAGCAAGCGTTCCTGAACTTGTATGGGCTGGCCAGCGAACGCTCGGCGGCGGTGGGCGCCTGGGCCAAGGGCATCCGCCTGGCGCTGCAGTCGCTGGTGCTGGGGCTGGGGGCGTGGCTGGCGGTGCAGCAGCAGATCAGCCCGGGGATGATGATTGCCGGGTCGATCCTGATGGGGCGGGTGCTGGGCCCCATCGACCAGTTGATCGGCGCCTGGAAGCAATGGGGGCCGGCCCGCGATGCCTACCAGCGCCTGGTGCAGTTGCTCCGGGAGCACCCGCCGGCAGCCGACCCGCAGCGCTTGCCGGCGCCCAAGGGGGCGCTGGCGTTGCAAGGCGTTGACGCCGGCCCACCCGGTTGCAGCGCGCCGACGTTGCACGGGCTGGCGCTTAGCCTGCCGGCGGGTAGTGTGCTGGGGGTGATCGGGCCGTCCGGCAGCGGCAAGTCGACCCTGGCGCGGGTGCTGGTAGGGGTATGGCCGCCCTTGGCCGGCCAGGTGCGGCTGGACAGCGCCGAGCTGGGCCACTGGCCGCTGCGGCAACTGGGGCCGCAGATTGGCTACCTGCCCCAGGACATCCAGCTGTTTGCCGGCACCGTGGCGCAGAACATCGCCCGCTTCGGCCCGGCCAACGCCGACAAGGTGCTGGCCGCCGCAGCCCTGGCCGGCGTGCACGAGTTGGTACTGCAATGGCCCCAGGGCTACGACACCCGCCTGGGCGAGGGCGGCGCCGGTTTGTCCGGTGGGCAGAAGCAACGCATCGCCCTGGCGCGGGCGCTGTACGGGCTGCCGGCGCTGATCGTGCTGGACGAGCCCAACGCCAACCTCGACGAGGCGGGCGAGCGGGCATTGCTGGCGGCCATCGACCGCCTGAAGGCGCTGCAGCGCACGGTGATCCTGATGACTCATCGTGCCAACGTGCTCAGCCGCGTCGACCACCTGCTGATCCTGCGCGAGGGCCACCTGCACCGCTTCGGCCCTGCCGCCACGGTGTTGGCCGAGCAGGGAGAGGCGGCATGAGCAGGCTCAAGGATGATCGCGCAGCGGCGCGCCTGGGCTGGACCGTGTTGCTGCTGGGCGTGGGCGGCTTTTTCGCCTGGGCCATGTGGGCGCCGCTGGACCAGGGCGTGGCAGTGGCCGGGCACCTCACCGTGGTGGGCCAACGGCAGACCGTGCAACACGCCAGCGGCGGGGTGCTGGAAAGTATCCTGGTCAGCGACGGCGAGTCTGTGGCCGCGGGGCAGCCGTTGCTGCGCCTGCGCCAGCCGTTGCTGCACAGCCAGGTACGCAGCCTGCGCAGCCAATGGCAGGCCGCCGAGGCACAAGGCGCGCGCCTGGCGGCCGAACAGCAGGACACAATGCCAGTGTTTTCACAGGCTGCAAGCCCGGACGCCACAGCGCTACAAGGCGAAATCCACGCCAGCCGCGCCGCCAGCCTCAACAGCGAGCGCGCGGCCATGCAGGCGGCCATTCAGGGCAGTGAGGCGCAGCTGAGTGGGCTGCTGGCTTCGCTGCACAGCCTGCGTATTCAGCGCGCCAGCCTGCAGACCCAGCTCGCCAGCTTGCGCCGCCTGGGCGCCGAAGGGCATGTCAGCCGCCACCGGGTGCTGGCCGACGAGCGCCAGTTGGCGCAGCTGACCGCTGTCATCAGCGTCGACGAGGGGCGGGCAGGGCTGTTGCAGCGACAGGTCGACGAGCAGCGCCTGCGCCTGCAGCACCTGACCCAGGCGTTTCGCCGTGATGCCGGCAGCCAGCTGGCCGACACCCGCCAACAGGCTGAAGAGCTGCGCCATCGCCTGGCCGTGGCCGAGCAGGAACTGGCCGCCAGCACTTTGAAAGCGCCGGTGGCCGGGCGCGTCAGCGGTTTGCAGGTGAGCACCCTAGGCGAGGTGGTGGCGCCCGGGCAGGTGCTGCTGGAGATCGTACCGGCCGGCAAGCCGTTGCAGGTGGAGGCGCGGCTGCCGGTGGACATGGTCGACAAGGTACGCCCGGGCCTGCCGGTTGAACTGCTGTTCCCGGCGTTCAACCAAAGCACTACGCCGCGGGTGGCCGGGCGGGTGACCCTGGTGGGCGCCGACCGCCAGCAGGATGAGCGCAACGGCGAGCCCTACTACCTGCTGCGTGCCGAAGTCACCGGTGCCGAGCAGCTGGCCGGGCTGACCCTGCAACCGGGCATGCCGGTGCAGGCCTTCGTGCGCACCGGCGAGCGCTCGCTGCTCAATTACCTGCTCAAGCCGCTGCGCGACCGCAGCCACCTCGCGTTGGTGGAGGAGTGATGAAACCTGTACTGCTGCTTCTCGCCTCGCTGGCCTTCGCCGGCAACGCCCAGGCCCTGGGCCTGCTGGACGCCTACGAGCTGGCCCGGCGCAACGACCCGGCCTGGCAGGCGGCGGGCGCGGCGCGGGAGGCCGGGCTTGAACAACGGGCCATCGGCCGCGCCGCGCTGTTGCCGACGTTGAGCTGGGGCTACAGCCACTCGCGCAACCAGTCGCAGGTCAGCCAAGGCAGCCAACGCCAGGACCGTGACTACCGCAGCCACGCCGCCACCCTCAGCCTGCAACAGCCGCTGCTGGACTTCGACGCCCTGGCGCGCTGGCGCCAAGGCGATGCCCAGGCGCACCAGGCCCAGGCCCAGTGGCAGGGCCAGCAGCAGGCGCTGCGAGTGCGGGTGGTGCGCCTGTACAGCAGCGCGCTGCTGGCGGCACGGCGCACGCAGCTGAGCCGCGAGCGCAAGCACGCCCTGGGTGAGCGGCTGGCGCTGAACCGCAGCCTGTTCGAGGACGGCGTGGGCACCCGCACCGACGTGCTGGAGACCGAGGCGCGGTTGAACCTGGCCGTGGCCGAGGAGCTTGAGGCCCTGGACGCCCAGGACGTTGCCGCGCGCGAGTTGCAGGCGCTGCTGGGGCAGGCGCCGACGCAATTGCAGCCGTTGGCGGAGCATATCCAGCTGCCCGCGTTGCAGCCTGAGGCCTTCGAGGCCTGGCAGCAGCTGGCGAGCAGCCGCAACCCCGAGCTGTTGGCGCGCCGGCACGGGCTGGACGTTGCCGAGCAGGAGGTGCAACGCCAGCGCGCCGGGCACCTGCCCAAGCTGAGCCTGTTCGCCAGCAACCGCCAGTCGCAGTCGGATTCGGAAAGCAGTTATCAACAGGCGTTCGACACCAACACCGTTGGCCTGCAACTGAACGTGCCGCTGTTCGCCGGCGGCGGAGTGAGCGCCGCCACGCGCCAGGCCGCCAGCCGCCTGGCCCAGGCCCAGCACGAACTGGACGGCCAGGCCCTGGCCACCTTCAACAACCTGCGCCGCCACTACAACGCCACCCGCAGCGGCGCCGCGCGGGTGCGTGCCTACCGCCTGGCCGCCGCCAGCGCCGAGGCCCAGTTGCATGCCACGCGGCGCAGCCAGCAGGGCGGCGAGCGCATCAACCTCGACGTGCTGGACGCCGAGCAACAGCTGTACCGCGCCCGGATGGAGCTGCATGAGGCGCAGCATGGCTGGTTGCTGGCGTCGGTAGAGCTGAAGGCCGCCGCCGGGGTGCTGGACGAATACGACATGCGCCAGGTAGCCAGCCATTTCCCCAACCCCCCGTAGCAGCGGCCGCAGGCCGCGTCCCAAACGCCGCGCAACCGCTGGATGACCGCGGCGACCGCGGACGCAGCCTTCGGCAGCTGCTACGGGTGGTTTGGGGCCAGGTGCGCCACCATGAACTCGATGAATGCGCGGGTCTTCTGCGGCACGCGCCGCGCCGTGGGGTACACGGCGTTGATGCTGATGGCTGGCGCCTGCCACTCGCACATCACCGCCACCAGGCGGCCTGCCGCCAGCGCTTCCTCGACGATGAACGAAGGCAGCAGGGCAATGCCCATACCGCCCTCGGCAGCGGTGGCCAGCAGGTCGCCGTTGTTGGCGTGCAGCGGGCCGGTGACGTGCACGCGCTGGGTCTCGCGGCCGTTGCTCAACTGCAGGCTGACGCCGCTTTGCAGGTAGCCGTAGTTCAGGCACTGGTGGCTGGTGAGGTCGCGCGGCTCCTGTGGGGTGCCGTGGCGCTCCAGGTAGGCGGGTGAAGCCACCAGCACCCGTGGCGCGGGCGCCAGTTGCTTGGCCACCATGCTCGAATCGCCCAGGCTGGCGATGCGGATGGTCACGTCGAAGCCACCGCGCACCGGGTCCACCTGCTGGTCGCTGAGCACCAGCTGCAGCTCGATCTGCGGGTGCTCCTGATGGAACAGCGGAATCAGCGGCCCCAGCTTGCGCAAGCCGAACGACATGGGCGCGTTCACCCGCAACACCCCGCGGGCCTCGCCCAGGCCGCTGCGCGCGCGCTGCTCGGCTTCATCCACCGACGCCAGCACTTCGCGCACCGCTTCGTAGTACTCGGCGCCGGCCTCGGTCATGTGCAGGCTGCGGGTGGTGCGCTGCAGCAATTGCACGCCCAGGTCTTCTTCCAGGGCCTGGATCTGCTTGCTGATTTTCGAGCGCGGCACGTCCATCGCACGGGCGGCGGCAGCGAAGCCGTTCTCGTTGACGGTGGTGACAAACGCGCGCATGGCGTCGATACGGTCCATCGGTGTCCCCAAAATGGAATCAATGATTCTCGATTTTAGGGAATTGTCTCGGATATTGCACGCGCCTACATTAGCACCAAGCCAGACGCACACAGCGCCCAACGAAGGGAACAGCGTCAGCCAACTCAAACCCGATTATCGACATCAGAAAAGGAATACACCATGTCCATCCGCGAACTGCTGAACCCAACCAACGCTGCCCTGATCCTGATCGACCACCAGCCGCAAATGGCCTTCGGCGTGCAGTCCATCGACCGCCAGACCCTGAAGAACAACACCGTGGGCCTGGCCAAGGCGGCCAAGATCTTCAACGTGCCGACCATCTACACCTCGGTTGAAACCGAAAGCTTCAGCGGCTTCATCTGGCCGGAACTGCTGGGGGTGAACCCTGGCCAGAAGCCAATCGAGCGCACGTCGATGAACAGCTGGGAAGACGCCAAGTTCGTGGAGGCGGTCAAGGCCACCGGCCGCAAGAAGCTGATCATCGCCGCCCTGTGGACCGAGGTGTGCCTGACCTTCCCGGCGCTGGAAGCCATGGCCGAAGGCTATGAGGTGTACATCGTCACCGACGCCAGCGGCGGCACCACCCAGGAAGCCCACGACATGTCGGTGCAGCGCATGATCCAGGCTGGCGCGGTACCGGTGACCTGGCAGCAAGTGCTGCTCGAATTCCAGCGTGACTGGGCGCACAAGGACACCTACGACGCGGTGATGGGCCTGGTGCGCGAGCACAGCGGCGCCTACGGCATGGGCGTGGATTACGCCTACACCATGGTGCACAAGGCCCCACAACGCCAGGTCAACTAAGCTCAGCGCCCGGGGCCGCAAGGTCCCGGTTCGCTTTCCCGCATTTGTGTGAAAGGAGTCAGGCATGAACATCGAAATGGCCGATGGCGTCGTCACCCTGCTGGTTCGCCATCGCATCAGCAAAGGCCAGGAATCGCGTTACGAAGAATGGCTGCGCCGCATCATCGGTATCGCCCGCAGCTATCCCGGCCACCTGGGCATCGATGTCATGCGCGGCCACAGCAACGGCCTGCAACTGTTCACCAGCGTGCTGCGCTTCGCCAGCACCGAACAGCTGCAAAGCTGGCTGGACTCCGCCGACCGCCAGCGCCTGGTGGAAGAAGCCAAGCCCATGCTGGCCGACGGCGACCAGCTGGAGATCAACAACGACCGCGAGTTCTGGTTCACCCCGGTGGACGCCGGCGCGCCCCAGCCGCCGCGCTGGAAGCAGGCCTGCGTGACTTTCATGGTCATCCTGCCGCTGAGCTTCATCGTGCCGCTGTTGTGGGCACCGGTTTTCAAACTGTTTCCCTGGCTGGGCGGCTATGCCCCGGCCAACACCGTCATCACCCTGAGCGTCGTGCTGCTGGTGGTCTACGTGTTCATGCCGCGGGTCACCCGCTGGCTGAGCGGTTGGCTGCAAGCCCGTTGACCCGCCGTTGACCCCAGACAACAAGGAACCCTGTCATGAACACCACCGTCACCGCTGATCTGATCCTGCACAACGGCCGCCTGCACACCGTCGACCGCGCCAAGCCCACTGCCAGCGCCGTGGCCATCAAGGACGGCAAATTCGTCGCCGTGGGCACCGACGCCGAGGCCATGGCCCTGCGCGGCAGCGCCACCCAGGTCATCGACCTGCGTGGCCGCACGGTCATCCCCGGGCTCAATGACTCGCACCTGCACCTGATCCGCGGTGGCCTCAACTACAACCTGGAACTGCGCTGGGAAGGTGTGCCGTCGCTGGTCGATGCCCTGGCCATGCTCAAGGAGCAGGCCCTGCGCACCCCGGCGCCACAGTGGGTGCGGGTGGTGGGCGGCTGGAACGAATTCCAGTTCGCCGAAAAGCGCATGCCCACCCTGGACGAGTTGAACAAGGCCGCACCCGACACCCCGGTGTTCGTGCTGCACCTGTACGACCGCGCGCTGCTCAACCGCGCCGCCTTGCGCGTGGTGGGCTATGACCGCAACACCCCGAACCCACCCGGCGGCGAGATCCAGCGCGACGCCCAGGGCAACCCCACCGGCATGCTGGTGGCGCGCCCCAATGCCATGATCCTGTATTCGACCCTGAGCAAGGGCCCGAAACTGCCGCTGGAATATCAGGTGAACTCCACCCGCCAGTTCATGCGCGAGCTCAACCGCCTGGGCGTCACCAGTGCCATCGACGCCGGCGGCGGCTTCCAGAACTTCCCCGATGACTACGAGGTGATCAACGAACTGGCGGCCAAGGACCAGTTGACCGTGCGTATCGCCTACAACCTGTTCACCCAGAAACCCAAGGAAGAGCTGGCCGACTTCCAGCACTGGACCGCCAGCACCCGCTACGGCCAGGGCAACGACTTTTTGCGCAACAACGGCGCCGGCGAAATGCTGGTGTTCTCCGCCGCCGACTTCGAGGACTTCCTGGAGCCACGCCCGGACCTGCCCGCCACCATGGAGCAGGACCTGGAACCGGTGGTGCGTCACCTGGTGGAGCAGCGCTGGCCGTTCCGCCTGCACGCCACCTATGACGAGTCGATTTCGCGGATGCTGGACGTGTTCGAGAAGGTCAACCGCGACATTCCCTTCAACGGCCTGCCGTGGTTCTTCGACCACGCCGAGACCATCACGCCGCAGAACATCGAGCGGGTGAAGGCGCTGGGCGGCGGCATCGCCATCCAGGACCGCATGGCCTTCCAGGGCGAATACTTCGTCGACCGCTACGGCAAGAAGGCCGGCGAGCAGACCCCGCCGATCCAGCGCATGCTCGCCGAGGGCGTGCCGGTAGGCGCGGGCACCGACGCCACGCGGGTGTCGAGCTACAACCCGTGGACCTCGCTGTACTGGATGGTCAGCGGCAAGACCGTGGGCGGGCTGGAGCTTTATCCACAGGGGCTGGAGCGCGACACCGCGTTGGAGCTGTACACCCATGGCAGCGCGTGGTTCTCATCGGAGCAGGGCAAGAAAGGCCAGATCAAGGTCGGGCAATTGGCGGACCTGGTGGCCCTGTCGGCGGATTATTTCAGCGTCGAGGAAGAGGCGATCAAGTGGATCGAGTCGCTGCTGACCGTGGTGGACGGCAAAGTGGTGCACGCGGCGGGTGAGTTCGACAAGCTGGCGCCGCCAACCCTGCCGGTGACGCCGGACTGGTCGCCGGTGGCCATCGTGCCGGGCCATTGGCGGCCGCAGTCGCCGGTGCTGCAACAGGTGCACCAGTGCAGCGGGCCATGCGGGGTGCATGCGCACAGCCACGACAGGGCGCGGCAGTCGAGCGTGCCGGTCAGTGATTTCCAGGGGTTCTGGGGGGCGTTTGGCTGTTCGTGTTTCGCGTTCTAACAGGATGACGCGGCCTGCGGCCGCTGCGACGGGACTTGTAGCAGCGGCCGCAGGCCGCGTCATTTCTGGCTCAACGACGAACCAGCAACACACCCGATTCCATGTGGTGGGTATACGGGAACTGGTCGAACAGCGCGCAACGCTCGATACGGTGGGTATCGTGCAACTGGGCGATGTTGGCGGCCAGGGTCTCCGGGTTGCAGGAGATGTACAAGATGTTGTCGAAACGGCGGGTCAGCTCGCAGGTGTCCGGGTCCATGCCGGCACGCGGCGGGTCGACGAACACGCTGCCGAACTGGTAGCTCTTCAGGTCCACGCCCTGCAGGCGACGGAACGGCCGCACCTCGTTCAGCGCCTCGGTCAGCTCCTCGGCGCTCAGGCGCACCAGGGTGACGTTGTCCACGGCGTTGTCGGCCAGGTTGTTCAGCGCGGCGTTCACCGAGGTCTTGCTGATCTCGGTGGCCAGCACCTTGCGCACCCGGGTGGCCAGGGGCAGGGTGAAGTTGCCGTTGCCGCAGTACAGCTCCAGCAGGTCGTCGTCGCGTTGGCCCAGCGCCTCATAGGCCCAGGTCAGCATCTTCTGGTTCACCGTGCCGTTGGGCTGGGTGAACGCGCCTTCAGGCTGCTGGTAACTGAATACGCGGCCGGCCACGTCCAGTTTTTCCACGGCGAAGTCGCGGCCAATGACCACGCGCTTGCCCTTGGAGCGGCCGATCAGGCTGATGCCCAGGTCGGCGGCCAGTTGCTCGGCGGCCACCTGCCAGTGCTCGTCCAGTGGGCGGTGGTAGCACAGGGTGACCATGGCGTCGCCGGCCAGGGTGGTGAGGAACTCCACCTGGAACAGCTTGTTGCTCAGGGCGTCATTGGCCTGCCAGGCGGCTTTGAGCTTGGGCATCAGTTCGTTGATGCGCAGGCTGGCGATCGGGAATTCCTCGATCAGGATGGCCGTGTGCTTCTCACCCGGGGCGAACATGGCGTAGTGGCGCTGGCCGTCCTGGCGCCACAGGCGGAACTCGGCGCGCAGGCGGTAATGCTCGCGCGGCGATTCGAATACCGCGGGTTCCGGGGCATCGAACGGCGCCAGCAGCTCGCGCAGGCGCGCGGTTTTCTCGTCCAGTTGGCGGCTGTAGTCCGCCGGGTTCACTACCGTGCTCATGCGTTGAACCAGCCCAGCTTGATGACGAACAGGATCGACAGAATGATCAGCGCCGGGTTCAGGTCACGGGTGCGGCCCGACAGCAGCTTGATCAGTGTCCACGAAATGAAGCCGAAGGCAATGCCGTTGGCGATCGAGTAGGTGAACGGCATGGCCAGGGCGGTGACCACCACGGGCGCGGCCTCGGTGATGTCGTCCCAGTTGATTTCCGCCAGGCCCGACATCATCAGCACGGCCACGAACAGCAGGGCAGGGGCGGTAGCGAAGGCGGGCACGCTGCCGGCCAGCGGCGCGAAGAACAGCGCCAGGATGAACAGCAGGGCCACGACGATGGCGGTCAGGCCGGTACGGCCGCCGGCGCTCACGCCTGCCGCCGACTCGATGTAGCTGGTGGTGGTGGAGGTGCCCAGCAGGGAACCGGCCATGGCCGCGGTGCTGTCGGCGATCAGGGCACGGCCCATTTTCGGCATGTGGCCGTCCTTGCCCATCAGGCCGGCGCGCTTGGCCACGCCGATCAGGGTGCCGGAGTTGTCGAACAGGTCAACGAACAGGAAGGCGAAGATCACGCTCACCAGGCCCACGTTCAGCGCGCCCTTGATGTCCAACTGCAGGAAGGTCGGGGCCAGCGATGGCGGCATGGAGGTGACGCCGCCGAACGGGCTGAAGCCCATCAGGATCGAAACGATGGTCACTGCCAGGATGCCGATCAGCACGGCGCCGCGCACTTTCAGGGCTTCCAGGGCCACGATCAGCACGAAGCCCAGGGTGGCCAGGATCGGTGCCGGCTGCTTCAGGTCGCCCAGGCCCACCAGGGTGGCCGGGTTGCCGACCACGATACCGGCGTTGTGCAGGGCGATCAGCGCCAGGAACAGGCCGATGCCCGCGGCAATGGCCGAGCGCAGCGGCAGCGGGATGCTGTTGACGATCCATTCGCGGATGCGAAAGATCGACAGCAGGAAGAACAGCACGGCCGAGATGAACACCGAGCCCAGCGCGGTCTGCCAGGTGTAACCCATGTGCAGCACTACGGTGTAGGTGAAGAAGGCGTTCAGGCCCATGCCCGGTGCCAGGGCGATCGGGTAGTTGGCGATCAGGCCCATCACGGTCGAGCCGATGGCGGCTGCCAGGCAGGTGGCGACGAACACCGCGCCCTTGTCCATGCCGGTCTCGCCGAGGATGCTCGGGTTGACGAACAGGATGTAGGCCATGGCCAGGAACGTGGTGATGCCCGCCAGTATCTCGGTACGCACGTTGGTGTTGTGTGCTTTTAGTTGAAACAGCCTTTCCAGCATGCCTGATCCCCGTGGCGCGCCCCGGCGCCGTGAATGAATTGACCCCTCAAGCAAAGCACAAGCTCGCCGAGGGGCCGAAAAAAGCCGCGCATCATACCAGCATGGCTGGCTGGGGGTGAATGCGTGTGTCGCTTTAACCCTGTAGCAGCTGCCGCCAGGCGGCGTCCGGGCGTTACGCGTCGTGGATGCGGCCTGGCGGCCGCTGCTACAGGGGTTTCTCGCGGTTCAGCATGTGGTCGCGCTTGGCCAGGGTCGGGAACAGCTTGATCCAGGTGCCGGTCACCACCAGCGTGCCCACACCGCCCAGCACCACTGCCGGCACCGTGCCGAACCAGTGCGCCGTCAGGCCCGATTCAAACTCGCCCAGCTGGTTCGAGGCGCCAATGAACAAGCCGTTCACGGCGCTGACCCGGCCGCGCATCTCGTCCGGCGTCTCCAATTGCACGAATGCGCCGCGGATCACCATGCTGATCATGTCTGCCGCGCCCAGCACCGCCAGGGTCGCCAGGCTGAACCAGAACGAGGTGGACAGGCCGAAGGCGATGGTCGCCACGCCAAATACCCCGACGCCGGCGAACATGGTGCGGCCCACCTTGCGCTCGATGGGGAAACGCGACAGCCAGAACGACATCAGCAGCGCCCCCACCGCTGGCGCCGAGCGCAGCAGGCCCAGGCCCCAGGGGCCGGTCAGCAGGATGTCGCGGGCGAACACCGGCAGCAGCGCGGTGGCGCCGCCCAGCAGCACGGCGAACAGGTCCAGGGAAATGGCACCGAGAATGTCCGGGCGGCTGCGAATGAAGTTGATCCCGGCCAGCAGCGACTGCAGCGTGGCCTTGCCCTTGTTCAGCGGGGTCTGGCGGGCCGGCAGGCTGAGCATCAGCGACAGCGCCAGCACATAGAGCACCACGGTGGGGCCGTACACCCACACGCTGCCGAACGCATATAGAAAGCCGCCCAGGGCCGGCGCGACGATGGTGGCGGTCTGCATGGCCGAGGCCGAGGCCGCTACCGCGCGGGGGAACAGCTCGGTGGGCACGATATTGGGCAGCAGTGCCTGGGTGGTGGGCATCTCGAACGCCCGGGCGCTGCCCAGCAGGAAGGCCAGCACGAAGATCATGTCGCGGCTGACGCTGTCGGTGCTGCTGCCGATCACCAGGGCCAGGGCCACCAGCGCCTGCCCCGTCTGGCAGATGGCAGCTACCTTGCGTCGGTCATAGCGGTCGGCCACATGCCCGGTGTGCAGCATGAACAGCACCCGCGGGGTGAATTCCACCAGGCCCACCAGGCCCAGGTCGAGCACGCTGCCGGTCAGCTGGTAGAGGTGCCAGCCAATGGCCACTGTGAGCATCTGGAAGCCGCTGGCGGTGCACACCCGCGCCAGCCAGAAAGCCATGAAAGGACGGTGATGACGCAGCAGCAGTACAGCGGAACTGGACATGGGGCAGGGCAACCTCGCGGGCGGGAGGCGCGAGATTATCACTAGTTTGTAACCGCAGGTTACGTAAATGGCATTCGTTGCCATTCGCCGCAATCCTCTCGCGCGATCCCCGAAATTGGCCGAACCCCCTGCTTTAGAAGGGTGAGGCAACGTGCCGCGTGACAATAGACCACGCAGTTAACTGCGCGGATTGGGTCTACTCTTTTAGGGATCATTGATCCTGGTCAATACACGGTGCAGCCGCGTTGTGTTGAGGCCATTGGTCACTGCCACACTTGAATACTCAGAACACATTTCGCGCGCCGCACTCATTAACCGTGAGGGCTGTCGGTGCGAGTTGACGGGGGCGTCCCCCGACGCACGCAGATGATTCATCTGATAGAGGAAACCATATGTTCGGCTTAGAGGCTCTAGATCTCGCCCGAATGCAGTTCGCGTTTACGGTCTCGTTCCACATCCTGTTCCCCGCCATCACCATCGGCCTGGCCAGTTTCCTGGCCGTGCTCGAAGGCCTGTGGCTCAAGACCAAGGATGACACCTACCGCGATCTGTACCATTTCTGGTCGAAAATTTTCGCCGTCAACTTCGGCATGGGCGTGGTCTCGGGCCTGGTCATGGCCTACGAGTTCGGCACCAACTGGAGTCGCTTCTCGGACTTCGCCGGCGCCGTCAACGGGCCGCTGCTGACCTATGAAGTGCTGACCGCGTTCTTCCTGGAAGCCGGTTTCCTCGGCGTCATGCTGTTCGGCTGGAACCGTGTGGGCCGTGGCCTGCACTACTTCTCCACCGTCATGGTGGCCGTGGGCACGCTGATCTCCACCTTCTGGATCCTGGCTTCCAACAGCTGGATGCAGACCCCGCAGGGCTACGAGATCGTCGACGGTCGCGTGATTCCGGTGGACTGGCTGGCGGTAATCTTCAACCCCTCGTTCCCGTTCCGCCTGGCGCACATGGCTATCGCCGCGTTCGTCGCCACTGCGTTCTTCGTCGGCGCCTCGGCGGCCTGGCACCTGCTGCGTGGCCGCGACAACGCGGCCATCCGCAAGATGTTCTCCATGGCCATGTGGATGGCGCTGATCGTCGCGCCTATCCAGGCAGTGGTCGGTGACGCCCACGGCTTGAACACCCTGGAGCACCAGCCGGCCAAGATCGCCGCCATCGAGGGCCACTGGGAAAACGTCGGCAACGAGCCGACCCCGCTGATCCTGTTCGGCATCCCGGACATGAAGGAAGAGAAGACCAAGTACGCCATCGAAGTGCCGTACCTGGGCAGCCTCATCCTGACCCACAGCCTGGAC
Organism: Pseudomonas sp. GYB4201; assembly: GCF_056312595.1. Classification (NCBI taxonomy): domain Bacteria; kingdom Pseudomonadati; phylum Pseudomonadota; class Gammaproteobacteria; order Pseudomonadales; family Pseudomonadaceae; genus Pseudomonas; species Pseudomonas sp. GYB4201. The sequence continues at coordinate 12,542 of NZ_JBWGIG010000020.1, read as the reverse complement.
AAGCAGATCCCGGCGCTGAAGTCGTTCCCGCCTGAAGACCGCCCGAACTCGCTGATCGTGTTCTGGTCGTTCCGCGTCATGGCCGGCCTGGGCATGCTGATGATCGCCGTGGGCCTGTGGAGTGCCTGGCTGCGCTGGCGCGGTGGCCTGTACACCAACCGCCTGTTCCTGACCCTGGCCATGTGCATGGGCCCGGCTGGCCTGATCGCCATGCTGGCGGGCTGGTTCACCACTGAAATCGGCCGTCAGCCGTGGGTCGTGTACGGCCTGCTGCGCACTGCCGACGCAGTGTCCAACCACAGCGTCACGCAGATGAGCATCACCCTGGTGCTGTTCGTGGTGGTGTACTTCTCGCTGTTCGGTACCGGCTTCGGCTACATGATGCGCCTGGTGCGCAAGGGTCCGAAAACCCACGAAGGCGCAGAAGCTACCCATGGTGGCCCTGGTCAAACGCGTACGCCTGCACGCCCTCTCTCCGCCGCCCACGAAGGCAGCGAAGAAGGCCACGCCGACAGCCTGAACAAGGGGAACTGAGTCATGGGTATCGATCTTCCACTGATCTGGGCCGTGATCATTATCTTCGGCGTCATGATGTACGTGATCATGGACGGCTTCGACCTGGGTATCGGGATTCTTTTCCCGTTCATCAAGGGCGAGTCCGACCGTGATGTAATGATGAACACCGTCGCCCCCGTGTGGGACGGCAACGAAACCTGGCTGGTACTGGGCGGCGCGGCGTTGTTCGGCGCCTTCCCGCTGGCCTACTCGGTGGTGCTGGAAGCGCTGTACCTGCCACTGATCCTGATGCTGATCGGCCTGATCTTCCGCGGCGTGGCGTTTGAGTTCCGCTTCAAGGCCCGTGCCGACAAGCGTCACATCTGGGACAAGGCGTTCATCGGCGGTTCGCTGCTGGCTACCTTCGCCCAGGGCGTTGCCTTGGGCGCCTATATCGATGGCATTCCGGTGGTCAACCGTGCCTACGCCGGCGGTGGCCTGGACTGGTTGACGCCGTTCAGCGTGTTCTGTGGCCTGGCGCTGATCGTGGCCTACGCCCTGCTGGGCTGCACCTGGCTGATCATGAAGACTGAAGGCAGCCTGCAGGAAGCCATGCACAAGCTGGCCAAGCCGCTGGCCCTGGTGCTGCTGCTGGTCACCGGTATCGTCAGTATCTGGACCCCGCTGACCCACGCCGACATCGCCACCCGCTGGTTCAGCATGCCTAACCTGCTGTGGTTCATGCCGGTGCCGCTGCTGGTGCTGCTGGCGCTGTACGCGCTGCTGAAGTCGGTGTCGCAACGCGCCCACTACATGCCGTTCATCATGACCCTGATCCTGATCTTCCTCGGCTACAGCGGCCTGGGTATCAGCCTGTGGCCGAACATCATCCCGCCGGCCGTGTCGATCTGGGACGCAGCGTCGCCGCCGCAAAGCCAGGGCTTCATCCTGGTGGGCACGCTGTTCATCATCCCGTTCATCCTGGTTTACACCTTCTGGAGCTACTACGTGTTCCGCGGCAAGGTGAAACCTGAAGACGGCTACCACTGACAGCCCCCTGTAGCAGCGGCTGCAGGCCGCGTCCAACGCCCCAACGCGGGGAAGCCGGACGCAGCCTGCGGCAGCTGCTACGGACGTACACAGGAGAGCATGCGATGAACAGCAAGGAACATGAACCCGACCCGGCTGCCAACAGCCCCTGGTGGAAGCGCGTGGGCTGGCTGCTGGTGATCTGGGCGGGCAGCATCGTGGCCCTGGGCATCGTCGCTGAACTGCTGCGCATGTTCATGACTGCGGCGGGCATGAAGTCCCACTGAAATACCGTCTCATCCCACCGCTGTTTTGCACAGGCAGCGGTTTTCAAACCCTCTTCGGAGGGTTTTTTTTTGTGTATGTGGAAGCTGGCAAGCCAGCTCCCACACGGTCACTTGCGGGCTTTCAGAATCACGAACTTGGGCGTGGCTGCCACCTGCTCGACGCCGCGGAACAGCCGCGCCAGCTTGCTGTGGTAGCCCAGGTGGCGGTTGCCGACGATGTACAGCGCGCCGCCCACCACCAGCGCTTCGCGCGCCTGCTGGAACATGCGCCAGGCCAGGAAATCGCCCACCACCTGGGCCTGGTGGAACGGCGGGTTGCACAGCACCACATCCAGGGACTGCGGCGCCTGGCCGGCCAGGCCGTCGCCGGCGCGCACGGTCACTTCGCGCTCACCCAGGGCGGCCTGCCAGTTCTCGGCGGCCGACTGCACCGCCATGTACGACTCATCCACCAGGGTGTAGTGCGCCTGCGGGTTCTGCAGGGCGCTGACGATGCCCAGCACGCCATTGCCGCAGCCCAGGTCGGCGACCTGGGCGCTGCCCAGCCCGGTAGGCAGGTGGGGCAGGAAGGCGCGGGTGCCGATGTCCAGGCCTTCGCGGCAGAACACGTTGGCATGGTTCAGCAGCTCCAGCGCCGGCTGGTCCAGGCGGTAGCGGCTCGGGTAGGGCGAGGTGAACGGGCCGCGTGCCTCGGCGGTGGCGATCAGCAGCCGGGCCTTTTTCACTGCCAGCGAAGCGCTGACCGGACCGATGTACTGGTCCAGCAGGTCGCCGGCTGCCCGCGGCAGGTGCTTGACCATGGCGGCGGCCACCACCTGGGCGCCGGGCGCCAGGTGGCCCTGCAGGCGAATCAACTGTTCTTCCAGCAGCGCCAGGGTCTTGGGCACGCGAATCAGCACGCGGTCGAACAGGCCGTCCCAGCGCTGGCTGGCCGGCAGCACGCCAATTGCGTCGAAGGGCCGGCCGTTGCGCACCAGGTTCTTTTCCAGCGCCTGGCTGCCCAGGAACGAATCACCGCTGCTGACCAGTTCGAACTGGCCTTGCAGGCTGATGGCCAGGGCGCCAAAGCTGTCGTTGAGCACCAGCACCCGGGTGCTGGCAGGCAATTGCTGCTCGGCCAGGTGGTTGAGCAGGTACTCGTCGGCGGCGTCGAACGCCTGCAGCGGTTCGTTGGGCTGGTCGGGCTGGCGGATCAGGTCGAGCTGGGCGAAGGGCGTGGTCAACACGGGCATGGGGCAGAGACTCGGGGTGGGCAGCTGTAGATTTACGCAAGTCTCGGCGGTACCAAACTCGCAGCAGGGAGGCACCATGGGGTGCTCCGGGTCGGGAATTCTACGTCCATTTGCAGAATTATGCAGGCGTGGGGCTCACAGCAGGCCAGCTTGAGCAGCGTGAACCACGGCAGAGAGCTTGTTGCCCATGCCCATTTTCTTTACGGCCGTGCTGATATGAAAGTTCACTGTGCGCTCGGAAAGGCTGAGAATGGCGGCGATATCGCCGGCGGTCTTGCCCTCGGCCGACCAGCGCAGTATCTCCAGCTCGCGGCCGGACAGCTGGCCGTGGGTGTCCCCGTCCGCGCTGGCCTGTCGGGCTCCCAGGCGCTGGTGCAGCAGGTTGCCCAGCCACAGGCACTGGCCCACCTTGGCGCAGAACTCGTCGGCCCCCACCGGCATGTCCCGGCGGGCCAGGGTGAGCATGCTGACCTGGTGGTCGCTGTCGTGGATGGCCAGGCTCAGGCCATGGCGAATGCCGTGGCTCCAGGCGTCCTGGCGGAATTCAGGGGTGCTGCGGAACACGCCGTCAGTCCACAGCAACGGCACCACCGAGTGCCGGCAATGCCTGACGCTGGGGTCGGTAGCGCCATAGCCCTGCTGCCGATAACGCTGGCGCCATGCGGCTGGCATATTGTTCAGGGCCATGCGGTGCGGCATGACCTGGCCGGGGCCGGTGGCGAAGCTTGCGTAGTCGAAGCCCAGGTCGCGGGCCAGGTCCAAAGCGCTCTCTACTATATCCTTGCGTTCGGCCATGCCTTGCAGGTGATGCAGTTGCGCTTCATGCCACATTCTCATGACGACACTCCAATTGAGCTGCCCGATATGGATCCAAGTATTGCCCCGTCGCTTCATTCTAGGTGATTAATGCTTTGATACGAGTTAATTGCGTCGATAAAATGTAGTTATCGTCTGGCTACTGCATGAAAAAGCCATTACAACTTGCGGGTGTTCCTGGCTGCCGCTTTGCTGGACACTAGGAGCACTGTTCCCACGGAGACCGTCATGACCGCCAGCGCCGAGAATTTCACCCGCCAGACGCTGCTCGAGGTACAGCCGCTGACCCCCAGCCTGTTCACCCTGAGGACCACCCGCGACCCCGGTTTTCGTTTCCGCGCCGGGCAGTTCGCCCGCCTGGGGGTGACCAAGCCTGATGGCAGCGTGGCGTGGCGTGCCTATTCGATGGTGTCCTCGCCCCATGACGAGTTCCTGAAGTTCTTCTCCATCGTGGTGCCGGGAGGGGAGTTCACCAGCGAGCTGAGCCGCCTGCGCGAGGGTGACACGCTGCTGGTGGACCGCCAGGCGTTCGGTTACCTGACCCCGGACCGCTTCATCGACGGCCGCGACCTGTGGCTGCTGGCCACGGGCACCGGGGTGGCGCCGTTCCTGTCGATCCTGCAGGATTTCGAAGTGTGGGAGAAATTCGAGCGCATCATCCTGGTCTACAGCGCCCGCGAAGGCCGCGAGCTGGCGTACCAGCCGCTGATCGCCGAGCTCACCGGGCGTGAGTACCTGGCGGAATACGCGCACAAGTTCCAGTACATTCCCATCGTCACCCGCGAGCAGTACCCGGGCGCGCTGGGCGGGCGCATCACCACGTTGATCGACAATGGCGAGCTGGAAGCGGCGGCCGGCTGTGCGCTAGCGCCGGAGCATTCACGGGTGATGATCTGCGGCAACCCGCAGATGATCGACGACACCCGCGCGGTGCTCAAGGCCCGCGACATGCGCCTGACCCTGACCCGCAAGCCAGGGCAGATAGCGGTAGAGAACTATTGGTGAGAGCGGGGCGCGCGGTCACGCACCCCGTAGCAGATGCCGCAGGCTGCGTCACGGCCGCGCGTTCTGCTCTTTCAGCAAATCACGAATCTCGCCCAACAGCAGCTCTTCCTTGGTCGGGGTAGGCGGCAGGGTAGGGGCGGCGGCTTCTTCGCGCTTGAGCTTGTTGATGGCCTTGACGCCCATGAAGATGGCGAACGCCACGATCAGGAAGTCGATGATGGTCTGGATGAACTTGCCGTAGGCCAGCACCACGGCCGGCGCCGTGCCCTGGGCTTCCCTGAGGGTCACCGCCAGGTCGCTGAAATCCACGCCGCCAATCAACAGCCCCAGCGGCGGCATGACCACGTCACCCACGAACGACGAGACGATCTTGCCGAACGCTGCGCCAATGATGATACCCACGGCCATGTCGACCACGTTGCCTTTGACCGCGAAGGCCTTGAACTCAGCTAGTACGCCCATGCTTTTGATATCCCTTGTTACAGATGAATGGTTGCAGGCAGTGTAAGACAGCGAAGCGCGCCGTGCTCGTTACCTGGTAACAATGACCCGGCTTCTCCCTATTAGTTTTACCGAATCCGGCCAGGATCGGTATGATGACTGTTTTTATATACAGGGGTATTCCTCATGGCCAAGGCCAAGCGCTTGTACGGCTGCACCGAGTGCGGCGCCACCTTCCCGAAATGGGCCGGCCAGTGCGGCGAGTGCGGCGCCTGGAACACCCTGACCGAAACCATGATCGAGGCCGGCGCTGCCGCGCCCCCCAGCGGCCGTACCGGCTGGGCCGGCCAGCAGGCGCAGATCAAGACCCTGGCGGAGGTCAGCGTCGAGGAAATTCCCCGTTTCACCACCGCCTCCACCGAGCTCGACCGCGTGCTGGGCGGCGGCCTGGTGGACGGCTCGGTGGTGCTGATTGGCGGTGACCCGGGCATCGGCAAGTCCACCATCCTGCTGCAGACCCTGTGCAACATCGCCGCGCGCATGCCAGCGCTGTACGTCACCGGCGAGGAATCGCAACAGCAGGTGGCCATGCGCGCGCGCCGCCTGGGCCTGCCCCAGGACAAGCTGCGGGTCATGACCGAGACCTGCATCGAGACCATCATCGCCACCGCCCGGGTCGAGCAGCCCAAGGTGATGGTCATCGACTCCATCCAGACCATCTTCACCGAGGCCCTGCAGTCCGCCCCCGGTGGCGTCTCCCAGGTGCGCGAGAGCGCCGCCTTGCTGGTGCGCTACGCCAAGCAGAGCGGCACCGCGATCTTCCTGGTGGGCCACGTCACCAAGGAAGGCGCGCTGGCCGGCCCGCGTGTACTTGAGCACATGGTCGATACCGTGCTGTATTTCGAAGGCGAGTCCGACGGCCGCCTGCGCCTGCTGCGCGCGGTGAAGAACCGCTTCGGCGCTGTGAATGAACTGGGCGTGTTCGGCATGACCGACAAGGGTCTGAAGGAGGTGTCCAACCCCTCGGCCATCTTCCTCACCCGCGCCCAGGAGGAAGTGCCGGGCAGCGTGGTCATGGCCACCTGGGAAGGCACCCGGCCGATGCTGGTGGAGGTGCAGGCGCTGGTGGACGACAGCCACCTGGCCAACCCGCGCCGCGTGACCCTGGGCCTGGACCAGAACCGCCTGTCGATGCTGCTGGCGGTGCTGCACCGCCACGGCGGCATCCCCACCCACGACCAGGACGTGTTCCTCAACGTGGTGGGCGGCGTGAAGGTGCTGGAAACCGCCTCCGACCTGGCGCTGCTGGCGGCCATCATGTCCAGCCTGCGCAACCGGCCGCTGCCGCATGACCTGCTGGTGTTCGGCGAGGTGGGCCTGTCCGGCGAGGTGCGCCCGGTGCCCAGCGGCCAGGAACGCCTCAAGGAAGCCGCCAAGCACGGCTTCAAGCGCGCCATCGTGCCCAAGGGCAATGCACCGAAGGAAGCGCCGGCCGGCCTGCAGGTCATTGGCGTGACCCGCCTGGAGCAGGCCCTCGACGCCCTCTTCGAATAACCCCGTTCCCGTAGCAGCGGGGGGCCCGGCGCCGGCGCGGTTTTTGAGGGGGAGCCCGGGGGGGGGGGGGGGGGGG
>NZ_JBWGIG010000020.1:0-5597 GCF_056312595.1 Pseudomonas sp. GYB4201 | reverse complement strand
CCCCGCCCCCCCGGCCGCCCGCCCGCGGCCGCATTTCTCCCGGTCCCCCGCGTGGGGGGGGGGGGCGGACGCAGCCTGGCGGCAGCTGCTACGGGGAGGCTCAAATGCATTCAACCAGGCAAAAGTCGCCGCTTCAACGCCCTCCAGCCCGCACCAAGGATTGCCAGGCAGATCAAGGTCTTGCGCAACGGCAGTCGTTGCCGTTCCAGGGGCGCAGCGCTAGCAGGCACCTCTACCGTGGGTAGCGACCTTGCAGGTCGTGGTGCCTCGCGACGTGCGTACTCGACCAGGTCCTTGGGGAATACCATGTGGTCAATGGCAGAATCATCCATGCCGTAAAGGTACGCCACGGCACCCGCTTCAAATGCCCAGTAACCCACATACCCTCCTTCTTCACCGCCCAGGTGAATGTCCTTCCAAGGCGCGTGGGTAAAATGGCTATACCAATGCTCGCAATACTCCTTCAAAGATGCGTCTGCCGCATTCGTGGTGGTGGCGTGTATGGCCTCTATAAGCGGGGTATAAAGGCCGTGATACCACTCGTCAATCTCCTGCCTTTCAGGGAGATAGTGTTTGAGTAACGCTTCCAACAAAGCGTCTTCGCCATGGTAACCAGCACGATCGAACAGGGCGACGAAGCGGGGCAGCAGATCAGTGCGCTGTAGCAGAATGCACAAGCTTATGACTTGCACGCATTCCTCGAACTGGTCCGGGTAGTAACACAACGCTAAGGGTGAGATCTCCGGGCACTCTTCATAAATGGCCATGTTGCGCTGGCAGCGCTCATACTTGCGAACCAGGTCTTCCAGGCAGTCGCCAATCAGCTCAGGCTCCACGCCGGCCGTGTAGAACAGGCTAATACGGTTCAGTGCCGACCTTACAAAATGGCGAGCTCGCAAGGACGCCTCCTGTTCGGGGCTGTCTGACTCGAACTTATGGATGTTCCAGAACGCTTCTTCGCTATTGAAATGTTCGCGATAGTTATCGTATTGCTGCTGGCTCAGAAAAGGCTGTCGTCGGCGAATGGTCATTGGGGGGATTTGCAGTGCCATCTTCATTCGATCCGTCGGCAGGCCTGGGACACCAGTTCGTAATAATCCACTTCCAGGGGATCAACCCCCAATAAGCGAACCTCATCGGCGAGGCACTCGCTGTCTGGTGGTAGAAATTTGAATAGTTGGGGGTGGTACGCACGAGGGTCCTCACCGTAATACACCCTGGCATCCCCCACAGGCAGGTCCTCTAGACGAGTATGGCCTTGCCTATCGAGAACGCCTTCCCGGAAGGTGCCGTCAACAAATTCCACCCGGTACGCGGCCCCAGGAATGGGCGAAAGATTGTGATCATGCAGGTTCAGTTCCAGCCAACCGCGTTCGCCGCTGGCCAGCGCCTTGGCTTTTTGCCAAGGTTCATCGTCCTTCCACGGCGGAGGAACTTCTACCCCAGGTCTATCCCAATCCGGGCCCCACTCCAGAGCTAAAGCTGCCAGGTAGAAGCGCAACTCTTTACGGAAATGCTGCAGTTCTCGCACGCCCGGATTGGAGCAGGCAATCTGGTTGATGCTGCAGGGTTCTCCGCCGTCCACACCGTCACTACCCACACGGGCGTCGATGCTCCCTGGCTTGGGCCTGCTTGCGCGAAGGCTGCGGTCATAGTCGACGGCTGACGTGTTTCGCTGAATGCGGTTCCAATTCGCGATGCGCTTGGTCACTTCTTCAAGCCGCTGGGGCAAACGCGACAGGGCTACCCCCAACCCCAGGGCAGCGCCTTCCCGATCATCCTGGGTCAGGCTCTTCCAGCTGGCCGAGTTTGGCATTGCTTGGGATACATCCTGCAGGCTGTGGCGCAAATGGCGTACATCGAAGCATGTAGCCAGCAATGCTTCAGGGCTAGTCTTCACGCGCGCGCGTTGCAACACAAAACGCAGCATGTCGAACCAGTGCTTTGCAAAGCGTTGTGGTAGGCGGTTAACCAGGCGAAGGCAAGCCTTAAGTTCATTTCCAACGCCAGGCATCCACCCAATCAAGGCGAACAGCAGGTCACAGCAAGCTTCGGTAGTTGTCTGATCGCTGCTGGCGTGTAGTACGCGTATGGCTGACTGGGCAGTGTCGAACGCTTGGATTTCCTGATTCAGGTAGGGCATGCGCAGCAAGGCGATGTACTGGTCGATGTCGTCCAAAAGGTGTGAGTAATCGACTGACTCCTCGGGTACGGCTTGGGTCATGTAGGTTCCTTTGACCAATTTTCACGTAGGTTTTGGCCCGCGCGTGTTATTCCTTTTCTCCGGACCAGTACCAGATGGTTGCGCCCCATGATGAATCTTTGAACTCAGGCATAAACTCACCTAGGCTAAAGAAGCGCTTTGAGTTGGATTTTGCAGGGGTGTACCAAAATCCCGATCGTGGGCAGTTGCCACCGGCATAAACTTTCAACGCTTCCCCGGGGTTATCGCGTCTTCCAGTTTCTCGTGCATACTGTACGAGGTCTTTTGGGTAGACCATGTGATTTATCTGGCTGTCATCTATACCGTAAAGATATGCAATCGCGCCTGCTTCAAATGACCAGTACCCAAAATACCCTCCCTCCTCTTCTACGAGATGAGTATCGTGCCAAGGCGCTTGGGCAAAAGCTGGGTACCATTCCTTACAGTATTGATCAATCAAGTCTGAGGATTCTTGCGGTGTTTCTGCATATATGGCATAAAGCAGCTTTGAGTAAACTAAATGATACCAAGTGTCAACGTCCGTCCTGTGAGGAAGGACCTTTGCGAGTAAGTCCTCGTAGAGCGCGTCTTTCCCTGCGTAACCAGCGTTGTCAATCAAGGGGACAAAACGCGCTAACAGATCATTACGGTCTAACAGAATGCAGATGCTCATGATCTGAACGCATTCTTCGTATTGGTCCAGCCAGTCACCAATTGCCAGTGGTGAAATATTCTGAACGCCCTCATAGGCGGCAAGTGCTTTTTGGAAGGTTTCGTATTTGGTGATTACATTTTCAAGTAGTGGGTTTAAGTCATGAATCTCGGTGCCTGCTGTGTACTCCAGTATTAACCCACTAACGGAAGCGCTAAGAATCGACTGTGCTTTTAAGGAATTCTCCTCTTCCTTAGAATCAGAGTCTAGAGGTGTTTTGCTCCAGAATGCCTCAACGCCTCGATAGTGAGAGGCGAGTTTTTTGTAGACCGATTCGGTGAGAAAGACCTGCCGCCGTTTCATTTTATTGTTCCACTGCTAGTGATGACTGGTTTCCGTGCTTGACAGCGAGTGCCTTTTTCTTTTTGTTCACGGCCTTTTTTACTTCTACTTCATCATAATGGAATGCATCGTGATTTTCATGGTTCACATCGTTGCCCGTCCTCGCCGCCAAGGCGTGGTCTTTCGGACTGCCACTCGGATGATAGATGGGGGCATAAAAAAGGTGGCGGCTGTACGATGCTTGGACGGCTTCTTTATTGAAAGCGCCGACCGCTTTCGACAAGTTTTTTTCAATCCATTGCTTGCTCATCTGCACTACTATCTGTCGAGTTTCTGAAGTTGAGCTTCTAGTATCCGGCGCTGGCTGTGAAAGTCTTCGCTTGCCCGATCCGGCTGGTATACTATTCGAGCTTGCTTGGCCGCTATCTGTGTCAGTCGGTTCCAGTAATTCGCTTATATCCGCTATCCCAGAAACTCCGATTGTCGAACGCACCGAGGGCTTGCGGGTATTGTTTGTTTTCTTCAGAAATTTTGGGCTATCTTCTTTTCGACTGGCCTTTGCCTCAATAATAGCGAATTTTTTCCCGTTATTGTTTGCAGGGCTTGCTCGCCACACCGAGTCGATACCAGTGCCATTCGCGGGATCTGTGAGCTTATAGAGAATATGCTGGGCCTTGGGGTCTCCGCCCTTCGAAAGTTTTCCCATTTTTGAAAGGCTTGGCGTTCCTTCAGTCCAACGCCCATCAGCCCCTTTGTCATGTGCCTCCCAGTCCTTGCCCCAGCCAAATTGCTCTGCGCAAATATAATCAGCGATATGTTCGCCAATTACCCCTAATACCTCGTTAGAAAGCTCCGACAATATTCTTTGGCCAAGCGTTGATTTGTCACTGTGATTAGTGTGCGTAGTGCTACCCCCATCACACCCCTCCGATGCTACGACCGCATCCTTCGCCGCAGGTTTCGGGTGCGCCGCAGGCTTCTCGGAGCCACTCGAAGCAGCCGAACTATTACGCTGCACCTTCTTCCACTTCAACAACCGCTTCTCGACAATCCCCATCAGCCTCGGCATCCTCGGCATTGAACACCTCTGCCAGCAACACCTCCGGGCTGGTCTTGATCCCGCATTCACTGAGGATGAAACGCAGCAAATCAAACAGCACCGGCGCGAAGCGCTCCGGGTCGCGGTTCACCAGCCTGAAGCTTTTCTTCACCCCATCCCCGGGCCCCGGAATCCAGCCGATCAAGGCTAATATCAGGTCAAACTCGGCTTCTTCCTTGGCATCGGGTGTATCGGCGTTGTACAGCGTGATGCACGACTCCACGGTGTCGTAGGCATCGATGGCCTGCCCCAGTGCGGGCACGGCGCCAAGGGCGATGCCTTTGCTGATCTGGATGGCGGCGTCCTTGTAGGCGGCCTTGGTGGCGGCGTCGGCCGCAGCGACTGCTGCTGTCATGCGGTTCTCCCTGAAACGTGTTCGGCTACTGCCTGTAAATCAACCTGGGCCGGGTCGTAGCCCAGCGTGCGCAGGTCTGCATCGAGGTCGTCGTCGGTGGTGTCGGCGGCGGCGATGGTGGTGCGGGTGAAGGTGCTGGGGTCCTCGCCGTAGTGAACTTTGGTCGGGCCCGCAGGGACATCGTCCAGGCGCGCGTAGCCTTTTTCGTCGAGCTTGCCTTCCTTGACGGAGCCATCGGCGAATTCGACACGGTAGGTGGCGTTGGCCACAGGCTCCAGGTTCTTGTGGTGCAGGTTCAGTTCCAGCCAGGTCGGGTTGGCCACGGCGCCGGTCATCACCGCGCCGGCCTTGTCCGCATCCGCCGCCCCCGGCAGCCCCGGCGCCAGCAGGGATATCCCACTCCCCACACCCGCCGCCCCACCCGCATTCGCCTTGATCTGCGCGCCCACCAGGGTGATGCCGCCGGCATCGAGTTTGATGAAGCTGCTCCCCGCCTGCACGGTGATTTCCTGGCCGGCCTCGAGGGTCAGCTTCTGCCCGGCCTTGACGTGTATCTGCTGCCCAGCCTCGGTCAACTGCGCCACGCCCAGCTTGATGTGCTGGTTGTTGCCCACGTTCAGGTGGTCATCCACCTTCACCTCAACCTTGCGGTCGGCCAGGGTGGTGCGGTGTTCTTCGGCCATGAAGTGGCTGTAGCTGTTGGCCTCGACCGTGTCATGCCGCTCGTTGCCCACGCGGATGCTCTGGTTGTGCTCGATGTTCTCGTCCCAGTTGCGCTGGGCGTGGATGAAGATTTGTTCCTGGCCTTTCTTGTCCTCAATGCGCAGTTCGTTGAAGCCACCGCCGCCGGGGCTGCTCATGGTCTTGAACACGCTACGGGTCTTGTTGGCGGGCAGGTCGTAGGGCGCCTTGTTTTCAGCGTGGTACAGGCAGCCGCTGACCACCG
>NZ_JBWGIG010000019.1:0-121286 GCF_056312595.1 Pseudomonas sp. GYB4201 | reverse complement strand
TGTGCGATGTTGCCGGTGCAGTGGCGGCCGGGGTTGAAGGTGCTGGTGGAGTGGGAGAGGGATCCTGATCCGTACGCATACGGCGATTGGCCCGAACGACGCTACAGCGAGGCGTGGCATGCGCGAATGGCCCGCCATAAAACGTTTTATACCCGGCACAGCGCCTGGGTGGAGGTAGCACCCTACGACCGCCTGGGGGTGGTCAACGTGCATTTCCTGCCCTGCAACAACGTTGCAGTAGGCGCGACGATCTACCGGCCCGGCATGGTTGGTTACCCCTTCAATTTTCCCTCCAGAATGGAAGAGCCGCCTGTATGCCCGACACCTTGAAACCATTGGCGCTCTTGGCGCTTCTGGTGATTACCGGGTGCACCCCAGCAAAGCCGACGAAGTTGGGGGCGCCCATCGAGGGGCGCAACCACACGGCGGCGGCGATCAACTGGTTCATGGTCAACCGCAACGGTGGGCCTAACATCGGCCCCTACGGTGGAGGTGGCAGCCAGACTTGCTGTGCGATGTTGCCGGTGCAGTGGCGGCCGGGGTTGAAGGTGCTGGTGGAGTGGGAGAGGGATCCTGATCCGTACGCATACGGCGATTGGCCCGAACGACGCTACAGCGAGGCGTGGCATGCGCGAATGGCCCGCCATAAAACGTTTTATACCCGGCACAGCGCCTGGGTGGAGGTAGCACCCTACGACCGCCTGGGCGTGGTCGACGTGCATTTCCTGCCTTGCAACCAAGTCGCGGTAGCCGCCGTGGCGCAGCTGCCCGGCATGGCCGGTTACCCCTTCAATTTCCCCTCTAGGATGGAGGAGCCACCTGTATGCCCGACACCTTGAAACCATTGGCGCTCTTGGCGCTTCTGGTGATCACCGGATGCACCCCGGCAAAACCGACGAAGTTGGGTGCGCCCATCGAGGGGCGCAACCACACGGCAGCGGCGATCAATTGGTTCATGGTCAACCGCAACGGTGGGCCGAACATCGGCCCCTACGGTGGAGGTGGCAGCCAGACTTGCTGTGCGATGTTGCCGGTGCAGTGGCGGCCGGGGCTGAAAGTGCTGGTGGAGTGGGAGAGGGATCCCAACGTGGGCGCCTCCCGCTATTGGCCCGAGCGGGTTTTCTCGGACGCGTGGCACACGCGAATGGAGGCCCATGCAGCCAAATATACCCGGCACAGCGCTTGGGTGGAGGTAGCACCCTACGACCGCCTGGGGGTGGTTAACGTACATTTCCTGCCCTGCAACAAAGTTGCAGTAGGCGCGACGATCTACCGGCCTGGCATGGCCGGTTACCCCTTCAATTTCCCCTCCAGAATGGAAGAGCCGCCTGTATGCCCGACACCTTGAAACCATTGGCGCTCTTGGCGCTTCTGGTGATTACCGGGTGCACCCCGGCAAAGCCGACGAAGTTGGGGGCGCCCATCGAGGGGCGCAACCACACGGCAGCGGCGATCAACTGGTTCATGGTCAACCGCAACGGTGGGCCTAACATCGGCCCCTACGGTGGGGGTGGCAAGCAGAACTGCTGTGTGATGTTACCGGTGCAGTGGCGGCCGGGGTTGAAGGTGCTGGTGGAGTGGGAGAGGGATCCTGATCCGTACGCATACGGCGATTGGCCCGAACGACGCTACAGCGAGGCGTGGCATGCGCGAATGGCCCGACATAAAACGTTTTATACCCGCCACAGCGCCTGGGTGGAGGTAGCACCCTACGACCGCCTGGGGGTGGTCAACGTGCATTTCCTGCCCTGCAGCAAAGTTGCAGTAGGCGCGACGATCTACCGGCCCGGCATGGTCGGTTACCCCTTCAATTTTCCCTTCAGGATGGAAGAACCGCCTGTATGTCCGACACCTTGAAACCCGAACCTGGAACGGCCGCTCGTGAAGCGGTTCATAAAATGGATGCGTTTGATGCCAAGGGCATGTTGCCCAAAGGCCCCTGGGAGGTTGCGTTCAATAACCGCCAACAGGCCAGTGTTGAACACCAGATCGAAGAGACCTTGATGCGTGAAGCCTGGAAGGCCAACCGCGAATTTGAAGGGCGGCCGTGCATGCGCGTGCTGCATATCACGTTGTGTTTCGATGGCACTAATAATCACGAACCCTCGGATACCAAAACCCATCCACCGACCACCAGCAACGTCGCAAGACTGTTTCATGCAAGTCTTGGCAAGAACCAGGCGGATGGCCTTTCGAAAGAAAATGGGTTGGGGTTTTATCGCTACTATATCCAAGGCGTAGGTACCGAATTCAAGGAAATTGGCGAGTTCGCACCTGACCCCGGCGGCCTTAAAACCGCCGTCGGCGGGGAAAACCGCATCAATTGGGGGATCACCCGCTTGCTGGATGCACTGCAGCAGGCTTGCCAGGAGCCCTATATACCGCCTGACGACGCCTACGCCCTGGTCCAGCAAATGGGCACCTCGGTCATGCAGGACGCACTGGGCGCCTCGCTGCTCAAGCCTGGTCACCAGCGCCGGCAACAAGCCCTGGAAGCCCCGTTGCGAGCACGCCAGGCAGCCATCGACGAGCTGCACCGGCGCAAGGTGATCGCGCCGATCAAGGCCATGCGCCTGTATGTCTATGGGTTTTCCCGCGGGGCTGCCCAGGCGCGTACGTTCGCCCGCTGGCTGGAAGACCTGACCCAGGTCGAGGTAGAAGGGCAGGCCTGCTACCTGTTTGCCGGGATTCCTATCAGTATCGCCTTCATGGGCCTGTTCGACACCGTGGCCTCGGTGGGCGTGGCGTACCTGGCACCGTTTGCCTCGGGTCACATGGGCTGGGCCGACGGCACTTTGCGCTTGTCGGACAGCGAGCAGTTTCTGCAGCGTTGCGTGCACTTCGTTTCCGCCCATGAGCAGCGCGGCTGCTTTCCCCTGGATTCGATCCGGCGCAAGGCCGACCCCACGGCCCCCGACTGCCCGTCCACCTACCGCAAGGGCACCTTCGAATACGTGTTTCCCGGCGTGCATTCCGATGTCGGCGGTGGGTACCCGCCGGGGGACCAGGGGAAGTCCTTGGGTGGCGGTGCACATGTGCTGTCACAGATCGCACTGCATTGCATGTATGCGGAGGCCTATAAAGTTGGCGCACCCCTGCAGTCGCCCAAAGATGCATTGGATGACCGGACCCTTCGGGAGTCCCCTTGGATAGCAATGGAGCAGGAGACTAGCGACGAGTTTTCTCTCTCCGACGACCTCATCGAAACCTTCAACACCTGGCAAGCCACCCTCATCGACGGCCCCGTCGAGGACGTGATGGCCCACCAGGCCGCGCAGATCACTGGTTGGCGCATTCACCGCTACACAAACTTCTTCCTGCGCGAAACCCCAGGCTACCGGGCTATCCATGGCACTGACATGCTGGCGCACGAGAAAACGGCTCTGGAGGCGCTCTACACCCGCCAATTGCAGCAGGATGTTGCCCTGCGCGCCGGGGCCGAGCCCCCGGCCGAAACCCAGGCGCAGGGGCAGGCATACGAGGCTCACCTGCTGACCAAGGCCCGCTACGAAAAGCGCCTGGGCCTCAAGGCACCCATCAACCTCAACACCAGCAAGGCCTTTGAACCCTTGATGGATCAACGCCAGCTGGACAACGCCATGGCTGACTTTCGCCGGGACTTCGTTCCTGAATGGGGGCTGCCTGGGGGCGGTGAAGCCTTGAGCGTGGGCACAATCACCAATGCGCTGGTCGGCGGCTTGATTTACCTGACCAACGAGCAGGATGAAGCCGGGGAGTACAGCGAACTGAGGCAACGGGGCATCGGAGCCTACCACCAGCTGTTCGATGACAAGCGGCTGCAGGTACGCGAAGACAAGCGCCGGCTGGTACGCCTGTACGACCAGTTCGTGCATGACTCGCGCGCCTGGTTCATGAATGCTGCGCTGAACGAGCGCGAGGTGTTCAGTGACTACTTTCGCTACCGTGGGGTGTTCTTCGATACGCAATCGAATAAATCGCTGTCATTGCTGGCCACCGCTGGGCAGGTCCTGGGGGTGGCGGTGGCCGTTGGCAGCATTGGCCTGACCGTGCAGCGCAAGGACCCGCGCTACCTGGTCGGCCTGTTTCTGCCTTCGCTTGCCATACCGGTGCTGCGTGGCAAGGCAGGGGCACCGAGCATCAGCGCGTTCGACACCCTCACAGGGCTACCGCTGCCAATGAAAGAGCTGCCGGACCGGGTACGGGCGTTTACCCGGCAGACCGGTGCCGTGCTCGAGTTGGTGGAAACGCTGAGCCCGCCTGAGCCCTTGAACCAAGCCAATGCCACTACAGCAGCCCTGAAGCAAATACTGGGGGCGCATGAGGCGTTGGAGCCACAGGTTGCCGCTGTCGTTCCCGAGGCGGTGACACCGAGCCTGGGGCCACCGCCCAAGGCTGACTGGATCGAGCGCGCCCAGGCGAACCTGCGCAAAGCTCGCTTGGGGAATGCATAGGGGGGGTAATGGCCGAGCACCCTCCCTGTCAGTGTATGTGCCTTCCAGCCAATGAAGTATCGACCAGGGCGCCGCTGCAACCGCCCGACACTCTGATGTCAATGAAAGGGATAATTGCTATAGAAGCTCAGGAGTGTTCACGCCATTTCTCCCCCGCAGAATCTCCAGCTCAAACGCCTGCAACGCGGACGCCACCACCTCAGCCACTTGCCCATCCGCGACGATGTCCGCTGCCGTCATGCCCTTGGCCAACAGGTTGACCGTCACCGACGCCTGCTCCACCAGGTGCGCCGACATGGTCCGCAGCACCAGGCGCAGTGCCGCCTGGGCGTCGCTGGCGCGTGGGGAGGCGTTGAACAGCGCCACCGGCTTGCCGGGGAATTGCTGGCTGGCCACCAGCCAGTCCAGGGCGTTCTTGAAGGCACCAGGAATACCGCGGGCGTATTCGGGGCAGGCGATCAGCAGGCCGTCGGCGGCGTCCACCGCTGCGTGCAGGGCCTGCACCGCAGGCGGGGGCGTGTCGCTGAGGTCGGGGTTGAACAACGGCAGGTTGCCGATGCCCTCGTAGTGCTTGAGTTGCAGGCCCGGGGGCGCCAGTTGCGCGGCGGCGTGCAGCAGCGCGCGGTTGGACGAACCTTGGCGCAGGCTGCCGCAGAGGGTGAGGAGGTGGGGCATGGGCAGGGTCCTTTGCGTGGGTGGTGATGCCTGGCGATCATTGCATGTACGCGAAGGGGTCATAGCTTACCTGCACAATCAGCCAGGGGCCCCGCCGGTAATGGCCCGACTTCAAGCTCGGCTCAGCGTGCAAGGTTTCAGGCGGATTGCAGTCCTTCGCTACGAAGGTTTGAACAGCCAATCCCTCGACTCAGCCAGTGCTCTGAGCAGCTTTGCCTTTCGCTCCACCTCGCGCTTTTCGAACGCGGCAAAATCGATAAGTATATGTTCAGCAAAGGCCACGGGGTCGGGGACCACCGGCAAATCCAGGGCTGTGCACTCCATGACGGTTACGGCCATGACACCCACCGAGCGGCACTCAGGTGATTTTACAAAGTGGTTGAAGGCGCTTTCTGCAGAAATCCGACTGCCGTCGTAGCACGAAAGCTTTTTGTCATCCTTGGGGGTCGGACGGAACGCTTGGGAGGTGACTTTGCCATCCTGAACAAAGCTTGGGTGAATCTGGCGCAGAAGCTGTGTCTGGTCCTTCATCACACTTCACCTCTGGCTGCTTTGGACACAAAGGCAATCAGGGTGTCGATACCGGACTGTTGTGCAAGGTCGAGGTGTTCGGAGGTGGCTTCGCCGGACTTAACATTCAGTCCGTGCAGTTCAGCGGCTTTGGTGGTCGGGAAAATTTCCAGGCTGATGTCTTGGTTGCCAGTACGCCATTCAAGCTGGAACCCACCTTCAGCGGTGGGGTAGATCATGGGGGTGGGCAACGTCGCGGGGTAATGGTCGCGGAAAAAGCTTTCGGCCCAATCGAACTCGACAGGGGCAGGTACCAGCCCCCGACCGTCCAGCCACCCGGCTTTCAGCAACCGGAGTTCATCGAGGCGCGCCAGGGGGTCATTGAATTCGATGATCGCTGCATCCTCTATCACGTCCAGTGATTGTAGACGCTCATGCCGGTCGAATCGACCGATTCCCGACACAGACACCTTTACGTCACGTCGAAATCCCCCGGTCGCTTCCAGAATCGTATCGAGGTGAATGGTGTCCATTTTTGCGTTGATTTTTCGCCCGTCAGCAAGCTGCAACTCAAAGCTCATCTTGTTTTGATCGATCTCCGGGACTATTCCCCGAACGGTGACCTCATCAGTTAGCACCTGATTTTGGGAGGCGAGCAGTAGCTTGCGCCGGGTGATTTTCGATAAGCGTGCCGGGCGGCTCGCCCCAGGCCATATCTCCAATGCCTCCCCCTCGCGCAGGCCCCGGCCAAAACGGTCGAAATACCCGAGCAGCGCGGCCGGCAAGTGTGGGGAAATAGGTTCATCGTGCTCAGCTGCGTCAATTGCCTGGCCAATGGACTGGATAGCCTCGAAGAAGTAAACCTCGTTGGCTGCAGGAAACAAACCGGGTGTGGGATCGACATATTCGATCACGATGTTTGGAACGGCGCTTCCTGCAGTAATGGCGGCCAAATTGATCGAAAGGTGGTCGGTAAACCCTTTTGGTGTCCTGACACGACCGTTCTGCTCGACGAATTTCCATTTGGCGACGGCTACCACGAATTCCTCCAGCATCGCCAGGTCACGCAGCAGCTCCAGGGGGATTGTATGATCGTCAAACCTCGTGCCAACCAGGCGTGGCTGGATGAGTGGCCTTTTCATGGAGTGTCCCTTCCCGGCATCGTTGATGACGGGGCCCATGGTATCCCCTGCCGGCGGGGGAAGTCGCGCCTGGGGACGGCCGACAATGTAAGTGGATGTATGGACTTGAGCACCAACGAAAAAGCCCGCACAAGGCGGGCATCTTCACAAGACTGGTCGGGGAGACAGGATTCGAACCTGCGGCCTTCTCGTCCCGAACGAGACGCGCTACCTGGCTGCGCTACACCCCGATAGACCTGATTCTATTCCAAAATCGGCGCTCGGCAAGTGAGGGCACGCCGGCCGGCCGTGCCCCTGGGGTCAGGCCGTCACAGCTCTTTGACGGTGCGTACCTGATCCTTGTTGATGCGGGTTTCCTTGCCATCCAGCTGCTTGATTTCGTAGAAGCCCGAGTCTTCGTCGTATTTGGGCGTGTCCACCGCCTGGATCTCGCGCCCGTCGTTGAGGGTGATGACCGTGGGCGTGGAGCAACCCGCCAGGGTGGCCAGGCCCATTGCCAGGAGCAGAGCGGGAAGGGTCCGTTTAGTCATTGTCTGTTTCTCCAAAGGGGGACGATTGTTCCATGTACAAGGTTTGAGACGGTTGTACCCTGGGTGAGTTCCATTTTTTTGACACTGTCAGGCATCGCCCAGCAGCTGCGGGGTGTTGAGGTTGGCCAGCCGCGGGTCATCGGCCGGGCACTGCAGCGCCTGGGCGCCAAGGGCCAGCATGACCTGGCGCGGGCTGCGCTCGCCGGCTTGCCAGGCCTGCTCGAACACCGCTGCGTGGGCCACCGGGATCACGCACAGCAGCGGCTCCCAGTGCTCGCCCTGGCGCACCATCAGCGGTTGTTGCGGCTGCGCGAAGGCCAACCGCAGCATGGCCTGCAGCAGGTCGCCGTCAATGCCCGGTACGTCGCAGGGCAGCACCAGCAGGTGGCTGTGGCGGGCGGCGGCAAGCCCTGCGCGAATGCCCGCCAGGGGGCCGGGGAAGTCGGCGCTGTCGTCGGCTACCAGGCGGTCGGCGTAGGCGGCGTAGACGGCCTGGTTGCGGTTGCAGGAGATGATCAGGTCATCGCCCAGGCCGCGCACCCGGGCGTGCAGGTGGGCAATCAGTGGCTGGCCGCGCCAGGGCAGCAGGCCCTTGTCGCGGCCGCCCATGCGCTGGCCACGGCCACCGGCCAGCAACAGGACGGAACAGGCGGGCAGGGCAGTGTCGGGCATCGCAGGTCTCGGTCTTCAGATGAGGGCTGCTGTGATATAACACTGCCTATTCCTACACACAACCGGACGAGCCCTGATGAAAGCCAAGGCTGATGTACCTTTTGTGCCGCTCAATATTGCGGTGCTGACTGTCAGTGACACCCGTACCCTGGAAACCGACACCTCCGGGCAAATGTTCGTCGACCGCCTGACCGCCGCCGGCCACCTGCTGGCCGAGCGCGTGCTGCTCAAGGACGACCTGTACAAGATTCGCGCGAAAGTCGCCCACTGGATCGCCGAGGACGTGGTGCAGGTGGTGCTGATCACCGGCGGCACCGGCTTCACCGGCCGCGACAGCACCCCCGAGGCCGTGGCCTGCCTGCTGGACAAGCAGGTGGACGGTTTTGGCGAGCTGTTCCGCCAGATCAGCGTGCCGGACATCGGCACCTCCACCGTGCAGTCGCGCGCCCTGGCGGGCCTGGCCAACGGCACCCTGGTGTGCTGCCTGCCGGGCTCCACCAACGCCGTGCGCACCGGTTGGGACGGTATCCTCGCCGAGCAGCTGGACGTGCGCCACCGCCCGTGCAACTTCGTTCCTCACCTCAAGCAGGCCGAGCCCTGCCAGTCCCGTGGCTGAGCTGGGCGCGGCCAAGCCGCTGATGCCGCTGGAGCAGGCGCTGGAGCGCCTGCTGGCCATGGCTGACCAGGCGCCCTTGCGCGAGACCGAGCGCGTGGCCCTGGCCGACGCCGATGGCCGGGTGCTGGCCACCGAGCTGGTGTCGACCCTGGACATGCCGCCCTGGTCCAACAGCGCCATGGACGGCTACGCCCTGCGCCTGGCCGACTGGAGCGGCGAGCCGCTGCCGGTGAGCCAGCGCATCCAGGCCGGGCAGATGCCCACGCCGCTGGCGGCGGGCACCTGCGCGCGCATCTTCACCGGCGCGCCCGTGCCGGCAGGTGCCGACTGCGTGGAAATGCAGGAAAACGCCGAGGTGCTGGACGACGGCCGCGTGCGCTTCACCGAAGCGCTCAGCGTGAACCAGAACATCCGTCCCCAAGGCCAGGAAACCCGTGTCGGCGAGCAGGTACTGCCCGCCGGCACGCGCCTGGGCCCGATCGAACTGGGCCTGGCGGCGTCCCTGGGCCACGCCCAGCTGGACGTGGTGCGCCGCGTGCGCGTGGCGGTGCTGTCCACCGGCGATGAGCTGGTCGACCCCGGCCAACCGCTGGCGCCGGGGCAGATCTACAACAGCAACCGGCGCCTGCTGGTGAGTTGGTTGCAGCGCCTGGGCTGCGAGGTGATCGACGCCGGCATCCTGCCCGACGACCTGGCCCGCACCCGCGCGCGCCTGGCCGAGCTGGGCCAGGCCGAGCTGATCCTGTCCACCGGCGGTGTGTCGGTGGGCGAGGCGGATTTCCTCGGCGTGGCGTTGCGCGAAGAGGGTGAGCTGGCGCTGTGGAAGCTGGCGATCAAGCCCGGCAAGCCGCTGACCTTCGGGCATTTCCGTGGCGTGCCGGTGATTGGCCTGCCGGGCAACCCGGCCTCCACCCTGGTGACCTTCGCGCTGCTGGCGCGGCCGTACCTGTTGCGGCGCATGGGCGTGGCCGACGTCGCGCCGCTGGCGTTCGACGTGCCGGTGGGCTTTACCTGGGCCAAGCCGGGCAACCGCCGCGAGTACCTGCGCGGGCGCCTGGAGAACGGCCGCGCGGTCATCTACCCCAACCAGAGCTCCGGGGTGCTGCGCAGCGCCGCCTGGGCCGAGGGCCTGGTGGAGGTGTTGGAAGGCCGCACCCTGGCCGAAGGCGACCGCGTGCGCTTCATTCCCCTGAGCGAAGTGCTGGCCTGAATTTATTGTTACCGGCCTCGGCCCCGTGTGCGCTAATCTTCAACACGCTGTACCGCACATCGGGTGCCGTTGTCGGCAGGCTTGGCCTGCACCGCCAATGGCCGCAACAAATGGACTTGGCAATCACGTGGGGATATGGCCATGACGACTTTGAAAGTAGCGTGCGTGGTCCCAACCTACAATGGTCACAGGGATCTGCAACGTCTGTTGGACTCGCTGGGCAGCCAGACGATTGATTTCGATACCCTGATCGTCGATTCCTCCTCCAGCGACGGCACCACCGAGCTTGGGCGCGAGTGCGCCGATCATTTCCTGCTGATTCCCAGCCGCGAATTCAACCACGGCGGCACGCGCCAGCGCATGGTCGAGGAGTTTCCCGGCTATGACGTGTACGTGTTCATGACCCAGGATGCCTACCTCGAAGACCCCCAGGCACTGGCACGCATCGTCGCGCCCTTTGCCGATGACAGCGTGGGCGCGGTGTGCGGGCGGCAGCTGGCGCACAAGGACGCCAACCTGTTGTCGGCCCACGCGCGGGCGTTCAACTACCCGGCCACCTCGCAGCTCAAGAGCATGGCCGACGTCGACCGCCTGGGCATCAAGACCTGCTTCATGTCCAACTCGTTCGCCGCCTACCGCCGCAAGGCGCTGATGCAGGTGGGCGGCTTTCCGTTGCACGTCATTCTTTCCGAAGACATGTACGTGGCCGCGCGCATGCTGGTGGCCGGTTGGAAAACCGCCTATGCCGGGGACGCCTGCTGCCGGCATTCGCACAACTACACCCTGGCCGAGGAGTTCCGCCGCTACTTCGACATCGGCGTGTTCCAGGCCCGCGAGCCCTGGATTCGCGAGCAGTTCGGCGGGGCAGGGGGCGAGGGCTTGCGCTACGTGAAGTCAGAGCTCAAGTACCTGGGAGTGCGCCGGTGCTGGCTGTGGCCAGGCTCGTTCCTGCGCAACGGTTTGAAGCTGCTGGCGTACAAGTTCAGCCAGCAGGAAGCGCGCTTGCCGGTGAAGTGGAAGAAACGCCTGGGGATGCACAAGCGGTATTGGGACAGCCCTTACGCCTGAGCGAGCGCCGTTGGCACGGCGCGACCCGGCCTGCGGCCGGTGCTACCGGGCGCGCCGTGGGTGCTTCAGGCGCGCGCCCAGGGCCGCAGCCACATCCCCAGCCCCACCAGCAGCACCAGCCCGCACACGCAGCTCACGCCCAGTTGCACCCACATGCCCGGCAACGGGTGCACCAGCAGCGCCGCCAGCAGCATCGCCACCGCGCCCAGCAGCCAATGGCTGCGCCACGGCAATTGCCCCAGCAAGGCCTGGCGGCGCATCAGCAGCATCCCGGTCAGCAGCACGCCGCACAGCGCCGCCATGGCAATGCCGATCAGGCCGAAGGCCCACGGCAGCACGCCCAGCAGCACGGCGTTGAGCAGGCTGCCGAGCAGTTCGCAATTGAGCGGCATGCGCGTGTCGCCCGCCGCGTAGGCATAGCGCGCCAGCAGGGCGTTCCAGGCGCCGAACATCAGCGGTGCGCAGAACCAGGCCAGCAGTTCGGGCAGCGGGCTGCCAGCCGACTGGTTGGGCAGCAGCAGTGCCACCAGCGCCGCCGAGGCGCCGATCAGGCCGGTCACCGCCGGCACGGTCAGCAGGGTGGCGCTGCTCAGGCCCTTGCGCAGCAGGGTCAGGCGTTGCTCGCCGGCGCTGCCGCTCATCAGGCCCAGCAGTACCTGGTTGAGGCTCATCAGGGCAATCAGCGGCAGGTTGATCAGCTTGCGCGCCAGGTTGATCCAGGTCACCGAACCCTCGCCCAGCAGCGACGCCACCATGCGCTCCAACAGGGCCAGGCCCTGGCTGGCGAGGTTGCTGCTCAGCAGCGGGCCGATGCGTTGCAGCAGCTCCTTCACCGCCCCTGGCGCCTGTTCACGCTGCCACGGCCGCCAGCCGTTGCGCAGCAGCGACGGCGTGAGCACTGCCGGCATCAGCCAACTGCCCAGCACGCAGGCGCAGGCCATGCCGGTGGTGGTGGCGTCGTGGCGCAGGATGGCCAGGTACAGCACCGGCGGCAGGTTGAACAGCAGCGACCCCAGGCCGGCCAGCACGAAGCGCGAGCGCGCCTGCAGCGGCACGCAGAACAGCGCATGCAGCAGGAACCCCGGCGCGCACCAGGCCAGCCAGTGCAGGGAACCCGCGGCGCGGGCATAGCCGTCGCTGTCCAGGCCCGGGCCGATGGCGCGCACCAGCAGCGGCGCGGCCAGGCTCAGCAGCAGCGCCAGCAGCAGGCCCAGCAATAGAATGCGTGGCACCAGCGCGCCCAGCCAGGCGCGCTGGCCGTCACTGTCGCGCTGCTGGAACAGCGGCAGCGCAGCGGCGCTCAGCAGCCCGGCCGCCAGCGCCATGCGCAGGGCTTCGGGCAGGAACAGCGAAACCAGGAAGGCGTCACTCTGCCCGCCCGCGCCCCAGGACGCCACCAGCAGCCATTCGCGGGCAAAGCCCGCGGCCAGGCCGGTCAGCGTCGCCAGGGTCAGCCACAGCGTCGATCCGAACATGGCAGGCCTCAGTGGAACAGGGTGAACAGGCCTTTGCCGCCCACCTTGTAGTTGAGGTTGCGGCAGCGCTCGCCCTTCACCTCGGCGTTGGGCCCGCCAACGATGGCGTACGGCGGCACCGGCTTGCTGACCACGGTGTTGCCACCGACGATGGCGCCTTCGCCGACGTGCGCGCCGAACGACAGCAGCGCGCGGGTGGCGATCCAGGCGTAGTCCTCGATGTACACCGGCCCGCCCACGGCCCAGAACTCGGGCGCCTGGGTGTCATGGCCGCCGGCGATGATCAGCACGTGGGAGGCGATGGTCACGTGGTCGCCGATGATCAGCCCGCCGCGGGCGTCGAGCTGGCAGTGCCAGCCCACGGTGGTGTCATCGCCGATGCGCAGGCTGTCGACGCCCAGCACCTCGGTGTTGCGCCACACCGAGGAACCCTTGCCGATCTTCGCCCCGCCCAGGCGCAGCCAGGCCAGGCGCAGGGTGTGGCTGGGGATCTTGCAGATGAGGATGTTGTAGGCCTGCTCCCAGGCCCGCAGCCAGCGGTCGCGCAGGGTCGCCCAGTTCTTGCCGTACAAGGGTATCAGCGCGCCTTTCAGCTCGCGGCCCAGCAAGGCGTAGAAGCGTCGCGCCAGGGGGTGTTCGATGCGCGGTTCGATGTTCACGTAGCTGATGAAGGTGAGGATGTTGCCCTTGAGTGGTTGTTCGAAGATCACTTCGTTGGCCAGCATCCATTCGTAGGCGCTTTCCAGTTCTTCCAGGCTCACACCCATCTTGATGGCGTATTCGGGCAGTGCCTGCCGCAGATTATGGGAATGAAGCAGACGATGTCTCATAGGCGGTTTCCAACAGGGACTGAAGTAGTGGCAGGTGCGGCGCGCAGCCGCTGGGCCTCGTGCAGGTTGAGACCCAACAACAGCCAGAACAGTGCGACCAGCACCATGGTGAAACTGAAATAGTGGTCGAACAGGCCGCTGACCAGCGCCGCCAGCAGGCCCACCAGGGTGCCCAGCCAGATGGCGTTGTCATGGGTCAGCACCAGGGTCTTGGTGGTGGGGCCGCTGGCGCGCCACCAGCTGCGCACCACCACCAGGAACATCACCAGGCCGATGACCCCCACCTTGTAGATGTAGTTGAGGTACAGGTTGGAGATACCCCACAGGGTGGTGCCCGGCACCGGCGGGTCGACCTTGAAGCCGATGCCCAGCGGGTACATGGCCATGGCGCGGGGGAAGTTCGAGTATTCGTCGAAGCGCACCGAGGTACTGGCGTCATTGCTGGAGAACAGGTCCAGCACGCGGTCCTGCAACGGCGGGTAGAACATCAGCAGCAGTGCCGCACCCACCAGGCCCACCATCAAGGCGCGGCCGGTATAGGGCAGGCGCTTGCGCGCCAGCCACATCAGCACCAGCACCAGGCTCACCAGGGCGCCCCGCGAACCGGTCAGCAGCAGGCCGAACATGCCCAGCAGGGTCACCGCAATGCCCAGGGCGCGCGGCCAGCCCTTGCGGGTCAGGCCGAAGCAGGCGGCCAGCGGCACCAGCAGGGCCATGGCGCCACCGGTGATGTTGGGGTGGGTCCAGCCCGAGGCCATGCGGCTGCTGAGGCCGGCCAGGCCTTCGCTCAGCTGGTCGATGGAACCATAGCCCAGCTTGCCGAGAATGTCGGTGAGGGTGGCCGGGGTGCTGTCCTTGAGGTACACCGGGATCGCCAGCAGCAACAGGAACAGGGTGCCCAGCAGCAGGCCGATGACCAGTTGCTCACGCTTTTCCCGGGTGTCCAGCAGCCGCGGCACCAGGAACAGCGTCGACAGGTTGAACAGCCAGCGCACCCAGTTCACCGGGCCGTTGCCGGCGGCATCGATGACGATCTGGCCGACCACGAACGGCAGGGCAGTGAACAGCATGAACGCCACCACCATGCGCTCGGTGTGCAGCAGCTTCGGCGCCCGGTGCATCTGGCCGAACAGGTGCTGGGCCATGACGCTGGCCCACACCAGCATGATCAGTGCTTCCGACACCGTGGTGCGAATGCCGACGTTGACCGTGGTATAGGGCAGGAAGGTGGCGATCACGGCAAACAGCAGCAGGCCCCACAGGGGCTTGCGGATAACGGTGACGATGGCGGCGATGCCAATCATCACCGCCAGCACCTTGGGCGCGGGCAACAGCCAGGCCAGCACGCCGAAGGTAATGCTGGTGATCAGCGCGAGCGGAAAGGCCAGTGGCATCAGCGCAGCTCCCCGAGCAATTCATCGAAGCGTTGGCGGTAGGCCCGCTCGCCGTAGCCGTCGGCCCAGGCCTTGAGCGGGGCGCTGTCGACCGGATGGTCCAGGGCCAGTTCCTTCATCAGTTCCACCAGCGCGCCGGTGTCGGTGGGCGAGAAACGCGGGCTGTCGGGCGGGGTGATCTCATCCAGCGCCGAGCCGTTGGCCACGGCCACGGGCGTGCCCTGGGCCAGCGCCTCGATCACCGGCAGGCCGAAGCCTTCGGCGTAGGACGGTTGCCACAGCCGCGACGCGCCAGCGTACAGGGCGTGCAGTTGGGCGTCGCTGATGCCGCTGACAAAGTGCATGCCGTGCAAATGTTGCTGGGCCACCGGCAGGTGCTCGCGGGCGCCTACCAGCACCAGCTCGGGCACCTCGGGGTTCTGCTGGCGCGCCTGCTGCCAGGCGGCCACGAACCAGGGAATGTTCTTGCGCGGCTCGCGCGTGCCCACCACCAGCCAATAGCGCGGCGGCAGCTGCAGGTCGCTGATGTCGGCCAGGGCGTCGGTGTAGGGCAGCACCAGGTTGGGCAGCACGCGGGTCTTGTCGCGGGCCTGGGGGAACAGCTTTGCCACCTCGTCGGCGGTGTACTGCGACGGCACCCAGATGCGGTCGGCGACCTTCACCGACCAGCCGATCGACAGCTTGTCGGTGTAGCCATAGACCCGCGCCTTGAGCTGCGAGCCGTGGGCGTTGGTCAGGGTCAGCTGGAACAGGTCGTGCAACTGCAGGATGTACTTCATGCCCTCGGGCTTGCGCGCCAACGGCAGGCCCATGTTGAAGTTGGCAATGTAGGTGTCCACCCCGGCTTCGCGCAGGGAGCCGGGCAGGAAGCCAGCCTCGAACTTGAGCCGCAGCGGCAACCGGTGCACCCCGGCCAGCGGGGCGCCCCAGCGCGGGCAGTGGGCCTTGCGACGGATGACGTGGTTCTCGGGGGCTACGCTGAACAACTGCAACTGCACGTCCGGGTTGGCCCGCAGCGCCTGCTCCAGGGCCAGGGTCTGGCGGCCGATGCCGCTGTTGGGGTAACTGGTGGCCGGGCGATAATCCAGTCCTATGCGCATACGCTGGTGTCTTCCATAGGTTGCAAAAGCCGTGAATAGACGTCTTCAAGCTGGGCCGCGGCGACGGCCCAGTCGTGATGGCCGCGCACGTAGCGGCGCGCAGCTTCTGAGAGTTGTTGCAGGCGGGCCGGGTCGCGCACGGCGTCGGCCAGCAGCTGGGCCAGGCCTTCGGCGGTTTCGCTGCCCAGGTAGTCCTGGCCATTGCTGACCGCCAGGCCCGACACGCCCTGGCCGGTGGTCACCACCGGCAGGCCGGCGGCCATGGCCTCCAGCACCTTGAGCTTGGAGCCGCCGCCTTGGCGCAGGGGCGCGAAGAACACTGCGGTCTGCTCCTGCAGCGCGCGCAGGTCGGGCACGAAGCCCTGGAACTCCACCCGCGGGTCGGGCCAGCGCTGGCGCCACTGGGCGGGCAGGGCGAAGCCGCACACCGACAGGCGCACCTCGGGGTTCAGCGCCCACACCTTGGGCATGATTTCATCCAGCGCCCACTCCACCGCGTCCAGGTTGGGGCTGTATTCGTAGTTGCCGATGAACAGCAGGCGCTGGCTGTCGAACGCCGGGCGTACCGTGGCGTAATGCGGGCAGTCCACGCCGTTGACCACCACCGACGCCTGGCGCTGGAACAGCACCTGCATCTGCCGGGCATCCGCCTCGGTCACCGCCACCAGCTGCGCGGCCTGGCTGAACACGCGTTTCTCCCAGCGGCGGTAGCGCCACTGGTCGTAGGCGGTGAACGGCTTCATCCAGCCGGGCAGGCGGTCGTAGCTGGCCGCGCCCAGGGCCGACTCGATGTTGTGCTCGGTGAGCAGGAACGGCTGGCCGTGGCGTTGCAGCGCCCGTTCGTAGGGCTGGAAGCTGTAGCTGTGCTCGATCTGCACCACGTCCCACGGGGTGGCCAGCAACTGGTCGAAATAGCGTTCCAGCTCCGGCGCCAGGCCGTTGATGCTGGCCAGCATCGGGTAGGGCGCCGCCAGCACTCCCAGCAGGGTCTTGAGGCTGCGCAGGGGCCGGCGCGGCAACACGATCAACTGCTCCAGGAACGGCTCCAGAGCGTTGCGCGTGGCCTGGTCGACCTCGGTCTTGGATTGCACCAGCAGCGTGATGCGGTGCCCCCGCGCCGCCAGGCTGCGCAACAGGTGGTACTGACGGGTCTTGCCGCCGCTGGTGGTAGGCCAGGGCAAATACGGCAGTGTCCATAAAATGCGCATTCAATCGTCCTTGTTACCAGACCAGCATTTGCAGGCTGGTCTTGAGCGGAACACTGATGCCCTGGGCGTTGGCCAGGGTGGTGCTGGTGCCCTGCAGCGGGTCGAACAGCGTCGCCGAGGTCACCGAAGGCAGGCTGACCGAGGTGCCCGAGGCGCTCCAGAACAGCCATAGATGAGTGCCGTCGGCGCGGGTCCAGGCCACGTTGAACAGGTCCCCCGGGCCGTTGGTGTAGGCGGGTGGGTCCGCCGGTTCCAGGCGCGCGCCGGTCACCCCCAGGAAATTCTTCAGGGCGGTGTACACCGGCTTGGGGTTGCCGTTCAGGTCAACCAGGCCGTAGTACTGGTCGCGGGCCGAGGCGCGCGCGTCCAGGTCATTGAGATTGAACAGGAAGATGCGCTGGTAGTCCATGGCGCTCATCAAGGCCAGGCGGCGCAGGGTGTAGTCGGCCTGGCCGTCGACGCCGATCACCGCCTGCATTTCCACCGGGCCTGCGTAGCTGGACCAGCCCCACTCGGTGGCCCACACCTGGGTCACGCCCTTGGCGTGCAGGGCGCTGTTGATGTAGTTGCCGCGCTGGATGAAGTCCTTGGCGGTGGTGTCGTCGCCCTCGGGGTATTCGGAGTAGGGGTGGTAGGCGGCGACGATGTTGCTGGTGGGCAGGCCCTGGGTCAGCAGGTCGGCCAGCATCAGGCCGTCGGTGCTGCGCATCTGGCTGTAGTAGGCCATGCCGGCGGTGGCCACCGGCTTGTCGGGGATGGCCTTGCGAATGGCGGTGGCGGTGCTGAACAGCAGGTTGCCGTAGGCGGTGGGGTCTTCCTTGGGCAACCAGACGATATTGGGCTCGTTCCACACCTGCCAGGTGTTCACCTGCGGGTAGCGCTTGGCGAGCATGGTCATGCGGTCGGCGAAGATGCTGTAGTCGGTGGGCGGGTACTGGTCGGTGCTGGCGGCGCCGCTGGGGGCACTGCTGTCGAACGTTGCCGAGCCCACCATGTAGGCGAGGATGTTGTACTTGTGCTGGGCCATGGCAGTCATGGCACCGTCCAAAGCGGTGAGGTCGAAGTTGCCCTGGGTGGGCTCGATGATCGGCCAATGGATGGTCAGGCGCACCCAGGTCAGGCCCAGGGCGTCGAGGGCGGCCATCTGCTTCTGGTAGACCGAGGGGTCAAAATATTCGAACTGGGCGTTGACGCCCAGGAAGTCACTCCATGTGACCGCTCGCGGACCCTTGAGGCTGATGTCAGCCTCGGCCTTGTCGCTCCAGGGCAGGGTGCTGAACGCCACGGCGGCGCACAGCAGGACGGGTATCCATACGATTGGCTTCTTCCACATGATCAGCGGCCTCCACAGGCGTCCTCGAACATTTGCACAAAACGCCCGGCCGTGAGTGGCCAGGTACGTTGGCTGCCGATCAGACTGGCGTGCTCGGCCCAGCGAATGGCCAGCTCGGGAGCAGCGCACAGGTGACTCAATTCTGCGGCCAGGGCCGGTACATTGCCCTGGGGGAAGATGACGCCGTTGTCGTGGGCCACTTCCTCGGCGAACGAGCGGGCGTCGGAGGTGATTGCCCCGCGCCCGCACGCGACCGCCCAGGACAGCGCGCCACTGGTGCCGCGCAGGTTGCCCAGCAGCTTGAGCTTGCTGGACTCGCGGTAGGGCAGCACCATCACGTGATGGGCCTGGATCACCGCCGGGATATCCGCGGCGGGCAGGTCCAGGCCCCACTCGATGTTGTCGTTGAGTTGCAGCTGGCTGATGCGCTGGCGCAGCTGGTCCAGGTAGCTGCCCGACGGCCCGAAGGCCATTTCCGGTTCGCTGCCACCGGCCAGGGTCAGGCGGATGCGCTCGCGCAGCGCCGGTTGCTGGCTGAACGTCAGGGCCAGGGCGTCGAGCAGGTCCTCGATGCCCTTGCCACGGTAAATGAAGCCGAAGTACAGCAGGCGCAGGGGCTCCAGCGGTGGCAGCGGCGCCGGTGGAATGACCAGGTTGCCGTGGGGGATAACCACCATCTGTTCGCTGGCAAGGCCCATGCGTTGTTTCAGGCACTGGCTGCCCGACTGGGTCAGGGTCACCAGGCGCGTGAGGCTGCGCGCCAGCAGGCGTTCCTCGCGCAGGCACAAGGGGTCGGCCAGCACCGTGGCCACCTGCGGCAACGGGTTGGGCATGCCCGCCACCATCGACAGCGGCCAGGGCAGCTGTTCGCGGCGCCACACCAGGCGTTCGGGGTCGTGCACGGTGGCGGTCAGCGGCAGGCGCGGGAAGCGCTGGCGCAGGGTACGCAGGCCGTTGAACTCGGCCAGGCGGCCACCACCGATCTCGGCGTGCACCAGGTCGATGCCCTTCCAGTCAAATGCCTGCAGCGCCTCCTGGGTGCGCTGCACGTCGTTGCCCAGGCCCGCCAGCGGCGTGCTGACGGTCACGCCCCGTTGCTCCAGGGCGTGCTTGAGGTGCCCGGCGTAGTCGGCGATGCCGTTCTGTTCCGGTGGCAGGGGAGCCAGCAGGGCAATATGCATCAGGCATGGCTCCGGATGCGGGTCATGAAGTTCAGCACCTTGGCCGGGATCTCGAAGCGGCGGCGGTTGATGATGATGCCGTCCACGTGCTTGAACGCGGTGGTGAGGATCGACACGGCGTTCTCCAGCACCGGCACGGTGGTCTTCTCGGCTTCCACGATCAGCGCGATCAGGTCGGCTTCACGCAGCGTCACGAAGGCTTCCTGGTTGGAGAAGAACCCGGCGGCGTCCAGCAGCACGATTTCGCCCGGTTGCGCGCTGGCCTCGCCGTTGACACGGACCTTGTGGCCGCGGTCTTCCAGCAGCTTGCGCAGGTGCTCGATGACGAAGCTCACGCCTTCGCCCTTGCGCGCCGAGGTCAGGCCAATGCTCAGGCCGCTGAGCGCCACCTGCTTGAGCGGCAGCACGCCGTACAGGCGGTACATGCTGGCGGTGAAGGCGCTGATGCGCTGGGCGTCCTGGCCGCTGATGTCCTGCAGGCTGGTCCACACCTTGATGCCGAAGCGTTCCTCGATCTTGTCGCCGTCGTGGATGCGCTGGTCCAGCAGGTAGAAGAAGTACAGCGCCAGCAGGCCCACGGCCAGGCTGATCGGGATGGCGAACAGCAGCATCAGCAGGCTTTTCGGGAACACGCGGCTAGGGTTGAGGGTGGCCTGCTCGATCACCGCGATGTTGCTGATCTGGCTGGCGTCCAGCTCACGGTCGATGCGGGCTTTTTCCAGGCTGTCGCTGTACAGCGCGAAGCTCTTCTCGGCGGCGTCCAGTTCAAGTTGCAACTGCGACAGCTCCGGCTCCAGGCCCACGGCCTGGGTGCGGTCGGCTTCCAGCTTGGCCAGTTGGGTCTCCTGCTGGGCGGCCTGGGATTTCAGGCGGCTGAGGCTGGCGGCCTGGTCGGCGTAGCTGTTCTGCAGGCGGGTGTAGATGGGGTTGGGTGCCATGTTCTGCGAGCGCTGCACGGTGGCGTTCTCGCCGTTCATCAGCGCTTGCAGGTTGGCGATGGCAGTGTTGATCGCACGGACCGGCGGGGCGTCGTCCTTGAAGGTGCGCAGCAGTTCCTGTTTCTCGATCTGCTTGGTGTTGATGCGCTGGCTCAGGTCTTCGCGGTCGGGGTTGCGGGCGATCTCGCGGGCAATGCTGATTTCCTTGGGAATGCCGTTCATCTGTTGCTTCAGCACATCCAGCCCCGCTTGGGTGGAGGCAATGGAGCGCAGGGTGTTCAGGCGTTCGCCCTTGAGGTCGTTGAGGTTGCGCGACACATCGTTCAGGCGCTCGGTGATGCTCACCGCGCCCAGTTTGTCGAGCAGGGTCTGGATGCGTTTCTTGGTGTCCAGGATGCGCTGCTGGGTAGCCTTGCTCTCGCCTTCATAGAAGGAATAGAGGCTCTTGCGGCCCAGGGTGCGGGTGCGTTCTTCCTGGTACTTGTCGAGCCAGTTCTTCACCACGGTCTGCGCCACTTGCGGGTCGCTCCAGGTGAAGCTGACCTCCATCACCGAGGAACCGGTGGCGTGGGTCACGGTGAAGTTCTTCTCCAGCTGGGTCGCCAGGCGCTCCACGGGGGTCTGCTTCTCTACCAGGCCCAGGGCCTGGAGGAACCCGCGGCCGATGTCGGCCAGGCTTTGCACCGCGCCTTTCACGGCGTACTTGATGCTGGCTACCACGCCTTCCTGGTGCGGCTGGCGCGCCTGGTCATCCAGGTACTGCTCGGCCACCAGGCGGGTGATCGGGCGGCCGGTGAGCATGCGCTCCTCGTCGGCCACCGGGTCGCGCTGCAGCGGGATCACGGCGGTCTGGCGGTCGCTCATCTCGATGGGCAGGGTGCTGTCGCGGCCAGGTTTGACCAGCAGCAGCGCGGTGGATTCATAGCGGTTGGGAAGCAGGAAGGCACCCAGCAGGATGACCACGAAGGTCACTGCCACGGTGATTTTCACTTCCCGCTTGAAGATAAAGAACAGCCGCAGCAAATCGCGGAAGGAACGGATATTGATCATGTCTGTTGTCCTTGGCGATTAGCTTCAGTTGGAGGAGTTGTAGTTGCGCAGGTCATACGTCACGCCAAGGCCGATGGACTTGGTGAACGGGATGAGCTGGTTCAAATACAGGTCCACCCACTCGATGCCGTTGCCCACGTGGGACTTGGGCACGAACACCACGTCGCCGCGCTGCAGCCATACGGGCGGGCGATCGTTGTTGGCATACAGGGAACTGGCGTAGTCGAAGAAGTACGTCTTGTACTTGCCGTCGGGCTCCTGGCGCATCAGCGCGACGTTGCCGCTGTCGGCCACCGACAGCACACCACCGGCGCCGACGATGGCCTGGTCGAGGGTGGTGGCGACGTTCACCGACAGGTTGGCCGGGTTGCGCACCGCGCCCCCGACGAACACCGTATTGCCCGGCGCAGCGTTGATGTTGATGGTCAGCGAGGTCTCGCGGTAGATGTTCTCCAGCTTGACCTCCAGCACCTTGGTCAGCTCTTCGGTGGACAGGCCGACGGCCTTGACCTGGCCCACGTAGGGGTAGGCGAAGGTGCCGTCGTTCTGCACGGTGAACAGCGTCAGTTCATAGATGGTGTTGGCGGTGAACGCCGAAATCGACGGCGCCTCGCCAGTGTTGCGCACAATCCTCAAGGTGTCGCCCGGGCGGATGCGCTGGGGTGGCAGGGGTTTGCCGGCCAGTGCGTCGCCGGCCTGGTGAGCTGCTTTCAGCACGTCGTTACTGGGCAATGAAACCTTAGCCTGATTGCTGCATGCGGCGAGCATGACAACGCTTAATATGAGCAACACTTTTTTCATTGGTCAGTCTTCCTGTGGTGCATGAAATACAGCTCCCTGGCGAATCCGGGTCGGTGCAGCGTTAGAGGTCAAGGGTCAGGCTTTGGGTGCTTCCGGCACGCGGCCGTAGATGTCGGTGAAGCGCACGATGTCGTCCTCGCCCAGGTACTCGCCGCTTTGTACTTCAATCATCACCAGGTCGATGACCCCGGGGTTGACCAGGCGGTGGGTGTGGCCAGGCTTGATAAACGTCGATTCGTTGGTGTCGAGCAGGAACTCGCGCTCGCCATTGGTCACGCGGGCCATGCCACTGACCACGATCCAGTGCTCGCTACGGTGGTGGTGCATCTGCAGTGACAGCGAGGCGTTGGGGCGCACCACGATGCGCTTGATCTTGAAGCGCTTGCCTTCCTCCAGCACCGTGTAGGTGCCCCACGGGCGGGTGACGGTGCGGTGCAGGCGGTAGGCGTCGTGACCCTGGCGCTTGAGCTCCTGGGCGATGAACTTGACCTCCTGGCTGCGCGCGGCGTCGGCAATCAGCAGGGCGTCGGGGGTGTCGATGACAATCAGGTTGTCCAGGCCCACGCCGCCCACCAGGCGCTTGGGCGAGTCGATGTAGCAGTTGTGCACGTCGTGCAGCACGGTCTCGCCGTTGCACTGGTTGCCGTTGGTGTCGGCCGGGCTCAATTCGCGCACCGCTTCCCACGAGCCGATGTCGCTCCAGCCCAGGTTGCAGGGGATGACCGCGACCTTCTGCGAGCGCTCCATGATGGCGTAGTCCACGGAAATGTCCGGGGCGTTGGCGAAGGCGCCGCTGTCCAGTTCCACCTGCAGTTCGCGGTTGCCGTCCTTGCGGTGGCTGGCGGCCAGGCAGGTGTTGACCGCCTCCAGCACGTCCGGGGCGTGGGCCTGGAACTCGCGCAGAATGGCGTCGACGCGCATGCAGAACATGCCGGCGTTCCACAGGTGCAGGCCGCCCTTGAGGTATTCCTGGGCGGTGGCGGCGTTGGGTTTCTCGACGAAGCGCGCCACCTGGAAGCCACCTTCGGTCAAGGCCTGGCCTTTCTCGATGTAGCCGAAGCCGGTTTCGGCGCGGGTGGGGATGATGCCGAAGGTCACCAGCCAGCCTTGGTCGGCCAGGCTGCGCGCGGCCTCCACGGCCTGGGTGAACGCCGCTACGTCGGTGATCAATTGGTCTGCGGGCAGCACCAGCAGCTGCGCGTCCTCGCCGTACAGGCGCGCGGTGTGCAGGGCCGCCGCGGCAATGGCCGGGGCAGTATTGCGACCGAACGGTTCAAGAATGAAATCCAGCCCTGCGCCACCCTTGTTCAGCAGGCGGTAGTCGTCCACGGTGCGGAAGAACACCTCGCGGTTGGTCACCGTCAGCAGGCGGTCGACGCCGGGCAGGCCGGCGGCGCGCAGGAAGGTTTTCTGCAGCAGGCTCTCGCCATCCGGCAGGCGCATGAAGGGCTTGGGCATCGCTTCGCGGGATACCGGCCACAGGCGGGTGCCAGCACCGCCGGCGATAATGCAGGGAATGAGCGTGCCCATTTCAATAAACCTCGCGCGTCAGGAGCACTGCCGGGACAGTGCGGAAGAGGATGTAAAGGTCGAACCACACGGACCAGTTCTCGATGTACTCGAGGTCGAACTCCACGCGTTTCTCGATCTTTTCCAGGGTGTCGGTCTCGCCCCGGTAGCCGTTGATCTGCGCAAGGCCGGTGATGCCCGGCTTGACCCGATGGCGGGAGGTGTATTCCTTCACCGCCTCTTCGAAAAGGATGCCGGCGGCCTTGGTGGCCGTGGCGTGGGGACGCGGGCCGACCATCGACATGCTGCCGCCGAACACGTTGAACAGCTGGGGCAGCTCATCCAGGCTGGTCTTGCGGATAAAACGGCCTACCCGGGTAATGCGCGAGTCACCCCGCACGGTCTGCTTCTCGGCGTTGGCATCGGCCTGGTGCTGGTGCATGGAGCGGAACTTGTACACCTCGATCAGGCGGTTGTTGTAGCCGTAGCGCTTTTGCTTGAACAGCACCGGGCCTGGGGAGTCGAGCTTGATGGCCAGCGCCACCAGCAGCATGATCGGCGACAGCGCCACCAGCGCCAGGCTGGAGATGAGCATGTCTTCCAGGCGCTTGAAGAACGGCGACCAGCCGCGCAGCGGCACTTCGGAGGCGTTGAACATTGGCAGGTTGGCGACTTCGGTGATGCGGTTGTGCGAGTGGCGGAAGGCGACCATGTCCGGCACCAGCAGCACGTTCACCGGCAGCCGGCGCAGTTCGCGAATGATGTAGTCCATGCGGTTTTCCGCCGACCAGGGGATGGCCACCAGCACCTGGGTGACCTTCTCGTCGCGGATCAGTTGCTCCAGCTCCTGGCTGTTGCCCAGCAGGGGCAGGTTGACCAGGGTCTTGGGCAGGCGGGCGATGCGGTCGTCGATGAAGCCCACCACGCCGGAGCGGATGTCCTGGTGCTGCAGCAGGTACTCGGCCAGGCGCTGGCCGTTTTCGGTGGCGCCCAGGATCACCGCGTTCTGCAGGAACACCCCGCGCACCATCAGTTGCTGGAACAGGGTGAGGATGATCATCCGTTCAATGCCGAACAGGATGAAGGTGCCGATGAACCAGATTGCCAGCTGCAGGTTGCTGATGAAATCGAACAGCGACAGCGCCCGGTGCATGAACAGCAGCAGGCAGAACGCCGACGCCCAGGCGTAGAAGGTGGTCTGGAAGCGCAGGCGGTTGCTGAAGATCGATTCGGCGTACACCCCCAGCGCCTGGAAGATCAGCACGCTGAGAAAACCGAAGAACACCAGCACGGCCAGGTCGTCCTTCACGGCGCCGGGCTTGATGTTCGAATCGATCATCAAGATCAGCAAGCCAGGGGCGATGGCGGTAAGCCCGTGGACCAGGCGGATAGCGAACAGGAAATACTCGACCATACTGGGCCGAGTCATCAGCAGACTGTCCACGGGTTGCAAGCGCATAAATCCCTTCCCTCCAGACCATTGGTGATCCAAGGCCGACAACAAGAATTGCGGCAGTTCCATTGTGTACGTTGGGTGTTACCGTTTGTTGCTGACTCCATCCCTGGTGGCAATTTTTTGTCGTTTTATTATTGGCGGGGGTTTTTGCGTCAGTTTTCCGTTACAAATATTAATTTACGATTGAATGGCCCTGGAAGGCAATCTTTCCGATGGCACTTTGAAACCTGAGTAAAGTCCATGAAACACCGCCTTGCGAATGAAAAACGCGCAAAGCGCCAAAAAAATATGCAACCGCCGATGATCTGTATGGCTTTTTTTGACGGTGGTGTGGTCGAAACGCTTCAGTGGGCGGTTCTAGACGGGGAAACGGCATGGCAGCGCGCAAGGCATTTTTGATTCTGCACGGCAAGCAGGCCCTCAACGAGGATGTACGGCGCGCCGTTGAAGCCCAGCGGGCGGCGGGTGTGGAGCTGGCGGTGCGGCTGACCTGGGAGGCAGGGGATGCCCAGCGCCTGGTGGCGGAAGCGCTGGCGGCCGGTTACCCGCACATCATCGCCGGGGGCGGCGACGGTACCCTGCGTGATATCGCCGAGGCCATCGCCCTGGCGGGTACTGACGCCAGCCTGGTGCTGATGCCGCTGGGCACCGCCAACGATTTTGCCCGGGCCGCCGGCGTGCCGATGGACTGCGCCGGGGCCCTGGCGCTGCTGGATGCACCGGCCAGGCCGGTGGACCTGGGCGAGGTGGGCGGGCAGTTGTTCCTGAACATGGCCACCGGAGGGTTCGGCAGCCAGGTGACGGCCAACACCTCCGACGACCTGAAAAAAGTGCTGGGCGGTGCGGCCTACCTGTTCACCGGCTTGTCGCGCTTCGCCGAGCTGCGCCCGGCCTACGGCTGCCTGCGCGGGCCAGACTTCGAGTGGGAAGGGCAGTTGCTGGCGCTGGGCATCGGCAATGGCCGGCAGGCGGGTGGTGGCCACGTGCTGTGCCCCGAGGCGGTGGCGGATGACGGGCTGCTGGACATCAGCATCCTGCCGGCGCCCACCGAAGTGTTCAGCACCTTGAAAGACCTGCTGGCGGGCGGCCTGGGGGTGGACAACCTGTTCGTCCGGGTGCGCCTGCCGTGGGTGGAGATCCACAGTGCCGAGGGCCTGGACATCAACCTCGACGGCGAGCCGTTGACGGGTGACAGCCTGCGTTTCAGCGCCCGGCCGGGTGCCCTGAAGGTGCACCTGCCGGCGAATTCACCGCTGTTGTCGCGCGGGGGGGCGTGACGCGGCCTGCGGCCGCTGCTACACCACTCCCTGCGTAGCAGCTGCC
Organism: Pseudomonas sp. GYB4201; assembly: GCF_056312595.1. Lineage (NCBI taxonomy): Bacteria > Pseudomonadati > Pseudomonadota > Gammaproteobacteria > Pseudomonadales > Pseudomonadaceae > Pseudomonas > Pseudomonas sp. GYB4201. The sequence continues at coordinate 94,832 of NZ_JBWGIG010000019.1, read as the reverse complement.
GCAGGCTGCGTCAGGATTTCCGCAATGCCGGCGCAATCATCAATCGTCGAGGCTGATGATGCGCTCACGCACGGCGAACAGCACCAGGCCGGCCACGTCGAAGATCTGCAGGCGCTTCATGATCTGCGAGCGGTGGGTTTCCACGGTCTTCACGCTCAGCCCCAGGCCGGTGGCGATCTCGCGGGTGGACTTGCCGCGCACGATCAGCCGCAGGATCTCCAGCTGGCGTGGGGTGAGGTTGTGGTTGTCGGCCTGTTCCGGGCGGCTGCTCTGGGCGCGGATCAGCGCCTGGTTGATCACCGTATGGGCGATGGCCGGGCTCAGGTAACGCTCGTTGCTGCGCAGGGCGTCCAGCGCCTGGCCCAGCTCGACGGCCGTGGTGTCCTTGAGCAGGTAGCCATGGGCGCCCATCTCCAGCGCCTGCATGATCATTTCCGGGTCGGTGTGCATGGACAGGATCAGCACCTTGCTGCGGGCCCGGGTGGCCTGCAGCCGGCCAAGGGCTTCCAGCCCGCCGGTGTCACGCATGGACAGGTCGAGCAGGACGATGTCCGGGTCCAGGCGCCGCACCATGTCCACCAGCTGCGCACCATCGCTGGCCTCGCCCACCACCGCGTAACCGGGAATATCCGACACCAGGGCGCGCACGCCCGCCCTGATCAGGGAATGATCGTCCACCAGCAATAATTTGCAGATCATAGGCCTTTGCCGAGTTTGGCTCGTTGCAGGGCGCGCGGCGCCCAGGGGAAGAGTGCTTCAAGTTGGGTGCCCTGGCCGGGCTGGCTATTGACCTTCAGCCAACCGCCAATCAGCGTGGCGCGCTCCTGCATGCCCGACATGCCCCGCAGGCCATGGCTGGCCGGGTCGCTGACGGGGGTGAAGCCCACGCCGTCATCGCTCACATACAGGTGCAGGCCTTCGGGGGTGCGTTGCAGGCGCACCAGCAGGTTGGTCGCCCGGGCATGGCGCAGCAGGTTGGTCACCGCTTCCTGGGTAATGCGGAAGGCCGCCACCGCCATCTCTTCGGGGATGCCGGTCATGGCCTGGTGGCATTCCAGGGTCCAGTTCACCTGGGTGTTCTCCAGGGTGCGCAGCAGGTGTGCGCGCAGGCTGGCTTCCAGGCCCAGGCTGGTGAGCTGGCGCGGGTTGAGGATGGCGGACACGTCGCGGACCTTGGTCAGGGTCTCGTCGATGGTCTCGCGCAGCGTCGCGAAGCCTTCTTCCAGGTCGTTGGGCAGGCGTCGTTGCAGCCAGTCCGATTGCATCTTGGCTGCTGTCAGCAACTGGCCGATGTCATCGTGCAGTTCCCGGCTCAGGCGGTGGCGTTCGTTTTCCTGCACCTGCAACAGGTGGTCGGCCAGTTCCTGGGGCTTGAAGGCGATGGACTTCTGCGCGTTGCGATGCTGCAGCCAGACGCTGAGCATGGCGGCGATGTTGATGGCCAGCAGCCCCGCGGGAACAGTGCCTTGAGTGGCGAATATCCAGGCGTTGCCCACCAGCGAGCCCAGGCACAGCAATACGGTCAACCAGCGCATGTGTTGCACGCCCATTGGCCACGATGTGTATTTTCTGAAACTGGCGTACATAGAAAACGGAGCCGAGAAAAAGTCGCTGCTGAGAACCGGTTAAGGCGTTGTTGAAAGCCGTTTCCAAGGCTCCATGCTCTAGATGTAGCGCCGTGGGCGAAAGATGCAAATGAATAGAACATATCGCCCGATTCCCCATGACACCTTGCAAGTGTCAGGTGGTCAGGGCATCCGGTCCGTGGGGGAAATTGGTCTGCCATGGTATCACTTCATCAACAGTTGGTCGCCTGTTCAGCAATATATGCCTGAACGGTCAGGTTTATTTTCGGCGTTAACGGTTATCTCGCGGGCGCAATCACATTGCCATCATTGAGGGCGGCTGGAGTACGGTTGTCATCACATTGCAACTCAGGCCCCTGATCAACTTCAGTCAACGGACAAAAACGCACAATCATGGGGCAAGAACGCACTCCTGGTAACTTCGAGTGTAATGCCAAAGTTACAGAAAGCCGGGGGTAGTTGTACCTAGGGGAATAGCTGAGGGTGGCCTAGGAGAATGACTGGTCATTTCATGAACGCACAGTTATACCGCGCCCTGGCGCGGTGTATGGAAATGGCAACAAAGTGGATGCAGTCGGGGGTCACATGACCCGTCGGTCCAATTGCCCGTTGGCCTTGCCAGCGGTGGGAGGAACAGGGGCGAGGCCCGAATCGATGGTGACCGCCAAGGCCTCCACCAACGCAACCTGTTCATCACAATCCAGGCTCAACTGGCCGGTGCGCGGGTCGATCAGCTCCAGTTGCCAGGCCAGCAGGGTGAGGCATTCGTTGAGCGCCTTGAGTGTGGCCCCCTCCAAACGATTGCGCGGTTTTGCCAGGTGCAGCAGTTGGCGCAGCTGCTGGCAAAATGCTGCCACTTGCTCAAGTGACAGGCCCTGGGCCCGTAAACCAAGGCTTTCCAGGGTGTACAGCAGGCAGTCGGCGGCGTCCTGATCGTTGCGGATCAGTTCGAGGTGGCTGATGCATTCCTGCAATTTGTTCAGCATGGCCTGGGCCTCGACGAGGAAGTCAGGCAGGGCACATGACCATTGGGTGTCATTGAGCATGTTGATCTCCACAACTCCGTGCGGACGCGTCCATTGCGTGCGGTCCGTGCGTTGGTTCCATCTGGCCACTCAAGCTTAGCTGCATCCGCGCACGGATGGCTGGCATTTGCGCTGTCATTTTCAATGTGTCCTGCGAGCCACAAGCCAGACACATTGTCTTGGCGGGAAAAGATGAAATCAGGCCCTTGCTGCCGCTCCGAAGGCTGCGATCGGGGGATAAAAAGCGAGCGAACAAAAGCCTGACTCCGTTCATGCATTGAGAATGGCGTCACATTAATGGCTATTGGATATTGCGAATATCAGGTTTCGCCCGATTGCCTATAGGGGAATCCCTGATAAGAAGGGAGGGTTCTTAGCAGTTTTGTATCTAAATGTTCAGCTGCGGCAATGCGATCAGTTAAGCATGATGTTAATGTGACATCAATGCTCGCCAGCGTGTATTTCGTCGGGCTTCAAGATCGGCTGCGCGCTGCCGATAACCCTAATCAGTTCACCTTAGCATCGTCCCCAGGAGTCATCGATGGCCGGCATTCTCGACACAGTAGACCAACGTACCCAGCTTGTGGGTGAGAACCGCCTTGAAATTCTGATGTTTCGCCTGGCGGGCCGGCAATTGTTCGCCATCAACGTGTTCAAGGTGCAGGAAGTGCTGCAACTGCCCAAGCTGACGCTGATGCCCCAGCGCCATGCGTTCGTGTGCGGCGTGGTCAACCTGCGCGGGCAAACCCTGCCGGTCATCGACCTGTCCCAGGCCATCGGCATGCGCCCGCTGCAGCCGGGCCCCAATAGCACCATCATCGTCACCGAGTACAACCGCTCGGTGCAGGCGTTCCTGGTGGGCGGTGTGGACCGCATCGTCAACATGAACTGGGAAGCCATCCTGCCGCCGCCTACCAGCGCTGGCCGCCAGCACTACCTCACCGCCATCAGCAAGGTCGATGACCAGCTGGTGGAAATCATCGATGTGGAAAAAGTGCTGGCCGAGATCGTGCCCTACAGCGCCAAGGTGTCCCGCGAGAAGCTTGAAGACCCCGTGCTGGCCCGTGCCCGGGGCAGGGAAGTGCTGCTGGTGGACGACTCCACCGTGGCGCTGGCGCAGCTGCGCGATACCCTGTCCCAGCTGGGGGTGAAGATGCACGTGGCCAGCGATGGCCTCAAGGCGCTGAAGATGCTCAAGGCCTGGGCGGATGCCGGCGAGAACCTCACGGACAAGCTGCTGATGGTGTTCACCGACGCCGAAATGCCCGAGATGGACGGCTACCGCCTGACCACCGAGATTCGCAACGACCCGCGGCTGCGCGGCTTGTACGTAGTGCTGCACACCTCGCTATCGGGCAGCTTCAACGAATCCATGGTCAAGAAGGTCGGCTGCGACAACTTCCTGTCCAAGTTCCAGCCAGACAAGTTGGTGGACGTGGTGCGCCAACGCCTGATGCTGGATAACTGAAGCCCCCCGTAGCAGCTGCCGCAGGCGGCGTCCGGGGCGCCGCCCAGGTAGGTATTGCGATAAACTGCCGGTCTAAATTGACCGCAGGAAGCCGCCATGCACCTCAGCGCCCTCTACCGCTACCCCCTCAAATCCGCCATCGGCGAACCCCTGCAAGCGTCCGCCCTGGACAGCCTGGGCCTGGCCGGTGACCGCCGCTGGATGCTGGTGGACGAAGCCAGCGGGCGCTTCCTGACCCAGCGCGCCGAGGCGCACATGAGCCAGCTGGGCGCCGCCCACCAGGGCGATGCCGGGCTGCAGCTGTCGGCACCGGGCCTTGCGCCGCTGTTCGTGCCTATCCCTGGCGCCGACGCGCCGTTGCGCGGCGTGACCATCTGGCGGGACACCCTGCGCGTGCCTGATGCGGGCGATGAGGCAGCCCAGTGGGTCTCTTCTTTTATAGGCAAGCCGACGCGCCTGGTGCAGGTGCCGGTCGAGCGTGCGCGCAGCACCCAGGCCGGCTACGGCCTGGACAGCGACCGCGTGGGCTTCGCCGATGGTTTCCCGTTGCTGCTGATTGGCCAGGCGTCGCTGGATGACCTGTCGAGCCGCGTGGGCCGTGAACTGGAGATGCTGCGGTTCCGCCCCAACCTGGTGGTCACCGGCAGCGAAGCGTTCGCCGAGGATGGCTGGAAGCGCATTCGCATTGGCGAGGTGGAGTTCCGGGTGGTGAAGCCGTGCTCGCGCTGCATCCTCACCACCATTGACCCCGCGACCGGAGTACGCAGTGACGATCGCGAGCCATTGGCGACGCTCAAGACCTATCGCCAGGTGGATGGCGACGTAATGTTCGGGCAGAACCTGGTCAACGACGGGGTAGGGCAACTGCAGGTCGGCATGCCCGTCACCATCCTCGAATAACCCGTAGCAGCGGCCAAAGGCCGCGTCCGGGCGCAGGACGCGGCCTTTGGCCGCTGCTACGGGGTTATTGGTCGTCGAAGAAGCGTTCGTTCCAGTCGGCGATCGGCTGCGGGATGTTCAGCTTCTGGCCGTAGATCACCGCGTAGGACAGCACGTTCTGCACGTACTGGCGGGTCTCGTCGAACGGGATCGACTCCACCCACACGTCGAAGCTCAGGTGGTTGGCGCCGCGCAGCCACTGTTTCACGCGGCCGGGGCCGGCGTTGTAGGCGGCGGAGGCGAGCACGCGGTTGCCGTTGAACTGCGCGTGCACCTGGCTCAGGTAGGCGGCGCCCAGCTGGATGTTCTTGTCCGGGTCGATGGCCTGCTGCGGCGAGGCCAGGGGGATGCTGAACTTGCGCGCGGTTTCCTTGGCGGTGCCGGGCATCAGCTGCATCAGGCCCATGGCGCCCACGCCTGAACGAGCGTCGTCCATGAACGCGCTTTCCTGGCGGGTGATGGCGAACGCCCAGCTGGCATGGATGCCGCGGTTGTTGGCTTCGCGCACCAGGGCCTCGCGGTGGGCCATGGGGAAGCGGATGTCCAGGTCATCCCAGTACTGCGCCTGGGCAATGGTGCGGATGGCCGGGAAGTACCAGTGCATGTCGTAGGCCAGCTTGGCCTGGGCGACCATTTCGTCGCGGCTGAACAGGTTGCTCACGTAGTACCACTCGCGGCGTGCGTCCACCACCTGGCCACGGTCCAGCAGCTCCATGGCGCGACGGATGCCCGGGGTGTTGCGCACCTTGTTCATCAGCGCCTGGCTGATCACCAGTGGGCGGTTGGCCAGGGAGTAGGGCGCCTGGGTGCGGTCGGCGGCGAGGAAGCCGTAGAAATCACGCTCCTTGGACACGTTGCGGTACAGCAGCGGCACCTGCGGGTTCTGCGGTTGCGCCAGCTCCAGGCTGCGCGCCTGCCAGTATTTCCAGCGGCTGGTGGCCGCCAGGTCCTGGGGCAGGCGGCGGGTCAGGTCGTAGGCGTCCTGCCAGCGGCCCAGGCGCAGCAGCAGGCGCAGGCGCCACTCGGTGACGGTGTTGTCGCGCAGCTCGGGGTCGTACTGGGTCATCAGGTCGAGGGCGCGCGGGTCGTAGTTGCGCGCCAGGGTCAGGCCGATTTCCCGGGCGATGGCCACCTTTTCGTCACGAGAAAAGTGCATGCTGCTGGCGTAGCCGTCGAGCATCTGCATGGCCCGGTCCGGGTCCTGCTTGGCCAGGCGCCGCAGGCCCAGGCCGACCACGTCGGACATGGCCTCGGTGGCCGGCTGGAAACGCGACGGGTCGGTGAGCAGCTCGGGGTTCTGCGCCACGCTGATCAGCAGGCGGCCCTGGTTGCCCAGGGTCGGCAGGGTGGCGACCAGGGCGTTGGCCAGGGCGTAGTTGCGGGTGTGGGCGGCCAGTTTCAGGCGCTGCCAGCGCTTGTCTTCGGTCAGTTGGCCGTCGGCCGCCCACAGGCCGAACAGCGCGGCGCAGGCGTCGGGCTGGGTCTTGCCGGTCAGCCACAGCTTCTGCGCGCTGGCGTAGCCCTCGGCCTTCTGGTTGTGGCCCAGCTGGTACTGGCCGTTGAGGCAGTCAAGCTCGGTGAAGTTGAGCTTGGCGTCATAATATTTGGCAAAGGTGTCCCAGTCGCCGCGTTCCGCCAGCCAGCGCAACCAGCGCAGCTTCATCCAGTTGGCCTGGGGCAGGTCGCCGTGGGCGGCGAGGAATTTCTCGATCTCGTCGTTGCTGGCGGTCTTCAGGCGGGCGGTGAGCTCGTCATAGGCCAGGTACGGCTCCAGCGGGTAGTCGCTGAGCATCGGCGCGTAACGGTAGTAGGGGCCGCTGTCGCCCTTGGCCAGGGCGCGCTTGGCCTCGTCGTAATACTGGCGCTGGGTGGTCAGGTCCACTGCGTGGGCGCAGGAGACGGCGGTGGCAGAGAGCAGCAGGCAGGACAAGAGGCTAGACAGGCGACCGCGCATGAGACATCCGTGCAGATAAGGCATGACAAGTGCGGCGTTGCCTGCACTGATTTCCCATTAGCTTAGCCGGTTGCGGGTGGCCGATGAAAGCATTGTGCTTGTAACAACAGATGAATTCAGACCGTCCGGCCCATATGGCGGCATTTACTGTGCTGGGCGCTCAAGTCAGGTAGAATGCGCGCCCGGTTTTTGGAGAAACACATGACCCTGCTCAAATTAAGCGATGTGTCCCTCGCTTTCGGCGCGATGCCGTTGTTGGACAAAGTGTCCTGGCAGATCGCCCGTGGAGAGCGGGTCTGCATCATCGGTCGCAACGGCACTGGCAAGTCCAGCATGTTGCGCCTGGTCAAGGGCGATCAGAAGCCTGACGAAGGCGAGGTCTGGCGTGCGCCGGGCCTGAAGATCGGCGAGCTGCCGCAGGAACTGCCGGTGGCCGACGATCGCACCGTGTTCGACGTGGTTGCCGAAGGCCTCGATGGTGTGGGCGCGTTGCTGGCCGAATATCACCACCTGAGCCAGAACATCGTCACCGATGAAGACCTGACCAAGCTCATGCACGTCCAGTCGGACCTCGAGGCCCGCGACGGCTGGCGCCTGCAGCAATTGGTGGACAGCACCCTGAGCCGCCTGCAACTGCCGGCCGACAAGACCCTGGCGCAGCTGTCCGGTGGCTGGCGCCGCCGCGTGCTGCTGGCCCAGGCGCTGGTGTCCGAGCCCGACCTGCTGCTGCTCGACGAGCCTACCAACCACCTGGACATCGGTGCGATTGCCTGGCTGGAAGAGGCCCTGAGCGGTTTCGGCGGCGCCGTGCTGTTCATCACGCACGACCGTTCCTTCCTGCAGAACCTGGCCACGCGCATCCTGGAACTGGACCGCGGCGGCCTGATCGACTGGAACGGCGACTACGCCAGCTTCCTGGTGCACAAGGAAGCCATGCTGGCGGCCGAAGAGACTGCCAACGCGCTGTTCGATAAGCGCCTGGCCCAGGAAGAAGTGTGGATTCGCCAGGGCATCAAGGCCCGTCGTACCCGCAACGAAGGCCGCGTGCGCGCCCTGAAAGAGCTGCGCGTGGAGCGCAGCGAGCGTCGCGAGCGCCAGGGCAAGGCCAACATCCAGCTTGATACCGCAGAGAAATCCGGCAAGCAGGTGATGGTGGTCGAGAACGTCAGCTTTGCCCACCCGGGCGGCCCGTTCCTGGTCAAGGACTTCTCCATGGTGCTGCAGCGCCAGGACCGCATTGGCCTGCTGGGCGCCAACGGCACCGGCAAGACCACGCTGCTCAAGCTGATGCTGGGCGACCTGGAAGCCACCAGCGGCACCGTGGCGGCCGGTACGCGCCTGGAAGTGGCCTACTTCGACCAGCTGCGCCACCAGCTGAACCTGGAAAAGACCGTGATCGACAACCTGGCCGAAGGCCGGGACTTCATCGAGATCGACGGCCAGAACCGTCACGTGCTCAGCTACCTGGGCGACTTCCTGTTCAGCCCGCAGCGTGCCCGCACGCCGGTCAAGGCGCTGTCGGGTGGCGAGCGTGCGCGCCTGCTGCTGGCCAAGCTGTTCAGCAAGCCGGCCAACCTGCTGGTGCTCGACGAACCGACCAACGACCTCGACGTGGAAACCCTGGAACTGCTGGAAGAAGTGCTGTCCAGCTTCAAGGGCACCGTGCTGATGGTCAGCCACGACCGGGCCTTCCTCGACAACGTGGTGACCAGCACCCTGGTCTTCGAAGGCGAGGGCAAGGTGCGCGAGTACGTGGGCGGCTACCAGGACTGGATTCGCCAGGGTGGTTCGCCGAAGCTGCTGGGCGTCACCGAGAACAAGTCGGGCAAGGCCGAGCTCAACAGCGCCGTGGTGACTGCTCCGGCAGCCGTCGTGGCACCGGCAGCGGAAGCTGCTGCCCCTGCGAAGAAGAAACTCAGCTACAAGCTGCAGCGCGAGCTGGAAGCCTTGCCCGGTGAGATCGACGCCCAGGAGCAGAAGATTGCCGCGCTGGAAGCGACCATGGCGGATGCGGGTTTCTACCAGAAGCCGGCGGCCGAGACGGCCAAGGTGATCGCCGAGCTGGAACAGGCCCAGGCCAAGCTGGACGAGATGGTCGAGCGCTGGGCTGAGCTCGACGCCTGATCCGTGTTGCTCCATCGCGGCCAAGGCCGGCTCCTACAGGTAGGAGCCGGCCTTGGCCGCGATGGGGGCGCCGCGATTACTCAGGTTTCTTCAGGCGTACCGCCAGCACATCACACGGCGCGCCATGCAGCACGTCATTGGACGTGGAGCCCAGCAACAGCGCCAGGCCGTGGCGGGCATGGCTGCCCACCACCACCAGGTCGCAACCCTTTTCCTTGGCCAGGCCATGGATTTCCTGCTTGGGCTGGCCATAGGTCAGGTGGCAGTTCTCTTTCGTCAGTTCCGGGTACTTGGTGATCAGGCGCTCCAGGCGCTCCTTGGCCTGGTCGAACTGCTGCTGTTGCAGCTGCGACAGGTCCATGGGCACGTCGCCGCCGAAGGCCATGGCCATGGGTTCGACGATGTGCACCAGGGACAGCTTGGCGTCCTGGCTGGAAGACAGCTCGCGGGCCCGGTGGATCACCGGATCGCACTCTTCGGTCAGGTCGACGGCGACCAGAATATGTTGGTAGGGCATGGGAAGCTCTCCTGACGTGGCGATAGGCTAAGTATGGCCGGTTTCAAGTCGGTCTGTTTGCGCGTGTCCTAACCAACTCATTTCTAAAAGTTTTACAGGGTGCACAGTCATATGACGGTATGGATAGTGGTGTCAATCCTTGCGCTGGTTTTAAGCCCCCTGGTGTGGCTGCGTCCCTCGCGCAAGCAGAGCGGCCAGATGGCCCTGCGCATGGAAGCGCGCCGCCTGGGCCTGGCCATGCAGCTGATGCCCCAGGAATGGCCGCACTGGCTGCCCCAGCAGCCGCCAAGCCCCTGCGCGCAGTACTGCCGGCCGCGGCGGTCGGCCACGGCCGCGCGCTTCTGCTACTGGCAGACCGAGCCGGGGACCTGGCTCAACCAATGGCGCGAACCTTGTGAAGACCCGATCTTACTCGCCCAGTTCGCCACGTTGCCGGGTAATGTCTACAAGGTTGACGCAGGTCAACAGCTGATCGCCCTGTACTGGGGCGAGCGCGGGGAGGCGAGTGTGCTGGTGGCAATCGACCAGGTGCTCAAGGCGCTGGCATGACCCGTAGCAGCTGCCGAAGGCTGCGTCCGGGGGCATGCGGACGCGGCCGGCGGCCGCTGCTACAGGATGGAGGCAATAAAAAGCCCGATAATGTGCGTCGGGCTGGGGTTGGCCAGGCAGGCCGGTAAGACATTTTCTGCATGTGTGGTCGACAGTGTAGTCGCGAAGCGATCTTACGCCGGCCTCTTTCAAAATTCCTTTCTTTTTATTTCCCCGCGACGTTTGGTTTGCCCCAGGCCCCGGTGTATCTGGCTGTCATGGGCATGTGCCATGCTGTTGCTGAATGTTGCGTCATCAGTCCCGGCGCGGCGTGCGCTGTTATGACGCACGCGTGACCGCAAAGTCGCGTTTTTGCCGCCTTCCAGCGCATTTGACAATTGCCGGTTTTTCCCTGAATGTGTGCATACCCAAATCAAACGGGCGTATGAATTGAGCGTTTGTCTTGTAGGAACGCTCTTATCCAGAATCCCGAATATCGCGCTGACGGGTGTGTCTGGCAGCGAGGGAGCGGCAACCGGCGTCAAGGCGCCTGCCGGCCTCGCACCAGCGTTTGGCGTGTACAGTTCAGCTTCCATATCGTGGAGATCAGTTGATGATTTACGAAGGTAAAGCCATCACGGTTAAGGCTCTTGAAAGTGGCATCGTCGAATTGAAGTTCGACCTCAAGGGTGAGTCCGTCAACAAATTCAACCGTCTGACCCTGGGCGAATTGCGCCAGGCGGTGGACACCATCAAGGCCGACGCCAGCATCAAGGGCGTGATTGTCAGCAGTGGCAAGGACGTCTTCATCGTCGGCGCGGACATCACCGAATTTGTCGACAACTTCAAGCTGCCCGAGGCCGAACTGGTCGCTGGTAACCTGGAAGCCAACCGCATTTTCAGCGACTTCGAAGACCTGGGCGTGCCCACCGTGGCCGCCATCAACGGCATCGCCCTGGGCGGCGGCCTGGAAATGTGCCTGGCCGCGGACTTCCGCGTCATGTCCGCCACCGCCAAGATCGGCCTGCCGGAAGTGAAGCTGGGCATCTACCCAGGCTTCGGCGGCACCGTGCGCCTGCCGCGCATCATCGGTGCCGACAACGCCATCGAGTGGATTGCCTCGGGCAAGGAAAACCGTGCCGATGACGCCCTGAAAGCCGGCGCCGTCGATGCCGTGGTGGCGCCCGAGCAGCTGCATGCTGCCGCCCTGGACCTGGTCAAGCGCGCCATCAGCGGCGAGTTCGACCACAAGGCCCGTCGCCAGCCCAAGCTGGACAAGCTCAAGCTCAACGCCATCGAGCAGATGATGGCCTTCGAGACCGCCAAGGGCTTCGTCGCCGGCCAGGCCGGCCCGAACTACCCGGCCCCGGTCGAAGCCATCAAGACCATCCAGAAAGCCGCCAACTTCGGTCGCGAGAAGGCCCTGGAAATCGAAGCCGCCGGTTTCGTGAAAATGGCCAAGACCCCGGCTGCGCAAAGCCTGGTGGGCCTGTTCCTGAATGACCAGGAGCTGAAGCGCAAGGCCAAGGCCTACGACGAACTGGCCCACGACGTGAAGCAGGCCGCCGTGCTCGGCGCCGGCATCATGGGCGGTGGCATTGCCTACCAGTCCGCCGTCAAGGGCACCCCGATCCTGATGAAGGACATCAACGAGAAGGGCATCGAGCAAGGCCTGGCCGAAGCCTCGAAGCTGCTGGGCAAGCGCGTCGAGAAAGGCCGCCTGACCGCCGCGCAGATGGCCGAGTCGCTCAACGCCATTCGCCCGACCCTGTCGTACGGTGATTTCGGCCACGTCGACATCGTCGTCGAAGCCGTGGTCGAGAACCCCAAGGTCAAGCAGGCCGTGCTGGCCGAAGTCGAAGCCCAGGTCAAGGAGGACACCATCCTGGCGTCCAACACCTCGACCATTTCCATCAGCCTGCTGGCCAAAGCCCTCAAGCGTCCGGAAAACTTCGTCGGCATGCACTTCTTCAACCCGGTGCACATGATGCCGCTGGTGGAAGTCATCCGTGGCGAGAAGTCCAGCGAAGTGGCCGTCGCCACCACCGTGGCCTACGCCAAGAAGATGGGCAAGAACCCGATCGTGGTCAACGACTGCCCGGGCTTCCTGGTCAACCGCGTGCTGTTCCCGTACTTCGGCGGCTTCGCCAAGCTGGTCAGCGCCGGCATCGACTTCGTGCGCGTCGACAAGATCATGGAGAAATTCGGCTGGCCAATGGGCCCGGCCTACCTGATGGACGTGGTCGGCATCGACACCGGCCACCACGGCCGCGACGTGATGGCCGAAGGCTTCCCGGACCGCATGAAGGATGACCGCCGTTCGGCCATCGACGTGCTGTACGAGGCCAACCGCCTGGGCCAGAAGAACGGCAAGGGCTTCTACGCCTACGAGACCGACAAGAAGGGCAAGCCGAAGAAAGTCGCTGACGCCTCGGTGCTCGAAGTGCTCAAGCCGATCGTCTACGAGCAGCGCGAGCTGACCGACGACGACATCCTCAACTGGATGATGATCCCGCTGTGCCTGGAAACCGTGCGTTGCCTGGAAGACGGCATCGTCGAAACCGCGGCCGAGGCCGACATGGGCCTGGTCTACGGCATCGGTTTCCCTCCGTTCCGTGGCGGCGCGCTGCGCTACATCGATTCGCTGGGCGTGGCCAACTTCGTCGCCCTGGCAGACCAGTACGCCGACCTGGGCCCGCTGTACCACCCCACCGCGAAGCTGCGTGAGATGGCCAAGAACGGCCAGAGCTTCTTCGGTTAAGCGCCCAACGACTAGAGCGAGAACGTATTTATGAGCTTGAATCCGAGAGATGTGGTGATCGTCGACTTCGGTCGCACGCCAATGGGCCGCTCCAAGGGTGGCATGCACCGCAACACCCGCGCCGAAGACATGTCGGCGCACCTGATCAGCAAACTGCTGGAACGCAACGTCAAGGTCGACCCGAGTGAAGTCGAGGACGTGATCTGGGGCTGTGTGAACCAGACCCTGGAGCAGGGCTGGAACATCGCGCGCATGGCGTCGCTGATGACCCAGATCCCGCACACCGCGGCCGGCCAGACCGTCAGCCGCCTGTGTGGCTCGTCCATGAGCGCGCTGCACACCGCCGCCCAGGCGATCATGACCGGCAACGGCGACGTGTTCGTCGTCGGTGGCGTGGAGCACATGGGCCACGTGAGCATGATGCACGGCGTCGACCCCAACCCGCACATGTCCCTGTACGCCGCCAAGGCCTCGGGCATGATGGGCCTGACTGCGGAAATGCTCGGCAAGATGCACGGCATCACCCGCGAAGCCCAGGACGCCTTCGGCCTGCGCTCCCACCAGCTGGCCCACAAGGCCACCGTGGAAGGCAAGTTCAAGGACGAGATCATCCCGATGCAAGGGTATGACGAGAACGGCTTCCTGAAGATGTTCGACTACGACGAGACCATTCGTCCGGACACCACCCTGGAGAGCCTGGCCGCGCTGCGTCCTGCGTTCAACCCCAAAGGTGGCACCGTGACGGCGGGCACTTCGTCGCAAATTACCGACGGCGCCTCTTGCATGATCGTCATGTCGGCCCAACGTGCCCAAGACCTGGGCATTCAGCCGATGGCGGTGATCCGCTCCATGGCCGTTGCCGGCGTCGACCCTGCAATCATGGGCTACGGCCCGGTGCCGGCGACTCAGAAAGCGCTGAAACGCGCAGGCCTTTCGATCAACGATATCGACTTCTTCGAGCTCAACGAAGCCTTCGCCGCACAGGCCCTGCCGGTGCTGAAGGATCTGAAAGTGCTCGACAAGATGAACGAGAAGGTTAACCTGCACGGCGGCGCCATCGCCCTGGGTCACCCATTCGGTTGCTCTGGTGCACGTATTTCGGGCACCCTGTTGAATGTCATGAAGCAGAACAACGGCACCTTCGGGGTGTCCACCATGTGTGTAGGTCTGGGTCAGGGCATCACCACCGTCTTCGAACGCGTCTAAGCGCTCGCGAGTCGGCGAACCGGGGCCAGGTGCCCCGGTTTTTGTTTTTCAGGATATTTTGTTCAAGCGAGGCAAACATGCAGCTACAGCCAGGGCTCTATCGTCACTACAAAGGGCCTCACTACCGCGTATTCGGTGTTGCGCGCCATTCCGAAAGCGAGGAAGAGGTGGTCTGCTACCAGGCGCTGTACGGCGAATTTGGCCTGTGGGTACGGCCGCTGAGCATGTTCCTGGAGTCGGTCGAAGTTGACGGCGAGCGCGTACCGCGCTTTGCTTTGGTCGAGGCCGAACCGAGCCTGTTCGAGCAGCCCGGCGACGAGATCGCTTGATCATCCGCGCTTGACCTCGTTTCGTCGCCACTATATATAGCGGTGCCTCGAAGGCACCAATCGCTTTCATTTCTAGTATTCAGGAATTTTCCGATCCATGGGCAAATCGCTGGTCATTGTGGAATCCCCGGCTAAGGCCAAGACCATCAACAAGTATCTGGGCAACCAATACGTGGTGAAGTCGAGTATCGGCCATATCCGAGACCTGCCCACCAGCGGTTCGGCTAGCGCCACGAAAGAACCGGTGAAGCGTGGCAAGGCCGCGGCCGCCGAGGCGCCTGCCTTGTCGCCCAAGGAAAAGGCGCGCAAGCAGCTGGTGGCGCGCATGGGCGTCGACCCCGAGCACGGCTGGAAAGCCCACTACGAGATCCTTCCCGGCAAGGAGAAGGTGATCGAGGAGCTGCGCCGTCTCGCCAAGGATGCCGACACCATCTATCTCGCAACCGACTTGGACCGCGAGGGGGAAGCCATTGCCTGGCACCTGCGCGAAGCCATCGGTGGTGATGACACCCGCTACAAGCGCGTGGTGTTCAACGAAATTACCAAGAAGGCCATCCAGGAGGCCTTCTCCACGCCGGGCGAGCTGGACATCGACCGCGTCAACGCCCAACAGGCTCGCCGTTTCCTCGACCGCGTGGTGGGCTACATGGTCTCGCCGCTGCTGTGGTCGAAGATCGCCCGTGGCCTATCGGCTGGCCGCGTGCAGTCGGTGGCCGTGAAGCTGGTAGTGGAGCGCGAGCGCGAAATTCGTGCGTTCATCCCTGAAGAATACTGGGAGATCCACGCCGACCTGGGCACCGCCAAGAACGCCAAGGTGCGTTTCGAAGTGGCGCGCGAGAACGGCGAGGCCTTCAAGCCGCTGAACGAAGCCACGGCCATGGCCGCCCTGGCCAAGCTCAAGGCGTCCACCTACAGCATCGTCAAGCGTGAAGACAAGCCGACCAGCAGCAAGCCGTCGGCGCCGTTCATCACCTCGACCCTGCAGCAGGCTGCCAGCAACCGCCTGGGCTTCGGCGTGAAGAAGACCATGATGATGGCCCAGCGTCTGTACGAAGCCGGCTACATCACCTACATGCGTACCGACTCCACCAACCTGTCGGCCGATGCGGTGGAAATGGCGCGCAGCTACATCGAGAGCGAATTCGGCAAGCAGTACCTGCCGGCCGCGCCCATGGTGTACAGCAGCAAGGAAGGCGCCCAGGAGGCGCACGAAGCGATTCGTCCGTCCGACGTCAACACCCACCCCACCAAGCTGGCGGGCATGGAGCGTGACGCCGAGCGCCTGTACGAGCTGATCTGGCGCCAGTTCCTGGCCTGCCAGATGCCGCCTGCGCAGTACCTGTCCACCACCGTCACCGTGGCCGCCGGCGAGTTCGAGCTGCGTGCCAAGGGCCGTATCCTCAAGTTCGACGGTTACACCCGCGTGATGCCGCAGATGGCCAAGCCGGGCGACGACGACGTGCTGCCGGAAATGGACCAGGGCGAAACCCTGAAGCTGATCGAGCTGGACCCGACCCAGCACTTCACCAAGCCGCCGGCGCGCTACTCCGAAGCCAGCCTGGTGAAAGAGATGGAAAAACGCGGTATCGGTCGCCCGTCGACCTACGCCGCCATCATCTCCACCATCCAGGACCGCGGCTACGTGGCGCTGCATAACCGCCGCTTCTACTCCGAGAAGATGGGCGACATCGTCACCGAGCGTCTGTCGGAGAGCTTCTCCAACCTGATGGACTACGGCTTCACCGCCGGCATGGAAGAGAACCTCGACGACGTGGCCCAGGGCGAGCGCGACTGGAAGAACGTGCTGGACGAGTTCTACGGCGACTTCAAGAACAAGCTTGAAGTGGCAGGTTCCGCCGACAGCGGCATGCGTGCCAACCAGCCGACGCCGACCGACATCACCTGCCGCGAGTGCGGCCGGCACATGATGATCCGTACCGCGTCCACCGGCGTGTTCCTGGGTTGCTCGGGCTACAGCCTGCCGCCGAAAGAACGTTGCAAGGCCACCATCAACCTGGTGCCGGGCGACGAGATCGCCGCCGACGACGAGGGTGAATCCGAGTCGCTGGTGCTGCGTGGCAAGCACCGCTGCCCGATCTGCGCCACCGCCATGGATGCCTACCTGCTGGATGAGAAGCGCAAGCTGCACATCTGCGGTAACAACCCGGACTGCGTGGGCTACGAGATCGAGGAAGGCAACTACCGCATCAAGGGCTACGAAGGCCCGAGCCTGGAATGCGACAAGTGCGGCAGCGAGATGCAGCTCAAGACCGGCCGTTTCGGCAAGTTCTTCGGTTGCACCAACCCCGAGTGCAAGAACACCCGCAAGCTGCTGAAGAGCGGCGAGGCGGCGCCGCCGAAGATGGACGCGGTGAAGATGCCGGAACTCAAGTGCGAGAAGGTCAACGACACCTACGTGCTGCGTGACGGCGCCTCGGGCCTGTTCCTGGCGGCCAGCCAGTTCCCGAAAAACCGCGAGACCCGTGCCCCGCTGGTCATCGAGATCATCCCGCACAAGGACGAGATTGATCCCAAGTACCACTTCCTCTGCGAAGCGCCGAAGAAGGACCCCGATGGCCGCCCATCGGTGATCCGCTACAGCCGCAAGACCAAGGAGCAGTACGTGCAGACCGAAGTGGACGGCAAGCCGACTGGCTGGCGCGCGTTCTACGAAGGCGACAGCTGGAAGGTGGAAGACAAGCGGGCGAAAGAGAAAGAGCCGGCTTGATTCAGCCCTGAGAAAAAACCGCGCCCCGGCGCGGTTTTTTTATGGCCCGATATTTATCTTGCGACGGCGGGCGTCCATCGCTGAAACTGTTCGTCTGCCCGAACCCCGTCGTTACTGGAGGGTGCCCGCCATGGCCCACGAACTCTACACCCGCACCAATCAGAAAATTTACTTCGCCGGCCTCTCCCTGGAAGCCATGGGCAAGGCCGAGCAGGGCCAGGCCATGAACGCCCTGGCGCGCATCCAGGCCGAGCGCGAGTCGTCGCTGTTTCACCTGTACGGCGCCTTGCTGGGCCTGTGCCATGAAATTGCCGGTTTCTACCGCTTGCCCCAGGCCGCTACGCCGCGCGCCGAAGAGCTGCTGACCCCGCAGATCCTGGCGCAGATCGCCATCCCGGAAATGGCCGAGCTGGTCGAGCTGGCCCAGGCCCCAGGCAGCTGGGTGTACGAGTTGCTGGCCGCCCACGCGGCGCTGCATCGCCCGCCCCAGGCGCCGAAGGTAGCCAAGGGTGATGTCACCCAGCCACTGATCGTGGCGGTCAACCTGGATGCGCCTGAGGAGCCTGAGGAACTGACCCGCGAGGTGTTGGAGGGCTGGCGCCAGCAGCTCAAGAGTCTGGCCATTCGTTACCGCGATGGCCTCAGTGAGTGCTGATTGCGTCAGCGGCTGCTACAATAGCGCCCTCACGTGGAGAACCCCCCTTTATGCCAACGTCCTTTCTTGAAATTGTCGAGCTGCCCGACGGCCGAATTGAACTGCGCCGCGCCGAGGATGAAGGCTCGCTCGTGACCTTGGACTTCTCGGAAGACGCCAAGGCTTTCCTGCAAGGACAGCATGTTGAAGTCGCCAAGGCCATGCTCAGCGTGGGCGTGCAGATGGCGGGCAAGATGGTGGAAGGCGAGCTGGAGAAAGAAGAAGGCCCGCGCGTCCTGCATTGATTTTCGCGCGCGCCTTCGTTCTCGCGTAGGAGCCGACCTTGGTCGCGATGCGGGCACTGCGGTAAACCTGCAGACCGCAATCGCGAGCAAGCTCAGCTCCTACAGTTTTACCCCATGCGAATATTCAGGCTCTGGGCGTCGCCCAGGCGTGCGGCGGCAATCAACTGCTGGCGCGCGCTGCTGGCCAGCGGGTGCAGCCAGCTCACCACCGTGTGGCTGCGGCCCAGGCGCAGCGCCTCGCAGGTCAGCTGCAGGGCGCTCTGGTTGCCGCCGGTTTGCAGGATCAGGATGCGTTCGCGGTTCAGGCCGGCGTCGCGCAGCCAGGCCTGGGTCAGGCTGGCGGGCGGGGCGATCAGGGTCAGCCAGCGGGCGTCCTGGTCCTCGCTGAGCTCGCGCAGCATCGGGGCCAGCAGGTTCAGGCAGTTCCCGGCAGCGCCACGCAATGACACTTCACTGAAGACCTCGGGCTGCGGCGCCGTCCAGGGCACTTCGGTGGCGTGGGTGAACAGCGGCGCCACGGGTTGAGCCATGAAGGCCTCGAACAGGGACAGTTGGGCCGGTTGCATCGAGTGTGGGAACTGCATGGAGCCTCCTTTATCGGCGTATGACGCCGACGCTCAAGCCTTCGATGACCAGGTCCTGATCCTTGAGGTTGACTTCGATGGGTGCGAACTCGGGGTTTTCCGCCAGCAGCCAGACCTTGCTGCCTTCGCGCTTGAAGCGCTTGACGGTGACTTCGTCGCCGATGCGCGCCACCACGATCTGGCCGTTGCGGGCCTCGCGGCAGGTGTGCACGGCCAGCAGGTCGCCGTCGAAGATGCCGACGTCCTTCATGCTCATGCCGTGCACACGCAGCAGGTAGTCGGCGCGGGGGTGGAAGAAGGTGGGGTTGATGTTGCAGGATTCCTCGATGTGCTGCTGGGCCAGTATCGGCGCACCGGCAGCGACCCGGCCAATGATGGGCAGGGTGGATTCGTCGGCCTTGGCCTCGAAACCGGGAATGCGGATGCCGCGGGACGCGCCCGGGGTCATTTCGATGGCCCCCTTGCGCGCCAGCGCCTTCAGGTGTTCTTCAGCGGCGTTCGGCGACTTGAAACCCAGTTCCTGGGCGATTTCCGCACGGGTGGGCGGGAAGCCGTTGTCGTCGAGGCAGCGCTTGATGAAAGCCAGGATCTCGGCTTGGCGTGGCGTCAGTTTCAGCATGTCGATCGCTCTGTCTTTTTATACAGTGACTGGGATTATATACAGTATACAGGGCTTGGCAATCCTGCCGTGCCCACCGCTCGTCCCTCGAGGCCGCCATGCCGCCTGGCGGTTGCTTCGGGGCGAAACCCCGGCAATGGGGGCGAAACCCCCACTGGCTGTGGTTAAATACGTGACCGACCAGACACAAAACGCCTGCCCGGACTTGACAGGGGAGGGGTATGAAACGTATGTTTCAAACAAGTGTTTGTCAGGTGGAATTAGCATGGCCCAGTCGGAAACCGTTGAACGCATACTCGACGCTGCCGAGCAGTTGTTCGCGGAAAAAGGTTTTGCCGAAACCTCGTTGCGGCTGATCACCAGCAAGGCCGGGGTCAACCTGGCGGCGGTGAATTATCATTTCGGCTCCAAGAAAGCCCTGATCCAGGCGGTGTTCTCGCGCTTCCTGGGGCCTTTCTGCGTCAGCCTCGAGCGTGAGCTGGACCGCCGCCAAGCGCGCCCCGAGCACAAGGCCAACCTGGAGGAGCTGCTGGAAATCCTGGTGGAGCAGGCCATGGTGGTGCAGCCGCGCAGCGGCGACGACCTGTCGATCTTCATGCGCCTGCTGGGCCTGGCGTTCAGCCAGAGCCAGGGCCACCTGCGCCGGTACCTGGAAGACATGTACGGCAAGGTGTTCCGCCGCTACATGCTGCTGGTCAACGAAGCCGCGCCGCGTATCCCGCCGCTGGAGCTGTTCTGGCGCGTGCACTTCATGCTTGGTGCCGCGGCGTTCAGCATGTCCGGCATCAAGGCCCTGCGCGCCATCGCCGAGACCAATTTCGGCCTCGATACCTCCATCGAGCAGGTGATGCGCCTGATGGTGCCGTTCCTGGCCGCCGGCATGCGCGCCGACAGCGGCGTCACCGACGAAGCCATGGCCACCGCGCAGCTGCGCCCGCGCAGCAAGTCCACGCCGGCCCTGGCCAAGGCCTGAAACAATTGACGGTGGGCGTGGCCGGCAGCTTCCGCTAAGCTAGCCGCCCATGCCTATTCTGAACCTGCGGCGTCGTCCAGGCGCCGTGTTTTCCCCCTTGCTGATCGACCCCTGCGCGGCCCCAGGCTGTGTGGGGCGGCACGCATGCACCCGCGAATCAAGGACTACCCCATGACTTCCCGCCTCCAAGGCTCGTTGATGGTCGATATCGCCGGCACCTGGCTGACCGCCGAAGACCGGCACCTGCTGCGCCAGCCCGAAGTGGCCGGCCTGATCATCTTCGCCCGCAACATCGAGCACGCCCGCCAGGTGCGCGAGCTGACCGCGTCCATTCGCGCCATCCGCCCGGACCTGATTCTCGCCGTGGACCAGGAAGGCGGCCGCGTGCAGCGCCTGCGCCAGGGCTTCGTGCGCCTGCCGGCCATGCGTGCGCTGGCCGACAACCCCAATGCCGAGTACCTGGCCGAGCAGTGCGGCTGGATCATGGCCACCGAGGTGCTGGCCGTGGGCCTGGACCTGAGCTTCGCCCCGGTGCTGGACCTGGACCACCAGCGCAGCGCCGTGGTCGGCAGCCGCGCCTTCGAGGGCAACCCCGAGCGCGCCACCGCCCTGGCCGGTGCCTTTATCAAGGGCATGAACGCCGCCGGCATGGCCGCGTGCGGCAAGCACTTCCCCGGCCATGGCTGGGCCGAGGCCGACTCCCACGTGGCCATTCCCACCGATGAGCGCAGCCTGGAGCAGATCCGTGCGCTGGACCTGGTGCCGTTCGCGCGCCTGAGCCAGCAGCTGGCGGCGGTGATGCCGGCCCACGTCATCTATCCGCAGGTCGACAACCAGCCGGCCGGTTTCTCGCGCCGCTGGCTGCAGGACATCCTGCGCGGCGAGCTCAAGTTCGACGGCGTGATCTTCAGCGACGACCTGTCCATGGCCGGCGCCCACGTGGTCGGCGACGCCGCCAGTCGCATCGAGGCAGCCTTGAGCGCCGGTTGCGACATGGGCCTGGTGTGCAACGACCGCGCCGCTGCCGAACTGGCCCTCAGCGCTGCCCAGCGCCTGCAGGTGCAGCCGTCGCCGCGCATCGCCGGCATGCGTGGCCAGGCGTTCAGCAACGTCGAATACCGCCAGGATCCACGCTGGCTCACCGCCGTCGGAGCGCTGCGCGACGCCCAACTGATCGACTGAGGGTAATGCATGACTGTCTACGCGATTATCGGCGGCACCGGCCTGACCCAGCTCGACGGGCTGACCATCACCCGCAGCCTGGCCCTGGACACGCCTTACGGGGCGCCCTCGGCGGATATCCTCCAGGGCGAGTACGCCGGCCACGAGGTGCTGTTCCTGGCGCGCCACGGCCACCCGCACCGGGTGCCGCCGCACAAGGTCAACTACCGCGCCAATATCTGGGCGCTGAAGCAGGCCGGCGCCCAGGCGATCCTGGCAGTCAACGCGGTGGGTGGCATTCACCCGGCCATGGGCACTGGGCACCTGTGCGTGCCGCACCAGTTGGTGGACTACACCAGTGGGCGCGAGCACACTTTTTTCGCCGATGACCTGGAGCAGGTCACCCACATCGACTTCAGCTACCCCTACACCGAAGCGCTGCGCACCCAGCTGATCGCCGCGTTGGCGGCGCAGGGGCTGGCTTACAGCGATTTCGGCGTGTACGCCTGCACCCAGGGCCCGCGCCTGGAAACCGCGGCGGAGGTCGTGCGGCTGGAGCGCGATGGCTGCGACATCGTCGGCATGACCGGCATGCCGGAAGCGGCCCTGGCCCGCGAGCTGGACCTGGATTACGCCTGTCTGGCGCTGGTGGTGAACCCGGCGGCGGGCAAGTCGACGGCAGTGATCACCATGGCCGAGATCGAACAGGCGCTGCACGACGGCATGGGCAAGGTAAAAGCCACCCTGGCCCACGTCCTGGCAACCCCGGCCACCCGCCCGTAACGCGGGTGCGCGGCGCCCCCGGACGCGGCCTTGCGGCCCCGACGCAATCTTCCCGGGAATACGCGGCGCATCCGGACGCGGCCTTGCGGCCGCTGCTACGGGGGCGGCGTAGCAGCTGCCGCAGGCTGCGTCCGGCCCCGACGCAATCTTCCCGGGAATACGCGGCGCATCCGGACGCGGCCTTGCGGCCGCTGCTACGGGGGGGGGGGCGTCCGGGCGCGACGCGATTTTCCAGAAAATATGTGGGTTATTTCGGTTTGCGTGGCTTGCGGCCGGGCAGGGGTTCGAACAGGGCGTCGATGTCTTCGGGTGCCAGCTTCCAGTCGCCGGTCTCGCGGCCTTCGAGGATGCCGGCGGCCAGCGCCGATTTCTCCGATTGCAGGTGCTGGATCTTCTCCTCCACCGTGCCGCGGGTGATCAGCTTGTAGACGAACACTGGCTTCTCTTGGCCGATGCGGTACGCGCGGTCGGTGGCCTGGTGCTCGGCGGCCGGGTTCCACCACGGGTCGTAATGGATCACCGTGTCGGCCGCGGTCAGGTTCAGGCCCACGCCACCGGCCTTCAGGCTGATGAGGAAGATCTGCACCTTGCCTTTCTGGAAGTCCTGCACCGGGATGCGGCGGTTCTTGGTGGAGCCGGTCAGCAGCGCGTACTCGATGCCGCGGTGCTGCAGTTCCTGCTCGATCAGCCCCAGCATCGAGGTGAACTGCGAGAACAGCAAGATGCGCCGGTTCTCCAGCAGCAGTTCCTCGAGCATTTCCATCAGGCTGGCCAGCTTGCCGGAGCTGTGGCCGGGGCGCGGCGGCGTGACGCTGTTGACCAGGCGCAGGTCGCAGCACACCTGGCGCAGCTTGAGCAGCGCCTCGAGGATGATGATCTGGCTGCGTGCCACGCCCTTGCGGTTGATTTCCTCGCGCACCTTGCGGTCCATGGCCAGGCGCACGGTCTCGTACACGTCGCGCTGGGCCTCGTTGAGCTCCACCCAGTGGGTGATCTCGGTCTTGGCCGGCAGCTCGGTGGCCACCTGCTCCTTGGTGCGGCGCAGCAGGAACGGCTTGATGCGCGCGTTGAGGTGCTGCAGGCGTTCCTGGTCGCCGTGTTTCTCGATCGGCACGCGGTAGTCGCGGTTGAACGCCTTGGCGTCGCCCAGCCAGCCCGGCAGCAGGAAGTGGAACAGCGACCACAGCTCGCCCAGGTGGTTTTCCAGCGGCGTGCCGCTCAGGCACAGGCGCTGGCGCGCGCGCAGCTGGCGTGCGGCCTGGGCGGCCTTGCTGCCCGGGGTCTTGATGTACTGCGCCTCGTCGAGGATCAGCACGTGCAGCGGCACCTTGCTCAGCACCTCCAGGTCCTTGGGCAGCAGGGCGTAGGTGGTCAGCAGCACGTCGTAGTCGAACAGGTGGTCGAAATGCTTCTTGCGCCCGGCGCCGTGCAACGCGGCCACGCGCAGGGTAGGGGCGAAGCGCTGGGCCTCGTCCTGCCAGTTGGGGATCAGGCTGGTGGGCATCACCACCATGGCCGGCCGGTCCAGGCGCCCGGCGTTTTTCTCGCTCAGCAGGTGCGCCAGGGTCTGCAGGGTCTTGCCCAGGCCCATGTCGTCGGCCAGGATGCCGCCCACTTCCAGCTCGCGCAGGGCCTGCATCCAGCTCAGCCCTTCATGCTGGTAGGGGCGTAGCGTGGCCTTGAGGTCGGCGGGCGGCACGGCGGGTTGGGTGCGAATGTCACGCAGGCGTTCGGCAAAGCCGCGCAGGCGCTCGCCGCCTTCCCAGCTCAGCGGCAGCTCCTTGAGCGCGTTGAGCCGCGTGGCGTCGGGCGTGGACAGGCGCAGGCGGGTCTCGCCCGGCTCGCGCAGGTAGAAGTCGCCCAGGGTCGCCAGCACCGGCTTCAGGCGGCCATAGGGCAGGGCTACCTGGATCAGCTTGGCCTTGTTGCCCTGCGGGCTGTGCACCGGCACCAGGATCTGCTCGTCGTCGCGGCGCCGTGCCAGTTGCGCCGGGTTCAGCAGTTCGGGGTGGGTGCGCAGCAGGTTGATCAGGATCGGCAGCAGGCTCAGGCGTTCGCCGTTGACCACGATGCCCAGCTCCAGGTCGAACCAGTCGCGGTCGCCGGCCTCGTCGATCACCGCGTACCAGTCGTCCACCGGGGTCAGGTCGAAGGCGAAGTCGTCCGAATATTCAATTTCCCAGCCCTGGTCGCGTAGCACCGGCAGGTCGTTGAGCACGAAGCGCAGCCAGGCACTGTCGCTGGGCAGCTCGAAGATATCGCCGGCGCTTTCGGGCAGCGCCTTGCTTTGCCGGGTGGCGATGCGAAAGCCCAGGTTCTGCAGGGTCTCGCGCAGCAGTTTTTCGCTCAGGGGTTGGCGCGCAACGCTTGGTTCGTGAGGCAGGCGGTTGCTGGACACATAGTGCCCGGCGTAGCCGAACGCCAGCGCGGCGCGGTGCTGGATATGCCGCTGCATGCGGCCGTTGCGCGGTTCGAAGGCGCTGAACTCGACACTCCCCAGCCACAAGCGTGGCCGGGGTTCGAGGGTGGTCAGGTGTTCGGACATTTAGCTGGCAGACACCTTGTTCAAAACGACAATCATGTTCATGCGGACTTCGGCGTCAGGCGCTCGAACAGCGCCTCCAGGGTGTTGAAGCGTTCATCGGCGCGCTCCATGGGCACCATGAACTTGAACAGCGTGGCGCCTTCGAACTTGTAGCGGTTGGGCTGGCCCTGGATCAGCTTGATCAGCACCAGCGGGTCCACCGGTGTCTCGGCCGCGAACTCGATGCGGCCGCCTTGCGGGCCGGCGTCGACCTTCTTGATACCCAGGGTTTCCGCCTGCAGCTTGAGCAGGGTAAGGCGCACCAGGTTCTTGGTCGGCTCGGGCAGCAGGCCGAAGCGGTCGATCATCTCCACCTGCAGGTCCTTGAGGCCGTCCTCGTCCACCGCCGAGGCGATGCGCTTGTACAGGATCAGGCGCGCGTGCACGTCGGGCAGGTAGTCCTCGGGGATCAGCGCCGGCAGGCGCAGGTTGATCTCCGGGCCGCCGCCCAAGGGCTGGTCGAGGTTGGGCTGCTCGCCCTTGCGGATGGCCTTCACCGCGCGTTCGAGCATTTCCATGTACAGGGTGAAGCCCACGGCCTGGATCTGGCCGCTCTGGCCTTCGCCCAGCAGCTCGCCGGCGCCGCGGATTTCCAGGTCGTTGGTGGCCAGCACGAAGCCGGCGCCCAGGTCCTGGGTGTTGGCGATGGCCTCCAGGCGCTTCTCGGCGTCCGGGGTGATCTGTTGCCGGGGTGGCGTCAGCAGGTAGGCGTAGGCCTGGTGGTGGCTACGGCCCACGCGGCCACGCAGCTGGTGCAGCTGGGCCAGGCCGAACTTGTCGGCGCGCTCGATGATGATGGTGTTGGCGCTGGGCACGTCGATGCCGGTCTCGATGATGGTCGAGGCAATCAACACGTTGAAGCGCTTGTGGTAGAAGTCGCTCATCACCTGTTCGAGTTCGCGCTCGCGCATCTGCCCGTGGCCGATGCCGATGCGTGCCTCGGGCACCAGTTCGGCGAGGTCGGCGGCGCACTTTTCGATGGTCTTCACGTCGTTGTGCAAGTAGTACACCTGGCCGCCACGCAGCAGCTCACGCAGCAGCGCCTCTTTCACGGTGCTCTTGTTCTGCTCCATGACGAAGGTGCGCACCGACAGCCGCCGCGCGGGCGGGGTGGCGATGATCGACAGGTCGCGCATGCCCGACACCGCCATGTTCAGCGTGCGCGGGATGGGCGTGGCGGTCAGGGTGAGGATGTCCACTTCGCTGCGCAGGGCTTTGAGCTGCTCTTTCTGGCGCACGCCGAAACGGTGTTCCTCGTCGATGATCACCAGGCCCAGGTTCTTGATCTTGACGTCGTCCTGCAGCAGCTTGTGGGTGCCGATGACGATGTCGATCTTGCCTTCGGCCAGCTCTGCCACGGCGGCGCTGACTTCCTTGGCGGACTTGAAGCGGCTCATCACCTCGACGCGCACCGGCCAGTCGGCGAAGCGGTCGCGGAAGCTGTTGTAGTGCTGCTGGGCGAGCAGGGTGGTGGGCACCAGGATGGCCACCTGGCGGCCGCCGTGCACGGCGATGAACGCCGCGCGCATGGCCACCTCGGTCTTGCCGAAGCCGACGTCGCCGCACACCAGGCGGTCCATGGGCTTGGGCGCGAGCATGTCCTCGCGCACCGCCTCGATGGCCGACTGCTGGTCGGGAGTTTCCTCGAAGGGGAAGCCGGCGCTGAAGGTGGCGTAGTCCAGCGATGGGTCGGCGAAGGCGTAGCCCTTGCGTGCCGCCCGGCGGGCGTAGATGTCGAGCAGCTCGGCGGCCACGTCGCGCACCTGCTCGGCGGCCTTGCGCTTGGCCTTCTGCCAGGTTTCCGAGCCCAGCCGGTGCAGCGGCGCCAGGGCGTCATCGCTGCCGGTGTAGCGGGCAATCAGGTGCAGGTTGGCCACCGGCACGTAGAGCTTGGCGTTCTCGGCGTATTCCAGGGTGAGGAATTCGGCCATCTGGTTTTCGATTTCCAGGGTTGCCAGGCCCAGGTAGCGGCCGACGCCGTGGTCGATGTGCACCACCGGCGCGCCTTCGCGCAGCTCGGCGAGGTTCTTGATGACCGCGTCGTTGTTGCCGTCGGTGCGTTTTTCGCGGCGGCGGCGCTGCATCACGCGCTGGCCGAACAGCGGGCTCTCGGCGACCAGCGCCAGGGCCGGGTCGTCCAGCACCAGGCCTTCGTCCAGCGGCGCGATGGTGATGGCCAGGCGGTCCTTGCCGCCGGCGAAATCGGCCCAGCCGTCGACGGTTTTCGGTTTCAGCTTGAGGCGGTCCAGCAGCTCCAGCAGCACTTCGCGGCGGCCTGCCGATTCGGCGGTGAACAGCACGCGGCCGGGGAACTGGTCGAGGAAGTTCGACAGCGCCGCCAACGGCTGGTTGGCCTTGGCCTCGATGGCAAGGTTGGGCAGCACCTGCGCCGGGAAGCGGTCGCGGCCCACGCCAGGCTCGATGTCGGCCTGGCTGACGACTACGCGCGGCCAGCCCTTGAGGCGGGCGAAGCAGTCTTCCACCGGCAGGAACAGCTCGGCCGGCGGCAGCAGCGGCCGCTGCTTGTCGATCTTGCGTTCCTCGTAGCGGTTGCGCACGTCGTTCCAGAAGTTCTCCGCGGCCTGCTCGATGCCCGGCAGCGAGAACACCTGGGTGTCCTGGGGCAGGTAGTCGAACAGCGTCGAGGTGTCTTCGAAGAACAGCGGCAGGTAGTACTCGATGCCGGCCGGGGTGATGCCGCTGCTCAGGTCCTGGAAGATCGGCGTGCGCCGGAAGTCGACGTCGAAGCGCTCGCGGAAGCGCGCCTTGAAGCGCGTCACGGCTTCCTTCTGCAGCGGGAACTCGCGGGCCGGTAGCAGGCGCACCGAGTCCACCTTGTCGATGGAACGCTGGGTTTCCGGGTCGAAGGTGCGCAGGGTCTCGATCTCGTCATCGAACAGGTCGATGCGGTAGGGCAGCTTGCTGCCCATGGGGAACAGGTCGATCAGCGCGCCGCGCACGGTGAACTCGCCGTGCTCGTACACCGTGTCCACGTAGCGGTAGCCGCTGGCCTCCAGGCGCGTGCGCATCTGCTCCACGTCCAGCTTCTGGCCGACGTCCAGCACCAGGCTGCTGCCGAGCAGGAATTGCGTGGGCGCCAGCCGATGTAGGGCAGTGGTCACCGGCACTACCAAAACCCCGTGGTCGAGCTCCGGCAGGCGGTACAGGCTGGCAATTCGCTGGGAAATGATGTCCTGGTGCGGCGAGAACAGGTCGTACGGCAGGGTTTCCCAGTCAGGGAAATGCAGCACGGGCAGGCCGGGGGCGAAGAAGCGCAGCTCCTGCTCCAGCCGGTCGGCGCTCTGGCTGTCGGCCGTCAGCAGCAGGGTAAAGCGCTTGGCGGCGCTGGCGGCTTCGGCAATGGCCAGGCTCAGGGCGGCCCCTGGCAGGTTGCCCCAGGTGTGTTTCCCCGCGGTGGAGGACAGTAGCGGTAGACGCAGGACAGGCACGGGCGGTCAGGCTCCAGGCGTTGCGACAAAGACAACGATTGTACCGACCCTTGGCCGGGCTGTCAGTTTCGACCGCTCGAAAACGAAACCTTCGCCGCAAAGCCCGGTCTATGAGCCTGTGTCGACAGGCGCTCATTGCTCCGGCGTGCGCGCGAAGTCATAATGTAGCCCCTTTTTTCTGTCCCTACATGTGGAAGGTTCCCGTGACTCAGAAGCCCGACCAGTGTCTTGGTGAATGGATCGATCGTGAAGCGCTCGCCGAGGCGATGATTCCGCTGATCGGTCAGCTCTACCGCAATAACAACGTGGTGAGCTCGATCTATGGCCGCAGCCTGATCAACCGTTCCGTCATTCAGATCCTCAAGGCCCACCGCTTTGCGCGTCACCGCCAGGCCGGCGAAGTTGAATTGTCTGTCCACGAGACATTCCCCCTGCTCAAGGCCATGAGCGAGCTGAAA
Source organism: Pseudomonas sp. GYB4201 (assembly GCF_056312595.1). NCBI lineage: Bacteria > Pseudomonadati > Pseudomonadota > Gammaproteobacteria > Pseudomonadales > Pseudomonadaceae > Pseudomonas > Pseudomonas sp. GYB4201. The sequence goes on along the minus strand of NZ_JBWGIG010000019.1, from coordinate 66,117 downwards.
CTGGGCGCCGCCTCGGTGGACCTGGGCCGCCTGGCCAACAAGTTCAAGGAACAGGGCAACGGCCGTACTGCCGAGCAGTTCGTTCGTGAAGAAATGGCCGACATCGTCGGTCAGCAGAACGCTTCCCCACGCAAGGGCAAGGACGTCGTGCTGTACGGCTTCGGTCGCATCGGCCGCCTGCTGGCACGCATCCTGATCGAGAAGACCGGTGGCGGCGACGGCCTGCGCCTGCGGGCCATCGTGGTGCGCAAGGGCGCCGAGAACGACCTGGTCAAGCGCGCCAGCCTGCTGCGTCGCGACTCGGTACACGGCCCGTTCGACGGCACCATCACCATCGACGAAGCCAACAGCACCATCACCGCCAACGGCAACCTGATCCAGGTTATCTACGCGAAGAACCCGGCCGAAGTCGACTACACCCAGTACGGCATCAGCGACGCGCTGCTGGTGGACAACACCGGCGTATGGCGTGACGCCGACGGCCTGGGCCAGCACCTGGCCTGCCCGGGTATCGACCGCGTGGTGCTGACCGCACCGGGCAAGGGCAAGCTGAAGAACATCGTCCACGGCATCAACCATGGCGAAATCACCGCTGACGACAAGATCGTTTCCGCGGCGTCCTGCACCACCAACGCCATCGTGCCGGTGCTCAAGGCCGTCAACGACAAGTTCGGCATCGTCAACGGCCACGTCGAGACCGTTCACTCGTACACCAACGACCAGAACCTGATCGACAACTTCCACAAGGGTTCGCGCCGTGGCCGCAGCGCCGCGCTGAACATGGTAATCACCGAGACCGGCGCCGCCACCGCTGCTGCCAAGGCCCTGCCTGAGCTGGCCGGCAAGCTGACCGGCAACGCCATTCGCGTGCCAACGCCGAACGTCTCGATGGCCATCCTGAACCTGAACCTGGAAAAGGCCACCACTCGCGAAGAGATCAACGAGTACCTGCGCCAGATGGCCATGCACTCGGACCTGCACAAGCAGATCGACTTCGTGAACTCCCAGGAAGTGGTGTCCACCGACTTCGTCGGTTCGCGCCACGCCGGTGTGGTGGATGCCGAGGCGACCATCGCCAACGACAACCGCGTTGTGCTGTACGTCTGGTACGACAACGAGTTTGGCTACAGCTGCCAGGTAGTGCGGGTGATGGAAGACATGGCGGGTGTGAATCCGCCAGCGTTTCCACGCTAAGCGCTAGCGTGAAATGAAAAAGCCCCGGCAGTGATGCCGGGGTTTTTTTATTTTCGAAACACCGCGAACCGCTCTTGATCTTGATCCCGTGCGGCCGTTGATCTTGATTGTGTGCCCCGTAAAGCGCCAGGGCCGACTGGAGGCGTTGACCGAGCGGTCCACGGCGTAGCCGGGGAAGACGGAACCGGAGGCGCTTCTATTCCGGGCCGTCGGCCGCTTGGGCGACGCCGGAAGGAGGGGACCCGCAGCGAAGCGGAGGGACCAAGCAGGGGCAAGCCTTTTTTGGTTACTTTTTGAGGCGTTTGTCAAAAAGTGACTCGGCGTAAGGCCGAAAAGGTGATTGTGCATCACCCTGAATGCTGGATACGCATAGGGCTTTCGAATCCCGCTTCGGGGATTTCAAACATATCCATTTTCGCGGGGATGCCACCGACCGTTTCGCCCTTACGGCGACTCACTTTTTGGCAGTCGCCCCAAAAAGTAAGCAAAAAGGGCTTGCCCCTGCTTGGGCCCTACGCTTCGCTACGGGTCCCCTCCTTCCGGCGCCGCTCAACGGGCAGACGGCACCCGCTATAGAAGCCTGCGGGTTACCGTCTCTTCGGCCTGCGGCCTGCGGCCTCGGCCCTTCGGGCAGCCCGTTGATCGACGCCTCCAGTCGGCCCTGGCGCTTAACGGGGCCAAGATCAAAAGCCAGATCAAGATCAAGATCACAAGCCAGATCAAGATCAAAAGCCAAATCACAAGCAGATCAACAGCAGATCAACAGCAGATCAGCGGCGGATCCTATGGCTGTATTTACGCCCCCGCAGCCTCGGCTGTCCGCAGTGCATGCTTGTTCCCATGGAACAGCACCAACGTCGCCACCAACCCCAACACCGCCGCACCACTCAACCAGATCCCCGGCGCCGCCTTGTTGTCCAGCACATGGATCAAGTAGGTGCAGGCCGCTGGGGTGAAGCCGCCGAAGGTGGCGGTGGCCAGGCTGTAGGCCAGCGAGAACCCGGTGGTCCGCACCTCTACTGGCATGATCTCGGTCAGCGCCACCACCATGGCGCCGTTGTAGCTGCCGTACAGGAACGACAACCACAGCTCTACCATCAGCAGGCGCTCAAAACTGGGCGCCTGCACCATCCAGTTCAGCGCCGGGTAGGCCGTGAGGATCGCCAGGATGGTCGCCGCCAGCAGCAGCGGCTTGCGGCCGATGCGGTCGGACACCGCGCCCATCACCGGCAGCCAGAAGAAATTCGACAGGCCGATCAGCACGGTGACCAGCAGGGCGTCGAAGTCGGACAGGTGCAGCTCGGCCTTGCCGAAAGTGGGGGTGTAGGCGGTAATCAGGTAGAACGACACGGTGGTCATCACCACCAGCGCCATGCCGGCCAGCACCAGGCCGAAGTTCTGGCCGATGGAGCGCACGACTTCCTTCAGGCTGGGGCGGTGTTTGCGGGCCTGGAACTCCGGGGTTTCCTCCAGCGAGCGACGGATCATGAAGATGGCCGGCACAATCATGCAGCCCACCAGGAATGGCACCCGCCAGCCCCAGTCGCCCATCTGCTCGGGGCTCAGCCAGTGGTTCAGGGCCACGCCCAGCAGGCCGGCGAACACCACGGCTGCCTGCTGGCTGGCGGACTGCCAACTGACGAAGAAGCCCTTGCGGCCGGGCGTGGCGATTTCCGCCAGGTACACCGACACGCCGCCCAGTTCCACGCCGGCGGAGAAGCCTTGCAGCAAGCGGCCCAGCAGCACCAGCAGCGGCGCCGCCACGCCCAGGGTGGCGTAGCCGGGGACGCAGGCGATCAGCACGGTGCCCATGGCCATCATTGCCAGGGTAACGATCAGCCCTTGGCGGCGGCCATGGCGGTCGATGTAGGCGCCGAGGAATATCGCCCCCAGCGGGCGCATCAGGAAGCCGGCACCGAACGTCGCCAACGACAGCATCAGCGAGGCGAAGGCGCTGTCGGAGGGGAAGAAGGTCTTGGCGATGGCGGTGGCGTAAAAGCCATACACCATGAAGTCGAACATCTCGAGGAAGTTGCCGCTGACAACGCGAAAAATCGCCTTGCCCTTGCCTGTGGTCGAGGCCATGGAAGTGCACTCACTGCAAATTGTTGTAGTTGGTGGCCGCAGCGCACGGCCTTTCGCAGGCCTTGGGGCCGTTTTGCGAAAAATAATTTGTAACAATATGTATAAGTGTAGGACTTGGCAACGATTCTGCCTGAAAGGTGTAACGTTTCAGCCGATCGTTCAAGACGCCCGAGGCTGCAAAAGTGCCTCGCGCAAGTTGTCAGAAAGGCCCCTGGGGGCCAGCCAGATGTTCAGGTATAAACGTGCCAAGTCCTTGTCTTTGCTGATAAAAATGACCTGGCCGTTGCGCTCCAGGGTGAGCCCCGATGCGCTGTTGTAGGTGAGGGCATAACGGTCACCGGCATGGATGTCGATAAAACTCTGGTGCAGGCGGTCGATTTCCGGGCGGGCCGCCCGCAGCTGGTTGGGGCTGGCCTGGCGTTGCAGGGTCTGATTGGCGGCTTTGATCACGTCGTCGCGGCCGATGTCGTGGAAGTAGAACAGCTCCAGGCGCTGGTCGCGCAGGCTGTCCACGGCCTGCTGCGGGCTGACGTCGGCTTCGGTATAGAAAGCGGCGGCGTAGACGTCGACGAATAGGTAATTGAGCAGCGCCTGGTTTTTGCGCTGCAATGTCGGCGACTGTCCCCATTGCGTGGCGAAATTCGCCTCGTTGAGACGGTCGGCGCTGTTGCCCCAGGCCAGGGCGCAGAAGAAGAGCAGAAGCAACAGCGGCTTGTGGCGCATAATGGCGTCTTCCTCGAATGTCTGCCTCAAGGTTAAGTCAAAATTCGCCTGTCCACGCACCTTGCCCGTCCTTTTCTCCTGCTCAACCTGCTGACGGCCCTGGCGGGTTGCAGCGCTGGCGACCCGGTGGAGTCCTTCAGCGGGCCCACCATGGGCAGTCGCTACACCATTCAATACGTGCCCACCGCCCAGACGCCACGGCCCGGCCAGGTGCAGGCGGAGGTGGAGCGCATCCTCGGCGACCTTGACCAGCAGCTGTCGCTGTACCGCGACGACTCCGAGCTGGTGCGCTTCAACGCCTTGCCGGCCGACAGCTGCCGGGTGATGCCGCCGGCGGTGCTGGAACTGGTGCAGTACGGCCAGTCGCTGTCCAGTGCCAGCGATGGCGCCTATGACCAGACCGTGGGGCCGCTGATGAACCTCTGGGGCTTCGGTCCGCACAGCCGCCTGCAACAGGTGCCGCGCCCGGCCGTGCTGGCCCTGACCCGCCAGCGCGTGGGCTACCGTCACCTGAGTATCAGCGGCAACCAGTTGTGCAAGGACGCCGCCGTGCAGGTCGACCTCAACAGCGTCGCCGCCGGCTACGCGGTGGAGCGTATCGGCGCGCGGCTGCAGGCCCTGGGCATCGGCAGCTACCTGGCCGAGGCCACGGGCGAGCTGAAAGCGGCGGGGCGCAAGCCCGATGGCAGCGCCTGGCAGGCCAGCGTGCCCACCCCGCGCGCCGACGACCAGCAGGCCAGCCAGGTGCTGGGCGTCGACGGTTACGGAGTGTCCACTTCGGCCGAGCACCGCCACTACTTCGTGCAGGAGCACCGGCGTTATTCGCACCTGCTCGACGCGCGCACCGGCGCGCCCATCAGCCACGCCCTGGCCTCGGTCACGGTGATTCATCCTTCGGCGTTGTCGGCCGATGGCCTGTCGACCCTGTTGATGATTCTGGGGCCGGAGCAGGGCTGGGACTACGCCAGTGGCCACGACATCGCCGCGCTGTTCGTGCGCCGCGATGGCGAGGTGCTGTCCAGCCGGCCGACGCCTGCATTCGAACGGATGGCGGCAGCAGGAAAAGTTGATCATTGACGTGCAGGTGATAGCCTTTGACGCGACCAAGGGTTAATGTTCGCGGCGATTCCGCTTCTATAGACTGCATCCCCGAGTTTTCGATGCCGCGCTGGCGGCATGTTGAGCCGGAGGTACCAGAGTGGTGCCTCGGCCTGTTCTGAAGGAGTACGCATGGCTGTCTACAACTATGATGTAGTGGTGCTGGGTTCCGGGCCCGCGGGTGAAGGCGCGGCAATGAACGCCGCCAAGGCGGGGCGCAAGGTGGCGATGGTCGACAGCCGCCGCCAGGTCGGCGGCAACTGCACCCACTTGGGCACCATCCCGTCCAAGGCCCTGCGTCACTCGGTCAAGCAGATCATCCAGTTCAACACCAACCCCATGTTCCGGGCCATTGGCGAGCCGCGCTGGTTCTCGTTCCCGGACGTGCTGAAAAGCGCCGAGCAGGTCATCGCCAAGCAGGTCGCCTCGCGCACCACCTACTATTCGCGCAACCGCGTCGACGTGTTCTTCGGCACCGGCAGCTTCTCCGACGAGCAGACCGTGGAAGTGATCTGTGCCAATGGCGCCCAGGAAAAACTGGTGGCCAAGCAGATCATCATCGCCACCGGCTCGCGCCCGTATCGCCCGGCCGACATCGACTTCCACCACTCGCGCATCTACGACAGCGACACCATCCTGAGCCTCACCCACACCCCGCGCAAACTGATCATCTACGGCGCCGGGGTCATCGGCTGCGAATACGCGTCGATCTTCAGCGGCCTGGGCGTGCTGGTGGAGCTGGTGGACAACCGCGAGCAGCTGCTGAGCTTCCTGGACTCGGAAATTTCCCAGGGCCTGAGCTACCACTTCAGCAACAACAACGTCATGGTCCGCCATAACGAAGAGTACGAGCGCGTCGAAGGCCTGGACAACGGCGTGGTGCTGCACCTCAAGTCCGGCAAGAAAATCAAGGCCGACGCCTTGCTGTGGTGCAACGGCCGTACCGGCAACACCGACAAGCTGGGCCTGGAGAACATCGGCATCAAGGTCAACGGCCGTGGCCAGATCACCGTCGACGAAGCCTACCGCACCAGCGTGCCGACCATTTATGGCGCCGGCGACGTGATCGGCTGGCCGAGCCTGGCCAGTGCCGCCTATGACCAGGGCCGTTCGGCCGCCGGCAGCGTGGTGGACAACGGCAGCTGGCGCTACGTCAACGACGTGCCGACCGGCATCTACACCATTCCCGAGATCAGCTCCATCGGCAAGACCGAGGCCGAGCTGACCCAGGCCAAGGTGCCGTACGAGGTGGGCAAGGCGTTCTTCAAGGGCATGGCCCGCGCGCAGATCTCCGGCGAGCCGGTGGGCATGCTGAAGATCCTGTTCCACCGCGAGTCGCTGGAGATCCTCGGCGTGCATTGCTTCGGCGACCAGGCGTCGGAGATCGTGCACATCGGCCAGGCCATCATGAACCAGCCGGGCGAACTCAATACCCTGAAGTATTTCGTCAACACCACCTTCAACTACCCGACCATGGCCGAAGCCTATCGGGTAGCGGCCTATGACGGCCTGAACCGGCTTTTTTGAGCGGCTCCGGCCGGTGGCCTGAGCCGGCCGGGGATACCGATTTCAGCGATTCCCGAGCGTGGCGGTGGCCAAACCGGGAAAGTCTGTAATCAGGCTGTCAACGCCGAAGTCGGCGAGCCGGCGCATCAGTGCCGGCTCGTTGACCGTCCACACCGACACATGCAACCCCTGGCGCTGGGCCTTGATCAGTCGCTCGGGGGTGCAGTGGGTCCAGTTCAGCGCCAATAGATTGCAGCCGTAGTTCTGGGCCACCTTCAGCGGGTCCAGCCAGGCGTATTCGGCCACCAGGCCACGGGCCAGGTCCGGGGTCAGCTCGGCAGCGGCGCGCAGCACTTCCCGGGAGCTCGAGGTGATGGTCACCTTGTCCAGCATCCCGTATTCCTGGGCCAGTTCGCGAATCGCCAGCACCGTGGTGGCGGCGCGGGTGCGCGAGGCACTCTTGACCTCCAGCTGCCAGTGTTCGAAATCGCAGGCCTTGAACAGGTCTTCCAAGCGCGGGATGGGGCAGGGCTGCACCCAGCCCGGGCCGCCCTTGCGCGCGTCGTAGGTCACCAGCTCCGCAGCGTCGTGCTCCACCACCTTGCCGCGGCGGTCGGTGGTGCGCTTCAGGGTCGGGTCGTGGATGACCATCAACTCGCCGTCGCGAGACAGGTGCAGGTCCAGTTCGCAACGGCGCACGCCGTGCTTGAGGCATTCCTGGAAACTGGTGAGGGTGTTTTCCGGTGCTTCGCCTTTGGCGCCGCGGTGGCCATAAATAAGGGTCACGTCTGTTCCTTCAAAAAATGCAGAAGTCGGAGGAGGGCTGAAACTCAGGCACCCGGGGAATCGTTTTGTTCACGTTCGCGGCGCCGTTCGGCCGCTTGTTTTTGCAGGATGTAACGGGCCAGCAGCTGGCGCTGGGCGTCACTGATGTCATCGAACTCGGTGCCAATCTCGAACTGGCCGTCAGGCTTGGCGTCGCAGTGGGTGACCTTGGCACGCAGCAGCAGGCCCAGGGCCTGGGGCATCAGCGCCATTTTCACCGACACGCGGCTGCCCGGGGCAATGGCCTCGGCCTGGCGAAATTCCACGCCACCCTCGGACAACACCACCGGCCGTGGCTCGCCGATGTGCCCCAGGATGGTCTGCGCCACCACCTGGCTGAGCAGGTCGATGCGCTTGTTCTGGGCCTTGAGGAAATTGCCCAGGGTGCGGTCGCTGTCGCTGAGCTGGCGCAGCAGGTGCTGGGACTCGAATTCGCTGAGGTGCAGTTCGCTGAGCAGGTTGAACAGCGGTGAAGCATCTTGCAACAAGTCCGTGCCAGCGGCGTCGGCAGCTGAAAGTGGTTGAATTTCCAGTGCGATCCTATCGTCGATACGGTAGTATTCGCGGCGATCTTCTTCATCTAATGTCGACATGGCGAACCCATGGTAGCGGCGGTGGTCTGAGTGTAAAGCTGCTCGTCAAGCCCCGCCACAAGGACGTTCCTCTTTCATTCGAACAAGCCCCGACATGTTCAGACCTCTCTTCGTTTTCATCGGCGCGCGTTACACCCGCGCCAAGCGTCGCAATCATTTTGTGTCATTCATTTCCCTGACCTCGATGATCGGACTCGCCCTTGGCGTGATCGTGATGATCGTGGTGCTCTCGGTGATGAACGGCTTCGATCATGAAATGCGCACCCGCGTGCTCGGCATGGTGCCCCACGCGACCATCGAGTCCAGCAAGCCCATCGATGACTGGCAGGCCCTTGCCAGTAAAGTAAAGCAGAATCCCGCGGTGCTGGAGGTAGCCCCCTACACCCAGATGCAGGGCCTTATGACGAATGACGGCAAGGTCCAGAAGATGCTGCTCAACGGCGTCGACCCGGCGGAGGAACGCAAGGTCACCATCCTTGACCAGTTCATCAAGCAGGGCAGCCTCGACGACCTGAAGGCCGGCGAATTCGGCATCATGCTGGGCGACAACGCGGCCAACAAGCTGGGCGTGAAGGTGGGCGACAAGGTCACGTTCGTCACCCCGGAAGTCAGCATCACCCCGGCGGGCATGTTCCCGCGCATGAAGCGCTTCACTGTCACCGGCACCTTCCACGTGGGCGCCGGCGAGATCGACGGCTACCTGGGCCTGACCAACCTCGACGACCTGGCGCGCCTGCACCGCTGGCAGCCGGGCCAGGTGCAGGGCGTGCGGCTGAAGTTCGCCGACCTGTTCCAGGCGCCGCGCATTTCCTGGCAGATTGCCCAGGGCCTGGGCGACGAGTACTACGCCCGCGACTGGACGCGCACCCACGGCAACTTGTACCAGGCCATCGGCATGGAGAAATCCATGATCGGCCTGCTGCTGTTGCTGATCGTTGCGGTGGCGGCGTTCAACATCATCTCCACCCTGGTGATGGTGGTGAACGACAAGCGCGGCGACATTGCCATCCTGCGCACCCTGGGCTCCACGCCCGGTCAGATCATGCGTATCTTCATGGTGCAGGGCACCGTCATCGGCGTCGTCGGCACCCTGATCGGTGCCGGGCTGGGCATGCTCGCGGCCGTCAACGTCAGCGGCGCCATCGCGCTGCTGGAAAAGGTCATCGGGCACAAGTTCCTCAACCCCGACGTCTATTTCATCGATTACCTGCCGTCGCAACTGATGGCCAATGACGTGTTCATGGTCTGCGGTGCGGCACTGGTCCTGAGTTTCCTCGCGACCCTGTACCCGGCGTGGCGCGCGGCGCGCACCCAGCCGGCAGAGGCGCTACGTTATGAGTGAGTTGGGCATGAGTGATAAAGCAGTGCTGAGTTGCCGCAACCTGGGCAAATCCTACGAGGAAGGCCCGGAGTCGGTGGTGGTGTTGTCGAACCTGCAGCTGGAGCTGTTCGCCGGCGAGCGCGTGGCCATCGTCGGCCAGTCGGGCTCGGGCAAGAGCACCCTGCTGAACATGCTTGGCGGCCTCGACACGCCCAGCACCGGCAGCGTCTGGCTGGCCGGCGAGCAGCTGTCGGCGCTGAACGAGAAGGCCCGCGGCCTGCTGCGCAACCGCGCGCTGGGCTTCGTCTACCAGTTCCACCACCTGCTGCCCGAGTTCACCGCACTGGAGAACGTGTGCATGCCCCTGCTGATCGGCAAGACGCCGATCCCCGAGGCCAAGCAACGTGCCACGGCGCTGCTGGAGCGCGTAGGCCTGGGCCATCGGTTGTCGCACAAGCCGGCCGAGCTGTCGGGCGGCGAGCGCCAGCGCGTGGCCATCGCCCGTGCGCTGGTGAACAAGCCGGGGCTGGTGATGCTCGACGAACCCACCGGCAACCTCGACCAGCACACCGCCCAGGGCATCCAGGACCTGATGCTGGAGTTGAGCGTATCGCTGCGCACCGCCTTCCTGGTGGTGACCCACGACCTCAACCTGGCCCGGCAGATGGACCGCGTGCTGCGCCTGGAAGAGGGCCGTCTGGTTCCGATCTAAGCCCTTGCGCCCGGGTTCGCCCGGGCGTTGCTCCAACCCTTTTTCCAGGTGCCTTGACGTATGTTCAGACCCTTATCCATCTTCGTCGGCGCGCGCTACACCCGGGCCAAGCGCCGCAACCATTTCATCTCGTTCATCTCCATGACCTCGATGATCGGCCTGGCCCTCGGCGTGCTGGCGATGATCGTGGTGCTGTCGGTGATGAACGGTTTCCAGAAGGAAATGAGTTCGCGCATCCTCGGCATGGTGCCCCACGCCACGGTCCTGGGCGCCAAGCCCCTGGACGACTGGCAGCCGGTGGCCGCCGCCGCGTTGAAGAACCCCGAGGTGCTGGCCGCGGTGCCGTTCACCGACATGGACGGCATGCTGTCCTACAAGGGCTACATGCAGCCGATCCAGGTCAGCGGTGTCGACCCGGCCCAGGAAGGCAAGGTCTCGATCGTTGCCGACCACATCACCAAGGGTGCGCTGCAGGACCTCAAGCCGGGCGAGTTCGGCGTGGTCATCGGCGACATCACCGCGCGCCGCTTCGGCCTCAACGTGGGTGACAAGATCACCCTGATCGTGCCGGAGCTCAGCGGCGAACCGGGTGGCATCACCCCACGCCTGCAGCGCCTGAACGTGGTGGGCGTGTTCAAGGTGGGCGCCGAGCTGGATGGCTCCATGGCCCTGATCCACATGGCCGACGCCGCGCAGATCCAGCACTGGCAGCCCAACCAGGTGCAGAGCGTGCGGCTCAAGCTCAAGGACCTGTACATGGCGCCCCAGGTGTCCAAGGCCATCGCCGCCAGCCTGGGTGAGGGCTACAAGGCCGACGACTGGACCCACACCCAGGGCAGCCTGTTCAGCGCCATGAAGATGGAAAAGACCATGATCGGCCTGTTGCTGCTGATGATCGTCGCGGTCGCCGCGTTCAATATCATCGCCACGCTGATCATGGTGGTGAACGACAAGGGCGCCGATATCGCCATCCTGCGCACCATCGGCGCCACGCCGCGGCAGATCATGGGGATCTTCATGGTCCAGGGCACGGTGATCGGCGTGGTTGGCACCCTGATCGGCGGCGTGCTGGGCGTCATCGCCGCCATCAACGTCAGCGCCGTGGTGGGCTGGCTGGAGCGCACCACCGGCCAGCACATCTTCACCTCGGACGTGTACTTCATCAGCAACCTGCCGTCGGACCTGCAGGCGGGCGACGTGATCATGATCTGCAGTGCCGGCCTGATCCTCAGCTTCCTGGCCACCGTGTACCCGGCCTGGCGCGCCGCGCAGATCGAACCGGCCTACGCGTTGCGTTACGAGTGACCCCCTGACGCGGCCTGCGGCCGCTGCTACGACTGGCCCCCCTGACGCGGCCTGTGGCCGCTGCTACGACTGGCCCCCTGACGCGGCCTGCGGCCGCTGCTACGGAGGGCCCTGTAGCAGCGGCCAGGGGCCGCGTCGAATGCAACCACTGGGCACGCAAAGTGCGTGGTAAACTGGGCGGGTTTACTCACGTCCAGGTTTCCAACATGCATCCCGCAGCCGAACATTCGCCGTTGGGCAAGTCCAGCGAATACATCTCCACCTACACGCCATCCCTGCTGTTCCCCATCCCGCGCGCGGCCAAATGGGCCGAGCTGGGCCTGAGCGCCGAGACCCTGCCGTACCAGGGCGTCGACTTCTGGAACTGCTTCGAACTGTCGTGGCTGCTGCCATCGGGCAAGCCGGTGGTAGCCATCGGTGAATTCAGCATCCCGGCCGACTCGCCGAACATCATCGAGTCTAAGTCGTTCAAGCTCTACCTCAACTCCCTGAACCAGACCCCGTTCGACAGCGTGCAGGCGCTGGAAGCCTGCCTGGTCAAGGACCTGTCCGCCGCTGCCGGCAAGCCGGTAGGCGTGCGCGTGCGTTCGCTGGCCGACGTGCAGGCCGAAGGCGTGGTGGCCTTGCCGGGCGTGTGTGTCGACGACCTGGACGTGAGCATTTCCAGTTATGAGCACCCGCAGCCCGAACTGCTGCGCTGCGACCCGTCGCGCGTGGTGGAGGAGAGCCTGCACAGCCATCTGCTGAAATCCAACTGCCCGGTCACCAGCCAGCCCGACTGGGGCAGCGTCGCCGTGCACTACCGCGGCCCGGCCCTGGACCACGCCAGCTTCCTGGCGTACCTGGTGAGCTTCCGCCAGCACTCGGACTTCCACGAGCAGTGTGTGGAACGCATCTTCATGGACTTGAAGCGCCTGCTGGACCCGCAGGAGCTGACGGTATACGCGCGCTACGTACGCCGCGGCGGGCTGGACATCAACCCGTACCGCAGCACCTCGGCGGTCACCCTGGAAAACGCACGGTTGGTGCGCCAGTAACGGATTCTGTAGCCGCTGCCGTAGGCTGCGCTGGCCGGTGTGGACCCTGAAGTTCTTCAGCGAGGCATCGGGCCAGCGCAGCCTGGCGGCAGCGGCTACGGGGCTGGGTCAGATCCCCATGCCACCCAGGGTCTGGACGATGTTGCGCAGCGTCCCGGCAAGCCCTGGGTGCTCCACTTCGAAGCGCTCCACGGCCAGGTTCACGCCGTCGGCGAGGTTGGGGTTGTTGGTGGCGGTTTCCAGTTGCAGCTCGGCCTCGATCTGGGCCATCAGGTCGTGCAGGTTGGCACGCTCCTCTTCGTTAAGCGGCGGGTTCTGCTCCAATTGCTCGCGCAATGTGTTCAATTGCTCTTGCAGTTCGCGGGCAGGCATGGCGATCTCCCTTCAATGATAGGCACAGCCATTGACCGCGGCGCGGTGCCAAAGGTCCATGACTGACCTTTAGATTAATCCACCGCCGCGTTCCCTGCATGATCCTGATCAATGCAGTCGTATCAGGGTTTTTCACCCTTGTAGCGACGCAGGGCGATGTCGGCCAGGCAGGCCTCCAGCTCTTCCAGGTGATCGATCACCGAATGCACCCCCAGGGCGAACAGCTTCAGCGTGGCTTTGCCGCGCAGCAGGTCGCGCTCGCGCGCTTCCAGTTCGCCCCATTGCTCGGCGGACAGCCCGCACAGCGGCCCGCACGACGCCAGGCCCACGGTCCACAGCCCGGCGTTGAGCCCCGACTGCAACAAACGCGGGTTGCCACTGACCAGCACGCAGCCGTCCAGGCGCGAGACGTTCAAGTGCATCAGCGCCTGCCAGCAGGCATCGGGGGCGGGCCAGGGGTTGCCATCGGGCACGCCGACGGCTTTTACCCAGCGCGGCAGCGGCGCGGCCAGGGGCAGGGCGAGGGTGTCGTCCAGTTCATCCAGCCACGCACAGGGCACGCCCTGGTGACGCAGCAGTTTCAACGCTTGCAGGGCCCCGGGGGTAGGGCCGGCGTCGGGTTCGGTGCGTGCGCCGAAATCCACCAGGCAGCCGCTCAGGCCGAACAGCAGTGCGGTGAAAGTGGGGACGCAGGGTGCGGTGTCAGGCATGTCGGCTTCCCTGTTTGGACCGATGAAGGCTACGGGGAATGCGTGACAGTTGTATGAATGCGGCGTGACGCTACTTTGGTCGGAGAAGGAACACTTTGCGACTAAACTGACGGATTCGGCGCAGAAGCTTTATACTGGGTCACTCTGTAATGCGCCCCCGGGGGCGTGAATCGAATTCCAAGGAGTAACATCTATGCGCTTGATCGGTACGGGTGTGATCGATCGTCTGGCCAAGGCCTGCCTGATCGCCGGCGTCGTCCTGGCCCCGGTTGTGGCCCAGGCCGCCGATGAAGACCCATGGGAAGGGGCCAACCGCGTCATTTTCCGCTTCAACGACACATTGGATACCTACGCGCTCAAGCCGATCGCCAAGGGCTACCAGTGGATCACGCCGCAGTTCATGCAGGATGGCGTGCACAACTTCTTCAACAACATCGGTGACGTCGGCAACTTCGCCAACGACGTGCTGCAGGCCAACCCCCAGGCCGCCGGCGTCGACACCGCGCGCCTGCTGCTCAACACCACCCTGGGCGTCGCCGGCCTGTTCGACGTGGGTACCCGCATGGGCCTGCAGCGCAACGACCAGGACTTCGGCATCACCCTGGGCAAGTGGGGCGTGCCGAGCGGCCCGTACGTGATGATCCCGCTGCTGGGCCCGAGCACCGTACGTGACGGCATCGCCAAGTACCCGGACAGCTTCACCCAGCCGTACCGCTACATGGACGACATGTCGCTGCGCAACAGCCTGTTCGCCCTGAGCATCGTCGACACCCGCGCCCAGCTGCTGCAGGCCGAGAAGATGATCAACGGCGACAAGTACATCTTCATCCGCAACGCCTACCTGCAGACGCGCGAATACAAGATCAAGGACGGCCACGTCGTCGACGATTTCTGATTCACCGCTGCATGAAAAAAAGGCGACCCCTGTGGTCGCCTTTTTGCTGCTCAGCGCATCTCCACGATGCTCAGGCCGATGGTCTGCAAGCCGGCGCCCAGTTCCTCGATGCGTACCACTTCCGCTTGGGCGTCGAGGTCGCGCAGCGCCGCGTGCTCGGAGGGCAGGTGCACGCCCACCACGTCACCCACCCGCAACGCGCTGCGCGCCTCGATCTGCATGCCGGTGCTGGAGAGGTCGCGGCACACGCCCAGCACGCGCTGGCCGTCGACGATGAGAAACACCTTGGCGTTGACCGTCATGCGGATGAAATCACGTTTTTCGGCGAAGTCGCGCTCGGCTTGGGACATGGGCTGCATCCTTCCATTAGGTTGCTTGCGGATAGGTTTTTATAACCCCCGGTGATTTGCGCTGTAAAGACAGCAAGCGACCATCGGCACACGCTTGAAACACCCGGCGGATGGGAGTACCGTCTGCGCCTTAGAGGGCACCTCTGGTTCAGTGTGGCAGGCTTTGGCCTTGCAACCACTGCCAAGAGAGGCTAGAAGTGAATCCAGTAAGCGAGCTCAGGCCCGGCCGAGTACCTTACGCCAACCAATTTCTGGCGCCGTTTGCCCACATGCAGAAAACCAGTGCCACGCTGCTGATAATCGATGATGACGACGTAGTGCGTGCGAGTCTCGCCGCCTACCTGGAAGACAGTGGTTTCAGCGTCCTGCAGGCCTGTAACGGCCTGGAGGGACTTCAGGTATTCGAGCAGGAACAGCCCGATCTCGTGATCTGCGACTTGCGCATGCCGCAGGTTGGCGGCCTTGAGCTGATCCGCCAGGTCACCGAGCGCGCGCCGGACATGCCGGTGATCGTGCTGTCCGGTGCCGGGGTCATGAACGATGCCGTCGAGGCCTTGCGCCTGGGTGCGTCCGACTACCTGATCAAGCCCCTCGAAGACCTGGCGGTGCTCGAGCACTCGGTGCGCCGGGCGCTCGACCGTGCCTGGCTGCTGAAGGAAAACCAGCGTTATCGCGAAAAGCTGGAAACCGCCAACCGCGAACTGGAAGCCAGCCTGCACCTGTTGCAGGAGGACCAGAACGCCGGGCGCCAGGTGCAGATGAACATGCTGCCCGAGAGCCCCTGGGTGGTCGACGGCTTCACCTTCGAGCACCAGATAATCCCCTCTTTGTACCTTTCAGGTGATTTCGTCGACTGTTTTCGCGTTGATGAGCGTAGAGTGGCATTCTATCTGGCTGACGTTTCCGGGCATGGTGCCTCCTCGGCCTTCGTGACCGTGCTGTTGAAATTCATGACCACGCGCCTGATGTTCGAATTCAAGCGCAATGGCACGCTGCCGGAGTTCAAGCCGTCGGAAGTGCTGGGCCATATCAACCGCGGGCTGATCAACTGCAAGCTGGGCAAGCATGTGACCATGGTGGGCGGGGTGATCGACGAAGACACGGGGCTGCTGACCTACAGCATCGGCGGGCACTTGCCGCTGCCGGTGTTCTTCAGCCAGGGCCAGGTGCGTTACCTGGAAGGGCGTGGCTTGCCAGTGGGGCTGTTCAACGAAGCCACCTACACTGACCACGTGCTGGAATTGCCGGAGAGCTTCAGCTTGACCTTGTTCTCTGATGGCATTCTGGACCTTTTGCCCGGCGAAACACTCAAAGATAAAGAGGCTGCCTTGCCGGAAATCGTCAAGGAAGTCGGCGGCGGCCTGGATGGCCTGCGGCGCAAGTTTGGATTGGCCACGCTTGGGGAGATGCCGGATGATATCGCCCTGATGGTGCTAAGCAGGAACCTAGAATGAGTACTGGTAGAATCCAGTTCGCTGAACAAAATGGCACCTTCGTGCTGAAATTTGTTGGTGAAGTGCGCCTGACCCTGTGTTCGGCGCTGGATGCGACTATTGAGAAGATCTTCACTGCCCTGAACTTCTCGGCGATCGTTATCGATCTCACCGAGACGCGCAGCATTGACAGCACCACGCTGGGCCTGTTGGCCAAGCTGTCGATCCTGTCGCGGCAGAAGGTTGGCTTGCTGCCCACCGTGGTCACGACCCACGAGGACATCACGCGCCTGCTGCAATCCATGGGCTTCGACCAGGTGTTCAACATCGTCGGCCGGCCTATCCCGTGCCCCGAGTGCCTGACCGACCTGCCGTCCCAGGACCAGTCCGAAGACATCGTGCGCACCAAGGTGCTGGAGGCGCACAAGATCCTCATGGGCCTGAACGACTCCAATCGCGAGGCGTTCCACGACCTGGTCAGCGCCCTCGAACGCAGCTGACCCGGCTCGCTTTTGTAGGAGCCGAGCTTGCTCGCGATGCGGCCACCGCAACTCTTCCGCCAGGCCAGGCACAAAAAAGGGCGACTCCCATGGGAGTCGCCCTTTTTCGTTGCCGCGCCGCGAATCAGATCTTGGCTTTGAGCAGCGCTTCCAGTTTTTCCTGGTCGCGGGCGAACTGGCGAATGCCTTCGGCCAGCTTCTCGGTGGCCATGGCGTCTTCGTTGGACTCCCAGCGGAACTGCGCTTCGGTCAGCGGGTGCTTGGCTTCGCCGCCATTGCCTGGCTTGAGCTTGTGCGCCAGGGTGCCGGTGTCATCCGACAGCTTCTGCAGCAGCTCAGGGCTGATGGTCAGGCGGTCGCAACCGGCCAGCTCTTCGATCTGGCTGATGTTGCGGAAGCTGGCGCCCATCACCACGGTGTCGTAGCCGTTGGCCTTGTAGTAGTTGTAGATGCGGGTGACCGACTGTACGCCTGGGTCTTCGGCACCGGTGTATTCCTGGCCGGTGGACTTCTTGTACCAGTCGTAGATGCGGCCCACGAACGGCGAGATCAGGAACACCCCGGCGTCGGCGCAGGCGGCGGCCTGGGCGAAGGAGAACAGCAGGGTCAGGTTGGTCTGGATGCCTTCCTTCTCCAGCTTCTCGGCGGCGCGGATGCCTTCCCAGGTGGACGCCAGCTTGATCAGTACGCGGTCGCGGCCAACGCCGGCCTTGTCGTACAGGTCGATCAACTGGTGGGCCTTGCCCAGCAGGGCCGGTTCGTCGAACGACAGGCGGGCGTCCACTTCAGTGGAGATGCGGCCCGGGATCACCTTGAGGATGCCGCTGCCCACCGACACCGCAAAACGGTCGCAGGCCAGGCCGATATCGCCCTTCACGTCGCGCACGGCGTCGTTCAGCAGCTCGGCGTAGCCGGGCATGGACGCGGCCTTGAGCAGCAGCGAAGGGTTGGTGGTGGCGTCGACGGGCTTGAGGCGGCTGATCGCATCGATGTCGCCGGTGTCGGCAACCACAGTGGTAAATTGCTTGAGTTGTTCCAGCTTGGAAGTCATGAGCGTGCTCTGTCCTGTGCGATTGAGTGACATTACCCGACCGCCGCCAAGCGCTCAAGCGCCGCGGCCACCGGGTGGAAGAAGACTGCCGTTTAGAGCCCCAAAAGGCCGCAACGGTTCCCCGTAGCAGCTGCCGAAGGCTGCGTCACGTGCGCAACGTCCATGACGCGGCCTGGCGGCCGCTGCTACAGGGCATCAGCGACCTTCGAGCAACATACCCGCCTGGTCCAGCAACCCCAGCGAATCCTTGGTCTTGTGAATATCCACCGACAACAACTGGCGGAACTTGCGCGCCCCCGGGAAGCCCTGGCCCAGGCCGAGGATATGCCGGGTCACGTGGTGCATCGCGCCACCTTCCTCGATATGCCGGGCGATATAGGGGCGCATCTTCGCCAGCGTTTCGGCACGGGAAATCACCGGCGCCGTGCTGCCGAACAGCTCCTGGTCCACTGTCGCCAGCAGGTACGGGTTGTGATACGCCTCGCGGCCCAGCATTACCCCGTCGAACGTATTCAGATGCGCCTGGCACTCGGCCATGGTCTTGATGCCGCCGTTCAGCACGATTTCCAGATCCGGAAAATCAGCCTTCAGCTGCGCCGCCACGTCATAGCGCAGCGGCGGAATATCACGGTTCTCCTTGGGCGACAGGCCCTCCAGGATCGCGATGCGCGCATGCACGGTAAAACTGCGGCACCCGGCCTCACGCACCTGGCCAACGAAATCGCACAGCTCGGCATAACTGTCGCGGCCATTGATACCGATGCGGTGCTTCACCGTCACTGGAATCGACACCGCATCGCGCATCGCCTTCACGCAATCGGCCACCAACGCCGGGTGCCCCATCAGGCACGCGCCGATCATGTTGTTCTGCACGCGGTCACTGGGGCACCCGACGTTCAGGTTCACCTCGTCATACCCGGCCTCCTGCGCCAGGCGCGCGCACGCCGCCAGGTCTGCCGGCGTGCTGCCACCCAGTTGCAGCGCCAGCGGATGCTCGGTGTCGTCGTGGCGCAGGAAACGCGCGGCGTCGCCGTTGAGCAGGGCGCCGGTGGTGACCATCTCGGTGTAGAGCAGGGCGTTGGCGGAGAGCAGGCGCAGGAAGAAGCGGCAGTGGCGGTCTGTCCAGTCCATCATGGGTGCAACGCTGAAGCGTCTTGAGGGCTCAGGCCCTGTGTTTGCTGGGGTTGAGTCTGTTTTTAATGACATTTTGGTCTGCGTATTCTTTACCATTTTCGGGCGTTTTCGGGCGTTTTTTCGAGGTCGGTGGTAAGATTTACCACTTCGACATCGACTCTTACCACTTTTGCCATGGCTACTATTCGAGTGAGAAAATTGGCGGACGGTACCGTTCGCTACACAGCTCAGATCCGCATCAAGCGTGATGGGGCGCAAGTCTACCAAGAGACCCAGTCGTTCGTATGAAAACAGGCCGCACAAGCCTGGATTCGACGACGTGAGGCAGAGCTCTACGAGCCTGACGCGATCGAAAAGGCAAACAGGGTCGGTATCCCGCTGGCCGAGATTATCGATCGCTACTTGCAAGAGGTCGAAAAGGCCCGCCCATTAGGGAAGACTAAGCGCGCAACTCTGAAAGCGATCTCGCTGACCACTCTGGGTCAGGTAGTTGATTCGCAGATCAATTGTCAGCGTCTGGTCGAGTACGCGCTTTGGCGGATGAGCAAGGCTGGCGGAGATGTCCAACCGCAGACCGCAGCGAACGATATGGCTCATCTTGGGGCTGTGCTCTCGGTTGCGAAGCCTGCCTGGGGCTATCAAGTTGACCAGCACGCAATGGCTGACGCCAGAAAGGTCCTGAAAAAGCTCGGCTATGACATGAAAAGTCAGGAGCGCGCGCGCCGACCGACCAAGGATGAGTTGCAGAAACTACTCCAGCATTTCAGCGCTGGTCAGAAAATAAGACCTACTTCGATCAACATGATCGAGGTGTTGGGATTCGCCATGTTCTCAACCCGCCGCCAGGATGAAATCACGCGTATCCGGTGGGCGGATCTGGATGAGGAGGAGCACCGGATACTCGTCCGAGACATGAAGAACCCAGGGCAGAAAATTGGCAATAATGTTTGGTGCCACATTCCATATCCTGCGTGGGAAATCCTACAAAGCATGCCGAGGAAATGCGCGGAAATATTCCCGTACAACCCGGATTCCATCTCCGCCTCCTGGACACGAGCATGCAAATTCCTAGGCATTGCAGACCTGCACTTCCATGACTTGAGGCATGAAGGTGTCAGCCGGCTCTTTGAAATGGAGTGGGACATCCCGCGGGTAGCTTCGGTCTCTGGACACCGCGATTGGAACTCGATGCGACGTTACACGCACCTCAAGCGTTGCGGTGATGTTTGGCTGGAGTGGGAATGGATCGAGAGGATGATCAAGTCGCCTGTAGAGCTAGGTTCGAGGGGCGCGGTCAACGTCGCGCCAAGACGAAAACACCGTTGAGTTGACGGCACTCCTTGAGCGCGGCTTCTCTTTGCTCATCCAAGTAATTGGCCAGATCTGTAATATGGATGCCTTTGGCGCTCTTCTGGCTTGGCTCGAGGCGGGTGATGGGGATCTTGATCTGCCCTGCCAGTACCTTGCGTTGAAAGATCTCTATCGTGAGATGGGTGAGGTAGTCAGCGCAGACGGCGCTGAGCGGAATGATAGCTTTGCCTTCGTATTGGGCCATCAGCAGGAAAACGGTGTTCATCCTTGGTCTCCTAATGTGGGGCGCTAGGGCTGGGACGCGATTCATATTGGTCTTTTTGCCTGCTGGGAAACCCTAAAATACGAAGCTTGCTTGCCCGAATTTTGGGTGCAGAGCGCTATGGAATACATTGGCGTTAGGTGGATGACGCCCTGCTGCGGAGGATGGCGTTCACCTCTCGGCTGTAGATAAAACTCGCTACCCCTAGTATTGGGTGCTAGGGGTCGAGTGTTCGAATCACTTCGTCCCGACCATATTTCTTAAGAAAATCCAGTTACTTAGCGGTGACTGGATTTTTTTATGCCTAGCCGTTTGACCTATCATCAGAACTTTGCCTCCACTTTTTGCCCCACCTGCACTTTCTCGGTGTCAATCACTCATTCAGGCAGCCCAAAGCCGGCTTGCGATCAGGGGCGAGATTACGTGCTGGATCGTCATGGAGCGCCTGGTTTGGCAGCGCCTCCAAACCACGGGTACTCTGACCTGTCCGCGCGATAAGGCTGATAGCGATCCGCTATTTCAGCGGGCCTATGCATGGATGAGGAGCGGTGTGACGGGCGCCGGCATTGAACCGCCCGCACCGGGCTTTGTCGCCCTGGAGGAGTTGGATTCGGCGCGAGCCGGAGCGTGGCATGCCGCATGCAGAGGACTTGGAGGGGCTTGATGATACGATTGTGTTGCAATTGGCCGTGTCCGCCGGGGACCTGGTACCGTACCGTTTCGACCTGTGGCATTACGTCCTGAATCGCTGGTATGTGGCTGACTCGGAGGAGGACGCGCTTGACTTTGAAGCGCTACAGGCGGTGTATGGGGAGGCTCAGTTGCAGGCGCGATTGTGGGCGTCTTGGTGTGCGGTGTTTGATCTGGACTGGTCTGTGGCGGGCATGGGGTCCTTCGGGGAGAAGAGCATTCAGGCGTGCTTTTGGACGCTGCGGTGTGATCAGGTCACGGCGGTGCTGGAGCGTAATGATCTCTGCGGTTCAGATTACATCCGCGCTACCAAGTGCATTTCACACCTACTTCGCCATCCTGGTTACATCTGGTGGAGCGCTTCTTCCAGTTAGCATGTGCCTGGTGGCTTTAGTCGGCGACAGGGTAGTAGTCCACGCGATATTCGCCCGGCTGAGGATTTACCAGCAGTTTCCACACCAGCTCGACCGGTACCAGCGTGCCCGTGGTGGCACGGGTTTACAGCTTAAGGCCGTTGTCGTTTTTCAGGTTGGATGGGTTGACGTTGGACGCGCCGCTGCACATACAATTTGTTGTTGAGGAGGTAACGCAGGCGCGCACCCCATTGGCTGATGGGGCCGTTACAGATGCTGTCCAAATAGTTCCCACGGCGCGAATAGCAGAAGGTCAGGTTCTGAAGCACGCAATCTTCTACGGCAAGTTCATCGGTGACTGAAAACGGCCCACCTTGAGGTCGAAGGTTTGTCCAGCCAGTTTTTGCTCAATCATAGCTCGCCAATGCGGATGACACTGCCCCGGTCGTGCACTTCTTGCGCCGAGCCTAAGTTGTTGGCGCGTGGGTCGCCGGTGATTTAGACGATTTTGCTTTCGTTATGGTTGCTCAGAGCTTCCGGTGTCCTAAAGTCTGCCCCGATATTTGGTCGTTTAAATGATGCCAGACTTGCATATCTGGCCAATCATTAGCCGCCCCATTTGCGGATGAGTGTTCAGAATCTGGTTTATTAGCCTCGTTTCAATTTCCAAGGTTTGAAACAGAGCCATAGCAATATGCCAGGTATTTGCAGGGCGATCATGCAACCCAGTGTCCATTGGTAAGCGATTGCCGGGTGCCCCAGATCAGTACTGGGCCACGCGTTCAGGATTTCACCCATTAGCCACTGAAGCGCAAAGGCGAGCACAAACACCACCAGATTGAAAGAGGAACTGACGCGACCTGCCAACTCGGGGGGGACGGACTGAGCAACGATGGCGTAGTTCATGGTGGTAGAGGTGCCGAAAAAGCTGAAGCCCACGGCAATTACCAGGGGGGAAACCGGCAGCCCGCTGATCATCAGGATCTGAAAGCCAATGAAGATTGCCACGCCCGTCCCGCATACCATGATCGGCTGTACCCCAAACCGCCGAAGGTAGTCAGTGATCGTACCGAACGCCAGGGAGCCCGCCACCATGGCCACCGTTCCCCATAGTAGGGTGCTCGCCATGCCGGCTTCACCCACCTGGCCCACATCCTTAAGCCAGGGCCCCATCCACAATGAAAGTACCGACATATAGATGGCATGGGCGAACACGGAGTACAACGCCAGGCGCCAGAACACCCAGGAGGAATATAGCGCTCCGACGGCTGCCGACATTTCGGCCAGCGTCGTGGGTTTGGGCTTGTAGGTGCGGGGCACGCTGATGTGGATGATCAAGCACACGGTCAAGGTCAGTAAAGCCAGGATGAGGAAGGCTTCACGCCAGGTAGTCCACTTCATCAGCTCATGCAGAGGGGTGGTGGACGCCATGGCACCCAGCCCGCCAACTGACAGCAGGCAGGCCGTTGTGAGAGGCAGCCGCTCCACCGGCAGCCATATGGTGCAAGCCTTGATCGCGCTCATCAATGACCCGGCAACGCCCAGCCCGATCAACCCGCGTCCAATTATCAAGCCCATTTCGGAATGGGCAAAGCTGAAGATCAGTGACCCCAGCACGGCAAACAGCAACATGGGGGCCTGTACGCTGCGAGGCCCATAGCGATCAAGCATCACCCCCAGTGGAATCTGCGCCGCCGCGAAGGTCAGGAAGTACACGCCTGTCAGCAGCCCCAGACTACTGGCAGGCAGGTGTAGTTCATTCCCCAGGTCGACGTAGATTAGCGCATTGACGGTTCGAAACAGGTAGGAAACAAAATGGCCCAACCCGAAGGGCACGAATATGGTGAGGAACAGATAGAGGAAGGACTGTTTTGCACTTTGGGGGTCTCCTGCGAGCGTCCCGGCATTTTCATTTCCCATCGGCGATAGTCCCGTTGCAGGTGAAGGTGGTGCGCAATTCTGCGCAGAATGCCCCACGGTTTTCCGCCAGCCACAATTCGTCGGGGCCTGGCCGCATTTCCGAGAATTTGACTTGGCCGGCCTTATTCAGCGCATTCGTTATCCCGTCCAGCGACAGCGGATTTTCAAAGTCGATGAATTGCGGTTTGGGTTCAGTGTCTATCTTGATGAAGGCGTAGCGGGGCAGGCCCTGTTCTTCAGCCCAGGCGCGCCATTGCAGCACATGGTCCAGTTCGTCGATGGAGGCAGTGGGTTTAGGCAACTGATCGGAGCTGAACAACCACGAGGCGCGTTTGTACAGTGTACGGCCCAGCCAGATGCGTCGTTTATCGGTCTTGGCCACAGTGCTACCCGCCAGCGCGAAGGCCAACTGATGCAGTGGTGTTGCGTAGACGCACATCAGGTCTTCCTCAAATTGGCCTGACACATCGACCACCTGCAGACGGCCGGCGATACGCCGTATTTTCGCTCGCCCAGCTGCGAATTGCTGTGTAGCGGGCACGCACCCCCCCCCTGAAGGCAACACCAACTGCAGGTAGTAGGGCTGTAACGGCCAGTCGATATGGGAGCGCTGATAGCTGTCCGGGGAATCGGCGAGCATCAGGCGAGGCCGCTGGAACAGCGCCGCCACCTGTTCATTGATCTGAGCGTTGAAAGGACTGAACGGTGCAGCCACCGGCTGGCTCAAGGTGTGCACGGCTGGATGTACTTCTCCGATGATGATTTCGTATCGCCCTTGGTTTATCGCTTCCACCGAGGCACTGGAGAGCAGGAAGTCGGGGGAGTGGTATTCGCTGCCGAATACTTCGAAACCAGTTACGTCCTGCGCTTTATGAAGTTCGTTCAACAGGCTGTCGACATGGGCCGGGGACAGGCGTACCTCGCGCTGGCCCGAGAATGGCTCCAGTACCTTGTCCCATGCCTGTTCCAGGCGTTGCTCAAGGCTGGCGATGATGCGAGTTTGTACCAGGGGCAGCTGCGGGGAAAACATGTGCAGCCAGTGCAGGAAGTCGACTGGGTTACCCGGGGCCGCCTCTTCAAGTTGTTCCCATGTCTGGGTGAACGCGGCATGAAGTTGCTGCGCGATGGCCTTGACCAGCCATTGGTGGATGCGCATCAGCGGCGCCAGTTGCTCATTGATCTGGTCGAGCATGTCCTTGCCCAGGGTCAACTGAACATTCCTGGCGCAGTCTTCATAGACAGGATAACGTCCGACATACATGGCCCCTGCTTCACGGCTCACATCTACCCCGGCCTCGCGCAGCAATGCGTTCATGGTTTCCAGGGCATCGACACGCTGCATCAGGGCGCCCTGCGAGTAAGCCTGGCGTGCGGCCTCAAGCGCTTGCAGCCTGGCGTTCCATGGACGCGCGAACGATTCATCCATGCCTGGCACTGCCACGCAGCGCTGTAGCGCTTCAATGGGGCGGCTTTCGCGCGGGGATACATGCCAGCCACGGCGCAGGATACGCTGCTTCACCAGATGCTCGATCAAATGTGCCAGGGTTGCAGGATCTGCCTCGGGCATGGCCCTCAACAGGCCTGAAAAAGTCGGCAGGTTAGGCTGGGGATTGCTTACATAAGCCAGAACGTTTGCAGTGAGCGCATCGACCGAACGTTTTTTTTCAATCGGCAGGTACAGAGTCTGGGCTTGCAGGTAGCACCCTTGGTTGAGTTTGAGCGGCATCAGCTCGGTGTGGGGGCATTGCAGATTGACCTGCTCCAGCAAACGTTGCACTGCCCAACTTTCAAACCAGGTCTGGCGGTCCTTGATCCAGGAGCCCTCGCCTTGGGTGAGGCGGATGTTTTCTTCTTGCGCGTTGTCGAACTGGCCCCAGGCCAACGGACCAAAAAAGCTTGAAGTGTCGTTCTTGGCGCAGAAGCGCTGGGTGTAGCTCCAGCCCAGGCGCAGTTTCTGCTTCTTGCGGCTGTCGGTCTTGCCGTGACGGTCCCTGATCAACTCGCGGATCCGGGTATGGGCTGCCGGGTTGGAAATGAACAGGGCCTCGGAAATGGCATCGTCGTCCAGAAAGGTGATCAGGTCCTGGCGGGCACTCTCCAGGTAGTCCTGGTATTGCCGTTGGGCTGGCTCACGCGCCTCGACGCGCGCCAGTAATTCATTCCAGCGGGATAGCTGATCAGCCATCGGTCCTCGTAGCGCATCCGGCAAGTCCGAGGTTTGAATGGGGTGGTTTTCAGTCAACTTGCGAATGAGCTTGCGGCACGCTTGGGGCGAAAAATCACCAGCTCTCTGCAGCAGATGCTTTTGCACTGCGCACAGGGCCCGGTAGTCCTGTTCAGCGTGGCTGCACAGCGGCAACGCGCTGAAGCGACCCAGCTGTGTCAGTGGGTGGATCGGGAAACCTGTCGAGCGCAGCCAGAAGTACTGTGAACTTTCCATGTTCTAACCCGGGATCCTTATCGCATTGAATTGGTGCAGCTTTCCCAACAGTGCCAGATCGGT
Organism: Pseudomonas sp. GYB4201; assembly: GCF_056312595.1. Classification (NCBI taxonomy): domain Bacteria; kingdom Pseudomonadati; phylum Pseudomonadota; class Gammaproteobacteria; order Pseudomonadales; family Pseudomonadaceae; genus Pseudomonas; species Pseudomonas sp. GYB4201. The sequence continues at coordinate 40,234 of NZ_JBWGIG010000019.1, read as the reverse complement.
TTGGCCGGGTTGAAGGCCATCGTTGCCGGCTGGTTGTTGGGCGAAAGTGAAAGGCAGCCTTGGGCACTCCAGCCATTGGTACAGCTCTGCCGCCCGGGGGCTCAGTAGCGTGAACTTGTGGCGAGCATGGGGTTGCGGTAGGTAAATCAGAATATGCTCACAGGCCGCTGGCAGGCTGCCGCGGCCCAGCTGGCTCTTGTCTCGCAACCAATCGGAAAGGGCGTGGCTGCTTCGGTACAGGCGTGCGCTCGGCGCGCGCTGGTAATGACCTGGCTCGATCGGCCCGGGCGTGACCAGCCCCCTGTAGAGCGCTACGCACTCGCGTTCCAACCTGACCAGGTCCTGTACCTGTGGCAGCCCCTGCAATTCCGGGTGCTTGAGCAGGAACTCCAGCGCCGCATCGCAATAGGTATAAACTCGCGGCCCGTAGTCAAACCATGCCTGTTCGCGCAGGAATGCCCTGGACAGCTGCGCAATGTCCAATTCCAGGTTGAGTAGGGCGCGCAACGTCAGTGGCGCCCCGGTTTCCAGTGCGTTGATGAACGAGTTGACCAGGCGGAACTGGTAGTTCTCGACAAACCATTTCACCCGTTCGAATTCATTGGCGTAGGCGGCCAGGATCACACGTTCGTGCTCTGGGAAACCTTGTAGCCACTCAGTGGCGCGTTGGGCCTGGAATAGTTGCTGTTGTAGCCCTTCGTCGCGTAGCAAGCGCCGCCAGAGTGTCCAGACCTGTTCAGCGTCCATGTGCCAGCTCCTGTACGGACGGGGTGTAGTGCTTCCAGATTTTTTGCGCGCGGCGTACATCCGCGACGATCATGTGCTCGTCTTCGGCGTTCATCACCCGGGTCATGGCGTGGTGGGCCTGGCCCTGGTATTCCAGGATGATTGCCGAGGGGGTCGCCCGGGATAGCAAGTCTTCGTACAGGTCCCACACCGGTTCGGGGACGCTGGAGTCGTGCCAGTCGTGGTAAAGCCCGTCATGCCAACTACCGCCGGCAAGGTGAACCGAGATGACCCGGTCCAACGGCAAGGTGTCCATATAGTCGCGCAGGTCGAAATGCTTCAGGTTCAGGTGGTTGGTGTAGATATTGTGCAAATCCAGATGAATGAAGGTGCCCGACCGCTCGACCAGGCGCGCAAGAAACTCGGCCTCGCGCATCTCCGCGCCCGGGCACTGCAGATAGTAGGCAGCATTCTCATGCGCCAGGGGCATGCCGTAGCAATCCTGCAATTCGCTTGCGCGCTGCGCGCAGCGCACCGCTTCAGCCTGTGAAAACTGCAGCGGACTACTCCAGATATCCAGCCAGGAGTTGTCGCCATAAAAGCAATGGTTGGCTACCCATGGGCTATTGATCATCTTGGCCAGTGGAACATGACGCTGCACGGCAGCGGTTTGTGCCAGTGGGCTGAAGCCGAAGTCACAGCCGTAGTTGGAATGGGCCAGCAAGGTGAATTTGCGCGACAGACGCTCAATGATTTCCTGGGCAGCAGGCTTGATGATCTGCGGGCCATCCATGGGCGCCATGATATTGTCCAGCAGGATTTCCAATACATCGACTTCGATGTCCTCGAATGGAAACCAGTCGAGGATTTCGGGGTTGTATTGGATGCCCACGCCAATGGGGCTGGGCTTGGTGAATCGAGCCATGTAGGTTCTCATCGCTAAGAGGCGGACAGTACGCCCGGCCTCATGCCGGGCGCAGCGCTATCGAGGATCAGGCAAAAACCTTGCTCTCGATGATTTCGATGTCGTCTAGATCGAACTCCTCGAACATGGCGTGCTCCTGGCTATCCATGGTGCTGTCGGTTGTCGGGGATTGAACATCATCACGGGATTGGTCGGCTTCGGGTTTCAAGGTGGCTTGTGTCATGGCATTTTCCTCAGGGGTGGTTGAAAAGACGGATCAAGGTGTTGGCAGTGAAACTCCAGGCTATGAGCCAGCCCAGGCACGTGAGAAGCACAGTTGCCCAGTACAGTCGGCGCACCGCCGGTGACACTTGCTCGGCCTCGGTCGTTCGCCTGCGGCTTCTGACATAGTTGAAGGCACGTTGGCGAAGGCGTGGCTGGCTTAGCAGTTCTGTGATCGCCAGGTAGGTATCGCCATTGAAGATTGGCAACAGCGTCGGTACCAGTGAGATGAACGAAGCCACGATCATCACAATGGGAAGCGCTACGGCAGTAGGATGTTCACTGCGCAGCAGCACCCAGAGCAGCACCCCCACACCGGCGTATAACAAGCTGAGCAGCGGCCCGGCCAGTATGGTGATGACCCGGTGCTTGAGTGGTAACCGTGACCATTGGTTTTGCACGGGTCTTACCCAGCCCGTCGCCAGCAGCAGGTAGATACCGATTCCGAAATCATTGACCTTGACGCCATAGTGTCGGCACGCCATGGCGTGCCCCAGTTCATGCAGGGCGATGGAGGTCAATATCACTGGGAAATGCCAGATCAGCCACTTATAGCTATGGATATAGGTCGCCGCGGCGTCTGTCATGAACGACGCGCTGTGCAGGCCCAGGTAGACGAAACTACCCAGGGCGATCAACAGCAGCGGCATCAGGAACAGGGCGCTGCAGCACCATGGCGCCAGGCGGTAGAGTTGATCAAGGAGCGGCTGGGGGTTGGCTTTTACCAGGTTGATCAGCAGGTACTCTTTGAGCGGACCATAGGTAATCCCCGTGGCGGGATCGCGCAATGCCTTGGCTTGGGGCGTGCGCTCGCGATGCAGCAGATTAAGGTGCAGCAGTTTGCGTTCAAATTGCTGCAGCTTTTCGATGCAGACCTTGATTCGATGCTGCGTCAATGCTGCCTGCGCAATATCCTCGTGGCTGCGCCGGCCATCAAAAAGCGCCGCGAGGGCATATTCGGCCTTGCCCAGTTCAAAACCAAGATCCGAAGCAGGGTCATAGACCGTATAGCGCCCGCTGGGGGCCTCAGGGTGCGGCGCAGTAATCACTAGGTCCTCCCTCAACAAGGGGAAAACAGCTGTGCAGGATGCGGCGGCTGGTAAGGTTGAGCTGCTCATGGCCGGACCTGCTGCGCATGCAAGGCTGGCTGATAATGCTCGTGCAATGCGGCGCGCCCTTGGGCCTTAATGCGTTCCAGCAAGCCAGGGTCAGGTGCGGCGCAGGCCCGCCCCAGGACGAAGACCGCGCCGGGGCGGGTCGGCCCGCAGACGGGGCTGTGGGTGGTGTGGACAGGTTCCCAGCCATGACGGCACATGAGGTACTCGATGCTCGTGGCACTCAAGTAACGGCGGTGGTTATGGGTCAGGAACCCTTGTTCCAGGCCGTATCCCAGGGCCCGACCTTCTATCAGCAGCAATCCGTCGTCCGCGCTTGCCAGGCGACAGCGCTGCATCACCCGATTGACATCATGCACATGTTCCAGCGACCCATTGATGATGATCAGATCGTAATCGCCGTGCTCGTCCATGTGCTCAGCGCCCACCAGGTCGATCGTGAGCCCAACTTTTTTCCCGTATTCCACGTAGGCGCGGTCAGGGTCATTGCCCCGTACCGACCAGCCACGTTTGGCGAAGGGAATCATCAGGCCCCCGGCCGAACAGCCGACATCCAGGAGCTTTCCCTGGGCAGGTAGCCAGTCGTGCAGGTACTGATACAGGTGTTCGCCGCGTCGAACCTGGTCGACGAAGAAAGCACGTTCCGGTTCGGTATCACCGAACAGGGTGAGGCGGTAGAACTTGTCGTAGTACGCCTGGTAAAACGCTTCGTCAAAACGGTACTGCTGAAAAATATGCCCGCATTCCTGGCAGCCGAGTACCGGTAACTCAACGGGTTGGTCACCAGGCCCGTGAATGTTGGAGAGCATGACCGAATTGTCAGTGGAGTCACACAGCTCGCAATCCATTGGCTGCGCGCGAAAGTGGGCGGGCATGTTCAGCAGCCGCAGGTAATGTTCTTCAATAGCGTTGTGCATGCTGACGTTCCTGTCATTTGATACAGAAAAAGCCTTCAAAACAGATGTACTTGAAGATGCTGGTAACGTCCTTGAAACCGGCACGGGCCAGCATCTCCAGGTTGCCCGCAGAGGAGAAGGGTTCAAGTACTCCTTTCAGGCTACGTGTCTTGGCAAGGATTTCGTCAGCGCTGTAACCCTGCTCCCGCTTGTAGTCAACGTACAAGCTGCTGAGAATGTCCTGGAACCGAGCGTCAGGCCCGCGAACTTTTTCGAACATGATGAATGCACCGCCCCAATTGAGGGATTGGTAAATGCGGTCGAATAACGCTTGACGTACACGCGGGTGAACAAACTGCACGGTGTAATAGGCAACAATGAAATCGCTTTTTTCATAGTCAAAGGTCAATATGTCATCCGTCATGAAGGTGACATTGGCAAGCGGCGCCGCGCTGAGTTGCAACTCGGCTTGGCGAGTCATGGCCGCTTCGACATCAATACCAACCCATTTGCCCGAAGCGCCGTGGCGTTGCGCCAGTTGCCGGGTCAACGCGCCGGTGGAGCTGCCCAGTTCATAGCAGACACTGTCGTTTTTTACGAAGAAGTCACTAAGTGAAAGAACGATATCGTGACCGTCCCGGTACTTGGGGACCGACTTGGACACATGCGAGTCGAAGTGTTGTGGGGTCGAACCACCGAAACTCCAGGCGGCATTACTGGCCTCTACGCCATCACCCACGGTTTCGTAAACGGCTGCTGTTGAATTAATTACGGTCGACATAATACTCACATCCTTGAGGTTATGCGGGGAGGCACGTCTGTGCCAACAGTAGCTGTCTGCGCTGGGCAATGAGCCCGGCGGTTAACAGTAACTTCTCTTGATCAGTTAGGTATGCTGCGGTCCTTACTAAACTGCCGTTATCATCAGCCTGGTCACGCCACGACGCCGGCTGCCGCGCGCCGCCATACCAGGCGTGCGAGGGTAATTAACCAATTGACCAAGGCCACGAACAAGACTGTCGATAGCAAGGCTGGCATTCCCTCACTAACAATTATCTTGCCGGCCAGCAGTGGAAAGCCGAAAACACCGACAAAATAGGAAAGGCTAAATAGCAGCAGGGATTGAGATGTTTGTCCGGTGGGTGCTTCGTTGGCCGCCAGTCCGTTGATGACTGAATAGGTCAGGCCATAGCCCACGCCCAATATGACTGCCGCCAGCAAATAAGTGCCAGGTGAACGGACCGAGAACATGAACATCAATACTGAAATTACCATCAATGCCGTCAGCACGCAGGCCATCAGGTAAGGGTCAAGTTTGGTGATTATCCCCGCGATCAGCAAGCGGCAGGAGATGGCTGCGCACATGAAACCGAGGAAAAACAGCGAGTAATCCAGGTGATGCAGGGCAGCATAGGAGGTCTGGAAGCTGGACAGCCCGCCGAATATGGCGCCCCCAAGGCCGACCATGATTATCGCGAATACCGCCTTGGAGCGTAATACCGAGCTTGCCGCCTGCGCGGTGATTTTGCACACCGATACAGGGCCCAGCGTAGCCTGTTGGCGCTTGATTCCGGGGGCAATTAGGAAGAATAGGACGCCGCCGAGCAGGCTGGCCGCGGCCGCGACCAAGAATGCTGATTCAACGGCATGGCCGGCCGCCATTGCTGCTCTGCCCACCAGCGGGCCCGTACCGATCCCGCTCATCATGCTGCCCGAGAGCAGGGCGAAGTATTTCACCCGACGTGTAGGCTCGATGATCATGGCAACGATGATCGGCCCAAGGGTGTAGAAAATTCCCCAGCCAAACCCCAGCACCAGGCCAAATACCCGCAATGTTGTGCCGAACGAGCTTACGCAAGCAAAGCCGGTACACGCCACCGCCAACAGCAACGCCCCGCCGGCAATGGCCTTGGACGCGCCAATGAGGTCGGTCAGGTGTCCGGAGAAAATCACCGCGATAAAGGTGCTGATCATTGCGACGGAAATGACGGTTCCGGCATCCGATTCGCTGCCGCCGTGGGCTTTGAGCATCATTGCCAACAGGAACGTCATGCCATAGGACATGGACAGCAAATAACTGGCAAGACAAAAGAGGCCGAACAACCCGGTCGCCGGGGCACGTTCCGTTACTGAAAGTGTGGGCATAAGACTATCCTTGTGAGGGTGATCAAGAAGCGACTAAACGGTGGCAAGAATTTCAGCGCAGCTCTCCAGCGCTACCGTTATCCGCTCAATGTCATGCGTATCGGTCATCCAATTACTGATACAGAGCCGTAGCGCGAAGGTACCGTTGTAAACCGTTGGCGTGATATACAATTCGCCGCTGTTATTAAGACGTCGCAACACTCTTCTATTGAGTTGTTCGCATTCTTGAGGTTTGTCTTCACTGCAATGGCGAAACACCAGCAGGTTAAGCCGCACCTCACATAGCAATTCATAATGGCGACTGGCGTTGATCCATCGGGCAATACGCTGGATGTAGTCGCAGTGGCGCGTGATCATGTCGCGGTAGCCGCTCCTTCCATACGCCATCAGTGTCATCCACACGGGAAGGGCACGATAGCGTCGCGACTGTTCAATGCCGCGATTCATGAATGCGGGTAAATCGCCCTCCATCGGAACATAGGGGGCGTCAGCGCCGAAGGCACGTTCTTGCAGCGCGATGTGGCGGCTTAATGCAATACCGCAGTCGTAGGGTACATTGAGCCATTTATGCGCATCCGCCGTAATGGAGTCAGCCAGTTCCAAACCCCCGGCCCAATGTGCATACGTAGGGGAGCAGCGTGCGAACGCGCCGAAAGCTGCGTCGACGTGCAACCAGGCGCCATGCTGCTGGCACAGCTGCGAAATGGCGATCAAGTTGTCAAAGTCGCCGGTGTTGACGGTACCAGCGCTGGCGACAACCACTCGGCCCTGGGTCGGGCACATCTCCAGGGCTTGCTGTAGCGCTTGCAAGTCGTACACTTCGCGTTCTGGCAGACAAGTAACCTTGACGATGTTGCGCTGCCCCAGTCCCAGTACGCCCAAGCCTTTGATGATGCTCGAATGGGGGGCGGCAGTGAACACTGTAATAGGACCTGCGGCGTGTAAACCCTCTTGGGCGATGCTGACGCCTTCACGTTCGCCGCACCATTCCCGGGCTGTCGCGAGGCCGACGAGGTTGGCGGCCGTTGCCCCGGTCGTCAGCAGCCCTTGGAACAGACCGGCGGGGAGATCCAGCAGGTCAGTGATGAAGGCCAGGGCTTGCGCCTCTATATAGGCGGCAATGGAGTGCCGCTCTGTCGCCACGTTCTGGTCCAATATCGATACAAGCCAGTCACCAGCCAATGCTGCGGGGGTTGTTCCCCCAGTCACGAACCCCAAGTAGCGCGGTCCGGTGCTACGCGCGTGGCAGGCCCCATAGTGCTCCCAATAGAAGGTCAGGGCTGCCAGGCTGCCAATGCCAGTCTCGGGAAGTTGTGGATGAGTCGATCGAACCCTTGTGCGGGTATCGACGACTTTGGCGCTATGGGTATCAGCAATAAACTGAAGCGAGAGACGGCACACTTCCGCCAGCAGATCGGCGGACAGCACGTCACTGTGCAAGACGTCGCGCATGGTGAAAATCCTTTTCCGGCAAGTCGGTAATGCCGAGCTGGCTGGAATATCCTTATTACGTTTAGGTATTACGTGGGCAGCAATCTACACCACCTTTTACAACACAGCAATATTGGATCCTGGTCTTTTTTACACGGTTGGAATGCAGAAGCTGTTGCCGGACGCGGATTGAAAAGAGTCGTGCGATATAAAGAGGCGCGCCGTATCGGAAATGCATCATTTTAGTGCGTTAACGAGTGGATGCATAAGCGCTATTGGCCGTTCGCTCGCGCCATTCAATGCCTAATTGTGTTTTTTGTGATACATCTATATTAGGTGACGCTTGGATATGAATCAGCTAAACAATCGAGTCGTGCGAGTGAATGAAGGTTGGTCGCGTTTGTCTTAGTGGTTCCTGCTTCTCCGGGAGCTCAGGGTGTTGGTTGCACAGGGGGCTTCGTACAAACGCTTACACCGTTAAGAGCGAATGTCTTACAAAAAATGACGACATTTGACCATTGTGTGATTGCTTCGAACATTTCTAAATTCTTGCGGCTATTACAGCGCCAGATGCGCTTAGAATCACGACGTTCTTGCGAGGCTGTATTGGAAACTGCAAAAGGAAACTTGGTGTGCATCAGTAAAGGCCGTTAAGATGGCTGCGGTACAGAAGTGCCATTCCATGTTGGATAAGTTTGGCGAGTGTTCGATTACATCAGCTGAAGCGAGATAAAATGAAAAGGAAATTCATTGTCACGATTACCCCGCCGACTCCCAACGGCGACTTGCATCTGGGCCACCTCTCTGGCCCCTTCCTCGCCGCCGATGTCTGCGCCAGGATGTTGAAACAACAAGGGCATGATGTACTGCTGCTGTGCTACTCCGACGACTACCAAAGTTATATGTTGCGAAAAGCACGTCAGCTACGGCGCGATCGATTTGTGCTCGGAAAGCTCAATAGCAAACAAATCCAACTTTCCCTCGAAATGATCAACATTGAATGCGATCGTTTTCTGCAGGCCGCCGAAAGTAATGCATTCGCAGAAAGCGCGAATCACTACTATCAGCTCGTCAAGCAGGCCGGGCAGTTGCAGAAGAAAGCGACCAAAGTCTTCCACTGCAGTTCCTGCTGCGTCTATGGCTACGAAGGCCTCGGTCGCACGCACTGCAATTGGTGCGGCGCCTCTTCCGATGCAAGCCAGTGCGAGGAATGCGCGCGCGCGCCGGATATCGATTGTATTGACCACATGACCTGCATGATTTGCCAGCGTCAAATGGAGCCGAGTACGGTCGAACGCTGGGTTTGGCAGCTTGGGAAGAATTTCCCGAATTTGCGTGAGCACTACCAGCATGCTCCTATGCGCCCGGCATTGCGCACCTACCTCGATGAAATGCTGGTCGACGAAAACACGACTTGGGGCATTACACGTCCAGGCGACGCCGGCCTTCAGCTTGACAACGTTGAGGAGTTGCTTGGACAGCCTATCCACACCTGGTTCATGGGGTTATCAGGTTATCGGGCAACGTTGAAGGAATACCTTGAAGGTCAGTCCGATTGCGGACAATTTTCCGACTGGTGGAACAAGGATACGCAATTGGTTCACTTCCTGGGGTTTGACTGCTCTTATAGTCACGCGCTCGGTTACGCGGCCTTGCAGTGTATAGACCAGGAGGCGCCTAAGCCAGGCGTCTGTCTGACCAACCAGTTTCTGAAGCTGGACGGCGAAGATTTTTCGACCAGTCGCGGCCATGCAGTATGGATCAGAGAGCTTGTTGGTCAGCATCCTGCCGACTCGATTCGACTGTTCACCGCCATCTGCGCACCAGAAAATGCGACCGAAAATTTTGATCGCGCCGAGTTCGAGCAGTGGCGCTGCGAGGTGTATGACCGCATCGTCGATTCCTATCACTGCGATTTCTCGCAAGCTTTCGTCAGCAGTGGCGATCTTGTCGAATATCAAGCTCCCGACATCGAAGCTGCTCATCAAAAATGGCAGGCCGCTGCATCGCTCGAGGAGTTTTCGATCTCGAACATGGCAATCAACGCCTTGGGCGTATTCGAAACACTCGCCTCTAATGACAGCTTGGCACTAAGGCGGTGCTACTGGGCTCTGTTCGCTGACATGATAGGCCCGTTGTGCCCCGATATGATGCTCGAACTCAAGACGCTGCTTCACGCACCAGTTGTGCAGGCGGATCGTCAGTTGGAGCCTGCATGAACACGATGAAGTATGTGCCGCGGCTTGTCCAATCGTATCCGGTTGTGTCAGCCAATGAGCGGAAATACAAGGTCTATGGCGTATTTTCGGACTCCAATAAAGTTGCCTGGTTTCCTACTCAGGATGAATTGGTATCTCGCATCGCCGAGGTGACTGAAGCTCCGGCAGAACCTGCCGATCATGGGCTCGGTTTTGCGATCGTCCATTTTGCCCTCGACGGAGACTATCTCTTGCTGAGTCAGTGGATCGACGCAAACATGCTGCAGCACCGGGTCTATAAGTGCGTTGTCGACAGTCGCAAGTTCACGAATGTCGAGTCGCTCGCGGAAACCGGAATCATCGCCTGTGTGTGGGAACTTGAAATCATGAAGTTTGAACGCGATTCTTGGGTGCGAACGATGTTGAACGACCCCCGTGGGGAAGTTCGGCAGCCAGCCGGCGATCCTGAAGCCTATCTGCAAAGCACTTATAAGGGTTGGGTGTAAGCATGGATGTCGACGTCAGATCGATAAGTAAGGCTGATCTTCCTCAGTTGCTGCGCCTATGTCGTCGTCACGCTGAATACGAGGGGGCCATTTGGCTGGAGGATGACCAGTTAGAACGCTGGGCCGAGGCATTGTTCTCCACATCCCCTGAGCTGTTCGGCTGGGTGGCAGAAGCCAACGGACGCGTGTGCGGTTTCATGACAGTCACAATAGATTATTCGACGTGGGATGCCGCGCGATTTTCTCACATGGACTGCCTGTACATTGAAGATGAATACCGAGGTTATGGTATCGGGCGGCGCTTCTTTAGCTGTCTGGACGTATTTTGCCGCAAGCGAAATATTGGCCAAGTTCAATGGCAAACTCCTCCAGACAACCAACTGGGCATCGGTTTCTACCAGCGCATGGGGGCGACCCAAAAGCCTAAGCTACGATTCTTTCGCACGGTTTCATCGAGAGATGAAGCATGATTGTCGAGCACGAATTTTTCCGGGCGGCGAAATAGATGAAAAATTTAATCACCTTTGATTGGTGGGTTGGTTGGTTGTCATTTTTCACGTTAAATCGAATAAACTATCGGTTGCTGATCAATCGATCCCCGGCCCGCAGTATCGCTATATAACGTATTTTTTATTGGGCAACCAATGACTGGGCTTTGGATAAAAGACCATCCGTGTCCATCGAGTCAATGAGACAACAAGGAAGTCCTGTACTTATGAACGTGCTTTTGCCACCCTGGTCTATTGATCCCGCATTCAAGTCGACGAAGGCGCCCGCATTGGGCGACTTGTTTTGCATGCCTGCGGGAAATTCCCCTGCCAAACCTGCGGTTTCCGACGGTACGGATGGTTACACATTTTCCGAACTCGAGCAGCACGCGCAAACGATTGCTAAGTGGCTGCAGGACCATGGCGTCGTTGCAGGCTCCCGCGTCGCCGTGCTGGCGGAGAAATCTGCGCTGATGCCAATCTTGGCCTCGGCAATCTGGAAGTGCGGCGCGGTCTATGTGCCGCTTGACGGCGCGCAACCCCAAGCTCGCCTAAGCAAGCTGCTTGAGCGACTTCAGCCGAGCATGATTATAGCGCTCCTAGAACAGCCAGCGTTGGCGCCGCAGGAGATGTGGCTCGACCGCACTTGTTTGAGGAAGCTGCTTGCCGGGCCTGCAATGCAGTTTCGTACGGTTGCACACACTGCCGGCGACCCGGCCTATATAATCTTCACGTCGGGATCGACAGGCGAGCCGAAGGGCGTAGAGATCACGGCTGATAGCTTGACGGCCTATTTCGGGAATCACAATCAGGTATTGCGGTTTACGCCGGATTCGCGTGTATTCAGCTTATCGCCCTTCCACTTCGACGTCTCCATCGAAGATACGCTGCTGCCCCTATCGCTAGGCGCATTCGTTTACCAGTTCAGGCAAATGCACGCCGGCACGATCATGCGATCGATACTGATCCGGGAAAAAATCACGCACTTGATCGCTGTATCGACGTTGCTTACCTTGATTACCGAAGAAGGCAAGCACATTACGCCGGAAAATTTCGCGCATATTGAAATGGTCATGACCGGAGCCGAGGTTTGCGATCCAGGGGTGATTAATCTTTGGAAGTCGCGTTTGCCGAACATCCGCATCATCAATGCCTATGGCCCGACTGAGGCAACCATTGTTTGCCTGACACATCAGATTGACGTCATCGACAACGAACGAAAGACGGCCTACCCGATTGGCAAGCCGTTGCGCGGCGTGGTCATCAAGATCATGTCGGCGGGCAAGGAAGTGCATGAGCCGGGCGAAAACGGCGAGTTGTGGGTCGGTGGTAAGCAGGTAATGCGTGGTTATTTTGATCAACCGGACGAAAACGAACGTGTTATCGTGGCGGTGGACGGCATTCGTTATTACCGGACTGGCGACATCTGCTGTTTTGATGAGCACGGCAATGTCGTGTTTCAAGGGCGGAATGATGACGAGGTCAAAATCAACGGGCGTCGCATTCATTTAGGAGAAATCCGGCAGTTAGCATTGACTTATCCAGGCATCGAACGTGCAGCGGTCTCCGTCATCCATAAAAATAACCGCGACTGCATCGCCCTGGTCGTAATGACGGCGAGCTTACAGATAGCCTTGGATGCAGAGCGGTATCTTCATCAGCAACTTCCAAATTACATGCACCCAAATTTGTTCGCGTGGTCACCAACGCTGTCGATAAGTTCGTCTGGAAAGACTGACGAACGTGTCCTCATTAGTCGTTTAAAAGAGGCGGCAAAACTGTCAGGTTCGACCCATTTTGCTCTTTCCAATCGTAGTGTATTCGAACCCATTATGCAGGCGCAGCAGCGCGCAGAATTGACTTAACTCTTCAAAAAGTACACCTGTTCGAGATGATAGTGCGTCTGATGAGTTTCGGTCAAAATTGGTTCATCAATCAAAGTGGAAAGCTCGGTGTGAGGGGGGAGTCGAGTCGTGCCTGTCAAGTTCGGCGGCATGGGCTTCTAATTAAGCGAATTTACCAACTAGCGTGTGTCACCGTGGGTTGCATAATTTTCAATTTTACTCACATTGGTGTTTCAGAGGGATAGTTATGTTAGTGAAACGATTTTCGGATCAGACATTGATGCACGAGTACGGTTTGGCCGGTGTGCGGACATTTCCATGGATTAACGTGAACGCGCCGTTCGGATCTGGGTATTGCATTGTAGCGCCGCATAGTTCGTCGCTCGACCACGTTAACCAACCGGCCGACGAGGACGAACTCTTCATCGGCATCGAGGGCAAGGCTGTCGTCATCATCGGCGATGACGAGTTCGAAATCACACAGGGCGACCAGGTCTTTATTCCGCAAGGGCAGCGTCATTTCGTGCGCAATGACAGTGACAACCCGTTTCACTTCTACACGATCTGGTGGAATGAGGGGGGCGTTGAGTCGTTCAGCGCCGCACGCAAGTCCTCGACAGTCCATGACTAAAGTCACTCCAACCTGCGGAATACACCAGATGAAGGATGTCATTGTTGTAGGCGCAGGACTGATGGGGGCTGCATTGGCTTATCAATGCGCTCGCCTGGGTCTCGATACGATGCTGATCGAAGCTAGCTCGGCAGGTGGTGCCGGCGCCACGGCGCATTCCCGCGGTATTGTTCGCGTGTATGATCCCCATCCCAGGCTTATGGAATGGGGGGTGCGCGGCGCGCGTGAGTGGAACAATTGGACTTTGCCAGGTCCTTCGCCGTTTGTGTCTTGTGGCTTGTATTACTTCGTCAAACGGACCAACCGCGAGGCGGCGCTTGTCACGCTTTCTAAGTACGACCACGCGGACTTGCCGATTGAAGTACTTTCCGCGTCCTCGCCTGCGCTACCGGACAAGGTCAGACATCTTGTCGAGAGCGACGGCATCGTGCTGCATGAACCTCGTGCTGGATATGCTGATACTCGCCTGGCGGCTCGCATGTTCGTGCAGTCGGCCAAGGAGCACGGCGCGACGGTACTTGAAGGCAGCACGGTGTTGAAAGTGGGCTGCAACGAGGAGTCGGCAGAGGTAATGCTCGCGCATGGGGTTTTGAAGGGGCGCCGGATCGTTTTGGCAACCGGTGCTGCAACCTCATCGCTGGCGCAGGTGCCCGAATTGTTCTGCCGCTCGATTCCGCTCAGCAGTGTGCGTAGTCCCGTAGAGGCCGTTCCGCCGTATTGCATCATCGACGAATTGTCGGGCGGGTACGTACGGCCGGATGGTTCGGAGTTCCTCTTTGCTGGTGGAGCACCTCAGCATGACGCAACTCGGCACGACCAATTGTTGTTCGATTTGCCCGGTGCCGGACTATGCAATGCGGAGCTTGCACGCCATTTGACCGGTACGCGAAATACCGAATTGATGGATACGCGGCCCGGTTACGACGGCTATACCCCTGACTTCATGCCGCGTATCGGTCCGAGCCCGGATGCCGAACGGATCATTTTTGCCGCTGGCTTTTCCGGCCGCGGCGCAAAGTACATCCCGGCTGTGGCGGTTGAACTGGCACGTCAGTTGGCAGCATCGCAGGAAGCGGGAGTGCCGTCATGAGTATTCGCCTCGCCATGGTGGCCTGTCTCGATGAACAACGCTCCGTCCATACCGTCACTTTCAAGCGCGCGGTAGCGTTGTTTCAGCAGTTCTGGAATCAGGGCCGGAATGAAGGAAGCGAAGTATTGATCGAGATGTTCAATGACAACGCAGACGCAGAAACGGCCGCTCAAGTCGCTGCCGACATTGTCGCGTGGAGTCCGCGTGCGGTCATCGGTCATTTTGCTTCGGCGGCGGCAGCAGCAGCAGGGCCTATCTATTCAGCAGTAGATATACCGCTGCTTTTACCGGCAGCAACTGCTCGGCAGCTCACGCGAAGCGCCACGACATTTCGCATTTGCGATCATGACGACACCTACGTGGAAGCGATCAGCCGTTTCTGCCGGCTTCATGGCTTGCGGCTTGACGATATCAGACACGACGGGACCGTTCATGGGCAAAGCGTAGCCAATGCGTTGCGGTGCCAGGCACCAGTATCAGAGGAAGGGCGGAGTTGCATTCTGTTCAGCGGCAGCTTCAAGCGCTCAATCGAATTCATGGCCGAGTCCGGCAGCAACAAGCGGACCTTGCTGTTGACCGACGATGCCCTGGCGCCGGAGATCCTCGCTCCAGCACAGGCTTATGGCAGCGACGTGTTCATCATTGGTCTGGTTCCCAACCCTCAGGGCCGGGATGCTGAACAACTGCGCAAGGCTTATCAAGCGGCATACGGTGCTGAACCAGGATGCTATTTCTGGGAAACTATTGCAGCGATGCAGATCGCGGTAGAAGCATGCGGGGAAAGCCTTCAACAGAAGACCTGGAACACTGTGCTTGGCGTACTGCGTTTCGATGAAGAGCGAGAGTGCTCACCGGCCAATTGTGTGGCTTATCGGGTAACTCCTGCCGGCGGCTTCGAGGAGTGCAGATTTTGAATCGTTTGCATCCTGAGTTCCGAGCGCTCGCGGCAGCGCGCATGATTATCGGCGGTGGGCGACCTGCCATCAGCATCATGGAAGACCGTGCCAATGCGCAACGGTGGATTAAGCGATTCGCCAGCGGGGAAATAGAAGCTGGCGCGCAAATCGTCCATGGCGAGCATGCGACAGTCATCCACCCTGTATCTGTTGACGGCCCGTCGCAAAAAGCAAACATCCGGGTATTCTATATCCACGGCGGCGGTATGGTCTATTACAACACCGCCGTTTTCACCCCGCTGCTGCAATTCTGGGCCAACACGCTGGGAACGCCGATTGAAGCATTCGATTATCAAAAGGCGCCCGAGCATACGATGGAACAATCCATCTCAGGCTTGATCAGGTGTATAGACGCCCAGTTGGACGACGACGGTCGACCGATTGTACTGGCCGGCGACAGCGTCGGAGCTCTACTTGCCTTATACATTGCGATACGTCATCGTCCCGGCCGCTTCGCCAAGCTGTTACTGATTTATCCAGTGCTGGAGTTGCAGTCGGAACATCCTTCCTACGAGGAGTTCGGCAAAGGATATTTCCTCGATGCGAGCGCGATGCGACGCTTCAGAGAATTCCTACTGCCTTATTTCCAGGCGCATGAGTTTAATCCGTTCAAACTCAGCGCGCAGGAGCGTCATGCGCTCGCGCCCTGCACGTTGATCACTTCCGGCTGCGATGTACTGCGCGACGAAGGATTGTATTGGAAGGTCACGATGGAGAACAACGATGTTGCTGTCCGACATTGCCACTTCGACGACCTACCCCATGACTTCTGTCTCTACGCTGGCAAACTCGAGGCCGCTAGAAGCGCAGTCAGGCACATTCTGTCGACCCTTTATGCCACTGAGACTATCGAGGAAAAAAATGAATAGGGCGCTTGAGGTAGACTTGGAAAAATATTATCGATCCATTCTGGAGGATATCGTCGACGTATTTAACAAAATGGAGTTGTCGTCGATTATGTCCTGTTTTACAGATGATGTCGTTGTTCGATATAACGAGCATGTCATCACTGGTGCAGATAATTTATACGCGTTTCTGCTGGAGCGTTACGCAGACTTAGCTGAGTATAAGCTTGAAAAAACGCTGCGAGTATTTTCGGCAGATGTGGCGGGTGTAGAGGTCGTTGCCCGGTACACCAAGAAATCGAGCGGTGAACGAGTGATAGTTAGAATCCATGAATTCCTTGAGTTCGAAGGCCGCAAGATAAAGCGCTGGGATTATGTCGGGCACGTCGCCGTCGCATGAAAGAACCATCAACACAGGGATGTAGAGAAGCTTATGCAAATTTACGATATTGTTGGGGTCGGCTTTGGGCCAGCAAACATCGCTTTGGCGATTGCTCTTGAAGAGTATCAATTCTCCGGTTCGAGGCTGTTTCTAGAGCGGCGCGCAGGTCCGACTTGGCAACCAGAAATGCTATTGCCTGGATCTGATATTCAGAACCACCCTTGCCGCGACCTTGTGACACCACGCAACCCGCGTAGCCGCTACACTTTCATGAATTTTCTAGTAGAAAACGATCGTTTGTTCGACCACCTCAATCTGGGCCTGGAGTTTCCACTACGCTATGAATATGCCCAGTACGTTTCGTGGGTTGCAGATTTCTTCTCCAAGGATGTGCGCTACGGTACAGCAGTTGAATCACTTCGGTTGGATCCGTACGATCCCAACCTGTTTCTCGTAACGACGGAAGCTGGCGAATCGATTAGGGCGCGCAGCGTGATCGTCGCGCCAGGCCGCACACCCCTGGTCCCGGCTCTATTCGTCGGTTTCGATCCAGCCAAGGTATTTCACCTTACCGAATTCAATCATCGCCTGGAGACATTGGGGAAGGTTGCTCCTCTGCAGCATATCGCCGTCATCGGCGGAAGCCAAAGCGCGGCGGAGCTCGTTCTGCATCTGCGCGACCGGTGCCCGGATGCACAGATAAGCAACGTGATGCGTGCCTATGGCTACCGCTTGAAGGACACTAGCCAATTCAGCGAGCACGTGTATTTTCCGGAGTTTGTTGACTATTACTACAACCTGCCGGGCGATGGAAAGAAGCGTATCAACCAACATCTGCATTACACCAACTACTCGTCGGTCGACAAGGATGTGATCACCAGCCTGTACGCCAGGATCTATGAAGACCGGTTGCGCCATGCTGAACGCATTCGCATGGCCTCCTCAAGCGAAATCCTGTCCTGCGACCTCCAGGATGGAGCGGAGGGGCTTTTGCAGCTTGAAGTCAAAGAGCTAAACACAGGCGCCGTACAGAAAATCGAAAACATTGATGCCATCGTGCTCGCCACTGGTTTTCGCAATTTGGGCGTTGACGAGGGTGAGGAGAGTTGCCCGCCGATCCTGAAAGATTTGCATGAGTATTTGACTGTCACCCAGGACGGAATACTGCATATCCAGCGAGACTACAGTTTGTCGGCACGCGACGGCCATGCGATCCCGCCGCTCTATTTGAATGGTCTGTGCGAATCTTCACACGGCTATGGCGATGCCGGCTCGTTCAGCCTGCTGGCATTGAGGGCGCGTGACATTTATGAGTCACTGTCGAAAAAACTTGGAAATTTAACCGCATCGTCACAGCTGGGCGCCCGGACGGCAGCCCAGGGACAGCGACAACCAGTGTGTCATAACGATCATGTAGCTAAGTTCACAGGAGCCGAAATGCAATGAGTATTAGCAAGGATGATAATTCGATTTTCGCTCAGCATGAATCGACAGTGCGGTCATACTGCCGCCGTTTCCCGATGGTGATCGAACGGGCATGTGCAAGCTTTTTATATGACACTAATGGTACACGGTACATCGACTTTCTGAGTTGCGCTGGTTCGGTGAACTACGGTCATAACCCGCCTGAATTGAAGGCGGATCTGCTCAAGTATCTGATGTCGGATGGTGTCCAGGCCGCGCTCGATATGCACACGGTGGCCAAGCGCGAATTTATCGATACCTTTTCCCAAACTATACTCACGCCGAGACACATGGACTACCGGCTTCAGTTCACCGGGCCGACGGGTACCAGCGTTATCGAATCGGCCGTCAAGTTGTCGCGTAAGGTCACAGGGCGGCACAATGTAGTTGCGTTCACCAATGGCTTTCATGGTATGTCCGGAACGTCGCTCGGCCTGACCGGCAATCGCTACCATCGACAGCAGGTCCAAGACCCCCACGTGACGAGAATTCCCTATGATGGATATCTTCCGGGCGATGGTGACAGTATTGCCTACCTGCGCAAACTACTTCTGGATAATGGCTCGGGTATCGACATACCTGCAGCGGTGGTGCTGGAAACGGTCCAAGGCGAGGGGGGGATCAATGTTGCCTCGGCGCAGTGGTTACGAGACTTGCGCGCGTTGACCAGCGAGTATGGCATTTTGCTGATCATCGACGATATCCAGGCAGGTTGCGGACGTACTGGTCAATTCTTCAGTTTCGAATTCGCCGACATACAGCCCGATTTGGTATGTCTATCGAAGTCGTTGAGCGGTTTCGGGTTGCCGTTTTCCCTGTTGCTGATTGCACCGCAGCACGATAAATGGCAACCGGCAGAAGACAATGGCACGTTCCGCGGCAACAACCTTGCGTTTGTGTCCGCGACCGCCGCGCTGAGGCTTTTCTGGTCCGATCAAAACTTGCAGCGGGATATCCAGCGGCGTGAAAAGATGGTGCGAGCTGTTTTGCACCGGTTGGCTGAGCAATTCCCACACGTCATCGAAGACGTGCGCGGACGAGGCTTGTTCTACGGCATCGAATTTGTCGACCCCAATATGGCCGATAGCATTGCGCAAGAATGCCTGCGCCAGCATTTGATCATCGAACGGTGCGGCGGCGAAGACCAGGTGCTCAAGCTAATGCCAGCGCTGACCATTGATGACGTCATATTGTCAGCGGGGCTGGAGATCATCGCGAATGCCGTTGCCACCTGCGTCAAGCGGGGGGAAGGATCGATCGAAGTTCAACGTCGCGATACCGCAGTTTTGGCGACGACGTAGCACTACCGTGAACCCGTGATCATTGGGGTTCCGACTTAGCGCCCAGTTCACAGTTTACCCAACGTGCGCGACATTTCTCGAGATGCCCGAAATTAGATTCTTAATTCGCATCAACGTTCTGGCGCGATGGATAAACGTGAGTTGGGTTTTACTCAAGGAAGGGAATAATTGAATGGATATTGCAGTCGACACTCAATCAATCTCTATGCCGCCATGGTCGGTTGATCATGAGAGTAGGTCCGGTGCGGCACCCGCCATCGGGGATTTGCTGGTGGCCGCAGCGCTCAAGTGGCCGGAGCGCACGGGGGTGAACGATGGCGAGAGCAGCTTTACCTTTGCCGAGCTGGAGCGGGGTGCCAGGACTGTCGCGGACTGGTTGGCTCGGCACGGGGTAAGAGCCGGGGATCGGGTAGTGGTGCTGGCCGAGAAACGAGCGGTGATGCCCCTCCTTGCTGCGGCAGTTTGGAAGTGCGGTGCCGTCTACGTCCCGCTTGATGCAACTGAGCCGGCGGCTCGTCTGCGCCAATTGGTCACCCGCCTAGACCCGGTGGCTGTGATTACCTTGGGTGATCAGGATCCAGGGATCTCAGTTGCCCGCCTCTTGAACGCAGATGATCTGGCTTCGCTTTTGGCCGGACCAGCGGTGGACCACGTAACCGTGGCCCATCAGCCGGACGAGGTTGCGTACATCATCTTCGCCTCCAGCTCAAGCGGCGAGCCTCAAGGCATTGAGGTAGATGTAGCCTCTCTGTTTACTTACTTCTGCAACCACAATCAGGTGCTTCGCTTTACTTCGAAGTCCCGTGTACTGAGCCTGTCACCTTTCAACGTTGACGTCTCGCTTCAGGACACCTTGCTGCCCTTGTCATTGGGCGGTTACGTCTTCCAGTTCCGAAACCTGGCCGCCGGGGCCGTTATACGTGCCGTGCTCGGCCGCGAACGGATCACTCATTTGGTCGCTGTATCGATGCTCCTTGCCATGATCACCGGGGATGGGCAGCAGCTGACCCGGGCCAAACTCCCAGACTTGGAGACGGTGATGACGGGTGCCCAAGCTTGCAACCCAGCGGTTGTTCGAATCTGGCGGGATCAGTTGCCGCAGATCCGGCTCCTGCACGCCTATGGTCCTCCAGAGACGACGATTTTCAGCGTGATCAGGGAGATTGGGCAGGTGGGCGAAGGTTCTGAAACTGCCTACTTGATAGGCCGTCCGCTGCCTGGCACGACCGTGAAAATAATGAAGGACGGGAATGAGCAGTGCCAACCTGGTACTGAGGGCGAGCTGTGGATCGGTGGTAAGCAAGTGATGCGCAGCTACTTTGATCGGCCAACCGAGACTGCGCGCCACGTCGTCAGCCTAGGGGGAACTCGTTACTTCCGTACGGGGGATATTTTCAGTTACGCCGCGGATGGCGAACTTGTGTTTCATCGCCACGACGACGGCGAGATCGTGTGGCTTGCCGGCCGACGCACTCACCTGAGTGAGGTCCGACGTGCCGCTCTGGACTGTTCTGATGTGGAGGGGGCGGTCGCCGGCGTTGTCAGGCGCGCGGCCCGGGATCTTGTCGTTCTTGTAGTCCTGTCCCAGCAGCCTCGGGTGGTAGCCGAAGTAGAGAAATATCTTCACGCCGTACTGCCAGGCTATATGCGCCCGACAGTCTTCGCCTGGGGGCCCGTCGGATCGGTTGCAGGCCTGCTTCCCTTCGAGGGGCGTGATTTGATCAAGCAGGTCAGTGCTGCGGTGCAGCAGTCTAACGTTAACCATTTTGTATTGTTGGCAGACGGGACCGTCGAGCCGTTTGAAGAGGTGCAACCATGTCAGTAGCAGTCAAGCAAAGCGTTACCAAATACCTGGAGGAAGCACTTGGTAGGCCGGTGGACATCCACCAGTACACTGATGACACCTCACTCAATACACTGGGATTGGATTCTCTCCTTACGGTTGGCGTGATGGTCTCGCTGCTGGAAGATAGTAGCGTTGACATAGGCGAATACGCGGACTCCTTGGTAGCTCCGAGCACTCTGGGCGACCTGTTCGATATCGCCAAGCGATTTATGCCGGACGGAGAGCCTGCAGAGCACGGAGAGGAGATGTCGCGAGAACGGCGTAGCCAGTTGGAATTCTACCAAGAAAAACTGGCATACGAGATCGACTCGGCTGATCTAGAGGCGGCCCTCGCGAGCGGCCAGGATCTGGTCGTGGTAGATGGTCGCAGCAGTGAAGCCTACGAGGTGGAGCACATCCCCGGCGCGATCAGCATCCCGCACCGGTCGATCTCCCAGGACTCGCTATCCGGCCTGAGCAAGTCACCCTTGTACGTAGCTTACTGCGATGGCATCGGCTGTAACGCTTCGACAAAGGCGGCGATCAAGTTGGCGTCCGCCGGCTTCCGGGTCAAGGAGCTGATTGGAGGATTGGATTGGTGGAAGCGGGACGGGCACGCCACTGATGGCACCGCAGGCCAAACCCATAGTCAACACGTCGACTGCGGATGCGCCGACGGAGCTCAGGGTTCTGAACAACTTTAATTTTGGCAGAAGAAGGGAAGCAAATTAATGAGCATTCTGCGTTCTGACCGCACAGAGCTCGATGTCGCAGTGGTTGGCGGCAGCATCGCTGGCATGGCCACGGCGATTCGGTTTAGCAAGATGGGTTACCGAGTCGCCGTCCTCGATAAAAAGAAACTGGCCAGCCAGCCGCACAAGCAGCTGTGCACGCACTTCATGCAGCCTCACGCGGCGCCGCTATTGAACGAGCTTGGGCTGGCGCACCTGCGCGAGGCGAATTGGTCGGTACCCACCAAGGCGGTTTTCGTCACTCCCGGCGGCTTGATCGAAGGGCCTGGGGGCTACCTGCCTGAGGTGCCGGATTCGTTCGCCCTCAATTTGGAGCGGCGTGTTCTCGATCCGGCCATGCGGGCGGCTGCGCGTGAAGAAGGTGTGCAATATCTAGACGCCACTAGCGTAGAGGGTATTGAGGAGGACGAGGAGGGGTGGACTCTCGACACGACCACTGAGGTAGGGCCCCAGCGTATCAATGCGCGGCTGGTGGTAGCTGCTGATGGGCGTCAATCGCGGTTGGCCAGGCTACTGAATAGCGAGGTCGCGCTCTACCCGAACGAGCGTGCCTGCCTATTCGGCTATTTCTCGGGGATCGAGACCCGAGAGGACAATCGCTCGGTTTTCGTTATGCACGAGCGCGACCTGGCTTGCACTTATCCGCTTGTCGAGGGTAGGACCCTGCTCGTTTTGTTCGCTGACAAGGCGCGTCTAGAGAGCTGGCACGGCACTGAAGAACGAATGCAGCGCTTTCTTGAGTACTTCAACGCTCTACCGGATGCTCCCTCGACTGCTTCCGCGGTCCCGCTGTCGAAGCTGCTGGGATACAGCGATTATCCCAGCCAGGTTCGTCAACCTGTGGTGGGCGCAGTCGCGTTTGTTGGAGACGCTGCTTTGTCTCTAGACCCAATGAGCGGGGTCGGGTGCGGCTTCGCACTGTCCTCGGCCGACTTGCTGGCCAGCTCCT
The DNA here is from genome assembly GCF_056312595.1 of Pseudomonas sp. GYB4201. Lineage (NCBI taxonomy): Bacteria > Pseudomonadati > Pseudomonadota > Gammaproteobacteria > Pseudomonadales > Pseudomonadaceae > Pseudomonas > Pseudomonas sp. GYB4201. The sequence goes on along the minus strand of NZ_JBWGIG010000019.1, from coordinate 17,504 downwards.
TCGTTGGCCGCTCACTGGATAAAGCCGGAATCGCGAAGGGCTTGGCCGAGTATCGGCAGAAGTTCTCCGACACCATTCTCCCTCACGTGGAGGGCATCTGCGCGGACTCTCTGGTCGGACGCAACGATGCGTTCCGGCTGAAGATGTTCCAAGCCATCAGTGCCGACCCGGACCTGAGCCGCAAGTACTTGGCAATCACCGGACGAATGCTGCTGCCGTCTGAATTCCACCCAGACCTAATGCGTGGACTGACGAAGCGGGCCTTGGCTGGCCGGAGTGCAAGCGCCAGTGGCGACGTGACTTCAGTTAGATCGAAACGGCCCAGTCCAGCCCATGCAATCGATAAATAGGGAACTCTTGAAATGCGTTTGCAATTTTCGCCGATGTCCATCGGCATCCTTTGCGGTTTTAGTGCCAACCTGATTTGGGGATTGGCGTTCTTGATCCCGCTACTGTTGCCCAACTCGGACTCAGTGGCGCTTTCCTTGGGCCGATACTTGGTCTTTGGCGTGTTGTCCGCCGGAATATTAATAGTCCGGCGGAGCACGGATGTACGAGGACTGAATTGGCGGGTGTGGGGTACTGCGTTGTTGTTCGCATTCTCCGGGCACCTGGGATACTACTTCTTCCTGGTTCAGGCAATAACTCATGCTGGAGCCCCTATTGCCACGTCTATTATTGGCACACTACCGGTGACGATAGCGCTGACCGGCAACTGGATACGCAAAGAGTTCCCGTTCTCCCGACTGCTGATACCAGTCAGCTTTATTATTATTGGTTTAATTTTGGTCAACGTCATGGAGGGGCGCTGGGACAGCTCGATAAACGGCCGCTTGGATTCAGACCTGTTGATCGGTATTGCTTCGGCGCTTGTGGCACTTGCCTTGTGGACTGCGTACGCGGTGGCCAACGCAGGCTTCCTACGAAGGCACCCGGAGTTATCTTCGCGCACTTGGTCCACGCTTATGGGGGTTGGAGCGTTAGCTCTGTCCCTCCTCGCCCTACCGGTTGCCATCGGCACCGGTGCGGTGCACCTGCACCAGGGCGAGGCCGACAAATTCCTCCCCTTGCTTCTGGGCGCACTGGTGATGGGAGTACTTGTCTCCTGGGTCGGCACGTTGCTTTGGAATCGCGCCTCCGGGTTGGTGCCGATCTCGATCGCGGGGCAACTCGCAGTAATACAGACAATATCTGGGTTGGTCTATGGACTCATCTGGACGCAACGCATGCCACCGCCGCTGGAATTGCTGGGGATTCTTCTGTTGATCGGCGGTGTGCTATTGGCTATTGGGCGTACGCGCAATGTCCCTGGCACCCGCACAAGCAGAAGGCCAGATTTAAAGCCGCTGACAAAATCTATCTAGGCTCTCTCCAAAAGCGGTGAGTCAAGCTATTTCCCAACGCTGTAGTTCGAGTGATTGCATTCGTATACCCGCAAGCCGATAGTGCAGTGAATTCAGATCACCGGGCGATGAAGCCCGGTCGATCGTAAGCGAATTATGAACCCCATCTGATCAGATGGACTAAGCGCTTTACTACCGCGGGGGGGGGGCTGCGTAGCGCAGTTACGGATCGAGCTCACTAGGGGCTGTATGAAAAGCAGGTGACGGCGGGTTTTGGTGTGGGAGCTGGCTTGCCAGCGAGCTTTTGAGGCCCGAAAAGCTTTCGAACACAGCATGCTTGAGTCGGGATGCATTTCGTACAGAGCTTAGAGTGCCTTGCCAATATGCACCATATCGTGATCCAGCCTACCGAAGGAGTGACGGTTCATATGCATCCAATCATCGCGGTTGTTGTGGCCTCAGGCGCAATTGGTGCGACGGGTTACAAGCTCGTACGCCAATGCACAATTTGTCGAATGCGTCTGAAGTGGACAAGCAGTTGCCTTAGCTGCAATGCAGTGATCTGCAGCCGATGCGCGAATATGATTGAGCCAGTCGCGAGAAGCCGGACCAAGCTGCAGGCCGGTGGATACGCGTGCCCTGGATCATGTACAACCAATATAGAGGCCGTCGGCGCTGGCTTGGTAGCAAAATATGAGGCGGAGCAGGAACACTTGCGGGCGCGCCGTGATCGTATCTCAAAGGTCCGGCTCGTAAGCGTGAACTACGGAAGTGAGCAGAATCCTGAGCGGGATATCAAGCTGGTAACCGATTGGTTTACAAAGAAATCTGATGCAGAGAAATCTGCCCGCATCATTGCTGTCGAAAGCTACGACGTCGATGTTGTGTGGTACGTCAATTTCGTTTCACGGCATGGTTACGGTTTGAGTCAAAGTGGTCCAACGTACTTTTACCAAGAGTGGAGGGTGGAGGGAGAGGTCTGATCATATAAGTTCGTGCGTTACGACAAGGTTGCAGGCAGGCGGATGACGACAGATCAAGTAATGACGGATATTCCGTAGGCAATCCCTTTGAGCAATTGAACCTCGCTCGGGCCAATTTCGGCGTTCCGTTTGAGCCGCAGTATTGCGCTATGGATGATGGTATCGACTGCCCTAGCGGCCGCTGGCATTAGGGTCTGTATGAAAAAGCATGTGACGCTTGGGAGGAATTGGCTGCTCAGGGGAAGCATCGACAGCATCCTCAAAACGGCTGCTTGAGCATCTGCTCCAGCAGGTGCAGGCAGATCGCGCCGTGCGCTCCGTGAATCATCAGATGAGCATGGCCAAGCCGAGATTTGGCAGGCTTTGACTTTAGCGCTTCCAGCGCTGATGCCCGACTGGTCAGAGTTGACAGGCGCCGGGCGATCGCCTCGGCGAGGGTCATGCCACACCGCCTTCGGGCTGGACAGTTAGTTCAGGCACCCACTGCTCGCTTGCCGGCTCATCCCCGAGCGCTTCCTCCTGACGGACAGCTGGATGGCGAACCGTCGGCGGGGCGAACTGCGAGCGCCGCAGGCCTTCGAGAACGTCCTTTGGTGGCAGGCCGAACTTGTCCACGACGTCGCGGGCGCGGGCGTTGTTCGCCGCCATGTCATCGCGGCTGACGCCGGCCAGGCGGTAGCGCTGCGCCAGGCCAAACAGGCTACGCAGTAGGTGCGCACCGCGGTCGATCCAGATTTCCATGTCGCTGCGGCCGATCAGCGCCGTGTGATGGGCCAACAGCACCCGCCGCACCAGCGTGTCGTAGTCGGTGAGCAGGTAGACCGCGAGAAACCCCAGCTGGCTGCCGATAAACAGCGGCAAGGTCACCGGGTGGATGTTGAGGTTGTCGCCGATGTCGACCTGGCTCGGCAGGTCGCGCTCCAGGCGGCCCACTTGCTCGGACAGGGCGAGCATTTCGGCCTTGGCCAGCAGCAGCTTTTCTTCCAGCTGCAGCATGTACCAGTCGGCGAAGGGGTCATCCTGGCTGCTGGCCTGCTTGAGCAGGTTGGTGACGCTGATGTAGCCGGCCATGCCCATGATCGCATGCACGCCTTCACGCGCGAGGCGCCCCTGCCACAGGCGGGCGGCGTGATGGGTGTGCAGCGTAAGGGTGATGCTGCTGCGCAATGAACCCAGGTTGAGTTGGTAGTGGTCGACCATCGCCGGTTCCTCGCCGTGGAGATGGCGCTACCTTGGTTGGTCTGGCAACGGTCGACAGCCATCAATGCGAAGGTGCTGGGCTCACATTGGGAGAGCCTGCGGAACTATCTGGAATCGATTTCGTGAGCATAGTGCCCAGTGAGTACCAGGCAGCTGGTCGTGGGTATCGACTCCTTATAACCATGCTACTGAAATATCAATGATCGATTTGGAACGAGGTCTCTGCCTTGTGTGAAAGCCCCCCAGGATCTGCAGGCAGTCACCACGAACCCGATACGGAATCAGATACGACCAATTTGGCACCGCCCACTCCCGTGTATTTTTTACCCGCCCTTCACGGCCCATAGTGGGAAACTGTGCAAGATTATCGACGCTTGCAAAGATTGCATCAGAAAAATCATCTGCAGCCTGCGGGTTTTCCAGCGCGATATAACTAGCTTCGTCTTCCAGATTTTTGAGGGCTTTTTCCAGCCACTCAACCCGCATTCCGGCCCCAGCGCCGTGCACGCATTGCCGCGACTTGCTCTTCGCTGGCGAACTTACCTTCGTCGGCTTCTTTCACCGCTTGTTCGATCTGCGCAGTCAACGACTTTTCGTGCTCGATGTAATCACGAAGAACGTCCATAGCCAGGTAGCTGGCGCTCTGGCCATTGGTCTTGGCGAGGTCGGCGAGAGAGTTGGAAAGGTCTTCCGGAAGGTTTAGCGATATACCGGTCATGGCAACCTCGACGTCGGGCGGTGAAGGGGTATGTTACACCGTCAAACCTCATAGGAAACCGGCAGGTTGTCGCGAGGTGTATCTGATGGGCTCAAAGCGGCTAGCCATCAGCGGATGGTGCTGCCGAGGGCCCATGGGTGATGGGCGGATCTAGGCCGCTATTCTACCAGACCCGCCCGCAGCTCGGGTTTCCGCTTATTCCAATGACGCCACCAGCGCCCGGCCAAAGCTGGCCGTGCTGAACAGCTCCGAGAAAGCGGCGCGCAGGTCGTCGCCCGTTGTGCAGGTGAACTCTTCCCCTTCAAAGGACAGCACGCAAGGGAAGCCATCGGTGTGCTGGCGCCACTTCGCGATGACCGACGTGGTCGAAGCGCCCTGTGTTGTCACGGTGATTTGGATGACATCTTCGGGGGCATATTCGCTGGTGACTTCGGTGAAGAAGCTGGTCACTGATTTTATTGAGGCGACGGTGGATACCGTTCGTGCAAGCTTGAGGGTTACCGATTCGTCGAATCGCGCCAGGTCCAGGTTGATGGCCTCGAATATCGTGTTGACTTCACACGTGGCAGCATCGGCCTCGCGCGCCTTGCACATTCCCTGTTTTACGGCGTCTAGAAAGTTCATGGGGTGGCGCTCTTGAGAGTCAGGAAGATAGGGTAGTGGTCTGATACTTTTTTCCATTCCTTGGCGGGTATCTCATTGAGCACCGCTCTATCCGCCACTTTCCAGCAGCGCAAGGCCGCCGAGCACAGCATCATGTGGTCGAACATCAGCAGCGAGGACACGCCCTTGCCACTGGTGAGGAACGTGCCGGGAGGCAGTTCGCTGCAACTGGGGGACCCCATCAGGGGCCAGAATGGGTTGAACAGGGCGTTTTTTCGGGTCTTGAGCAGCGATACATCGCGGGTGGCGCCCAGCGCATGTACCACGGAGGGGTCGAAGGGCTCGTCGTTGTAGTCACCGCACAGAATGATGGGCGCGCCTGGGTTTTCACGCCGAATTTTCGTCACCGTCGCATTTAGCGCCACACCCAGCTTGAAACGCGAGGGTGAGCCCTCTGGCAGGGTGTTACGGCTTTGCCAGTGAGATAGCCCGATGAATACAGGCCCAAGGCCGTGCAACTCAAGGCATATGAAAACACCTGCTTTCAGCCACGTGTCGTAAGTGGTATCACGAGCGTTGGCGTACTGCGGCGTACCCCTCGGAGCAAGCCGGGTTGTGTTGTAGATCAGGCACAAGTCGTCAATGGAGCGGCCTTTTTTGTAAAGGCTGATGACCTTGAAGTGGGAGAGGGCGGGGCGTTGTAGCAATTGCTCTATATGTTCGATATCCGTGTCATCAACTTCGCATAGTCCAACGATGTCCGAATTCCGGTCCTGCAGCAGCGACCTGATGATTTCATCGAAGGCCGGGGTGATGGGGTATCGCGAGGCGCCTGCCGCCGGTGGTGCAAGTCGACAGTTCCACCATGTCATGTTCAGCATCACGATAGCCAACCTTCAGGTCATTGCCGCGTTGCAATTGATCGCTGCTCACTCCTTTATCGTCTTGAAGTTGCCGCAGAGTCTGGAGGTCGGAATTGTATCGTGGCGGCCGCTTCGGACAATCCTTGAACTGTTACCCTTTGAGACCCGTCACTGTGCCGAAAGGTACTCGCGCAGCCGCGCCTGCAACCGGTCGATGCCGTCGGAACGGGCCAGGAAAGCTTCCACGCCAGTCACCTCCCAGCGCTGGCCTTCATCACCAAACACCACCTGCTCGAAGGTGCCCACCGGCACCTGGGCGACGAAGAACCAGGTGTCCAGCCCGTTCATGCCCTGGCCAGGGTAGACCCGGATCCAGACGATCCAGCTCTCATCCAGGGTCAAGCCGAACTCTTCCCAGGTCTCGCGGGCGGCGCACTGTACAGGCGTTTCATCGCCTTCGCGGCCACCGCCGGGCAAGTCCCACAACCCCGGCCAGGGGATGCTCGGTTTGTCGTCGCGCTGGTAGGTGAGGATCTGGCCTTCGCACAGCAGGGCGATCTTGGCGCCGGAAAAGGGCGGGTGGGGCGGCATGGCGAATCCTCGGCAGGGCTTGGCGCCACTCTACAGGGCGGCGCGGGCGGTGCATAAGGTATCCTCGCCGCACACCCACAAGGATTGCCGGGAGCACCGCCTCGATGAGCATCAACCTGCAGATTCGCGACCTGGTCTACTTCATCAAGGTCGCCGAACTGGGCCACCTGGGGCGGGCGTCCGAGGCGCTGCATATTTCCCAGTCGGCGTTGTCCAAGTGCATCGACCGGCTGGAAAGCGCCTACGACGCCGAGCTGTTCGAGCGCATTGGCCGCGGCATCCGCCTCACTGATGCCGGGCAGCTGCTGCGTGACCGCTCGTTGCTGATCGAGCGCATGCTTGACGAAACCCACCGGCAGACCTCGTCGCTGGGCAAGGGCCTGGCCGGCACCATCCGCGTCGGCGCGGCAGCCACCACCGCTGAATACCTGATGCCGCGTGCCTGCCGCCTGCTGCAGGACGAGGCGCCGGCAGTGGTGCTGGACCTGCAGATCGGCATGAACGACGTGCTGCACGACTCCCTGCGCAAGGACCTGCTGGACCTGGTCGTCGGGCCTTTGGGCACCCGCAACGATGACCTGGTGGAGCTGCCTATCGCCAGCGACGAAGTGGTGGTGGCCGCCAGCGCCCACCACCCGTTGGCCGGGCGCCAGGTGCCGCTGGAAGCGTTGTGCGAGTACCGCTGGATTCTCTCCGCGCCGTCGGTGGCCACGCGCCAGTGGCTGGACCAGGCCTTCCTGGCCCAGGGGCTGCCGGCGCCGCGGGTCGCCATTGCCACCAGCTCCATCGCTGCGGTGCCCAACCTGATCACCGAGACCGGGCTGCTGAGTTTTCTCTCGCGCCGCAACCTGGCCGACAGCCGCCACGGCGGTGGCCTGGTGGAAATTCCCAACCCGCTGACCACCATGGCCCGGCGCTTCGGCGTGCTCCACCGGGCCGATGGCTACCTGTCGCCGGCCACGCGGCGCTTCATTGAAATTCTGCGGTTAAATCATTCCTGCGAAGAATGATTTGTTGAAAATACGCTAATAGAAATAAAGGATAACGGCAGGGATACTTTCGGCAGCGAACAATAACAAGCCAGAGATCCTGCCCATGCCTCATACCATTCTTGTGACCGCCCCACGCCTGGCGCCCGCTGGCTTGGAGCTGCTGCGGGCCCAGGGTTGCCGGGTGCTGTACGTGACACCCGAGCAAGGCCCCGCTGACATCGAACGCATTCTCGCTCGCGAGCCGGTGGACGCCGTTATCTCCCGCACCCTGGACCTGACCGCCGCCGCCATCGACGGCTGTCCCACCTTGAAAGTCATCTCCAAGCACGGCGTTGGCGTCAGCAATATCGCCGTGGCTGCTGCCACTGGCCGGGGCATTCCAGTGTACGTGACGCCCGGTGCGAACGCGCAATCGGTCACCGAAATGACCCTGGGCCTGATGTTCGCCGCCGCCCGCCGGATCAGCTGGATGGACCGCGAAATCCGCCAGGGCCGTTGGTCCCGGGCCCAGGACGGCCTGGAGCTGAGCGGCCGGACCTTGGGCCTGATCGGCTTTGGCCAGGTGGCGCGGCGCGTGGCCCGGGCTTGCCAGGCCATCGGCATGCAGGTGCTGGTGCACGACCCGCTGCTGCCCGCCGACGCCACGCTGGATGGCGCCGAGCGCATCGACGACTTGAGCGTGTTGCTCGGCCGCAGCCAGGTGCTCAGCCTGCACGTGCCGCTCACCGCCCAGACCCGCAACCTGATCGGCGCCGAACAGCTGGCGCTGCTGCCCGAAGGCACGCTGCTGATCAACACTGCCCGTGGCGAAGTGGTGGACGAAGCCGCGCTGGTGCAGGCGCTGGCCAGCGGCCAACTGTACGCCGCCGGCCTCGACACCATGGCCGTGGAGCCGCTGCCGGCCAACAGCCCGCTGCTGCGCCTGGACAACGTGGTGCTGACCCCGCACGTCGGTGGTTCCACCCCGGCGGCGCTGGCCGCCATGGCCGCGGGCGCCGCGCGCAACGTGCTGGGCTTCCTTGACGGCACGCCGCCTGCGGCCAGCGCCTGCGTCAACCCACAGGTTCTTCAACACTGATCAGGAGTATTGCCATGACTGCTCAACAATGGCCTGCGGGCTACCGCATCAACCCACGCGTCGCCAGCCTGCCGGCAGACCTGGTGCACGCCTTCCGCGAAATTCCCGTGGCGGTGGCCGGCGACTGCATGGGCCGCAGCATCGGCGCCCGCGGCCTGCGCGCCTACCACGGCGACCTGTCGCTGAAGCTCTGCGGCCCGGCCTTCACCGTGCGCGTGCGCCCCGGTGACAACTTGATGGTGCACAAGGCGCTGATGATGGTGCAGGCCGGCGACGTGCTGGTCATCGACGGCGGCGGCGACGTCAGCCAGGCGGTCATCGGCGGTCTGGTGCGCACCACCGCGCTGCGGGTGAAGCTGGGCGGCATCGTCATCGACGGCGCCGTGCGCGACCTGGAAGAACTGGCCGAGGGCATCGTCCCGGTGTTCGCTGCCGGCCACACCCACCGCGGCCCGAGCAAGGACGGCCCGGGCGAGATCAACGTGCCCATCGCCTGCGCCGGCCTGTGCGTGCTGCCCGGCGACCTGGTGCTGGGCGACGCCGACGGCGTCATCGCCATCCCGGCCCAGGACGCCGCGGCGCTGCTGCCCAGGACCTTGGCGCACCTGGATCGCGAGGCGGGCATCCGCGAGACCAACCGCGCCGGCACCGCCGACCCAGAGCGCTTCGATTCATTGCTGCGCAGCAAGGGCCTGCCCGTCTGACTGGCTAGAATGTCGGCATCATCGGTTGCGGTGATGCCGCTCGCGGCACCCCCTGTACAACTATAAAAAACAGGAAAACGCCATGCTCATGATGCTCAGTTTTATCATGTTGGCCTGTTTCATCTTCTTGCTGATGAGCAAGAAACTCTCGGCGTTGACCGCGCTGATCCTGATCCCCACGGTGTTCGCGCTGATCGGCGGCTTCCACGCCGACGTCGGCAAGTTCATCCTCGACGGCGTGCGCGTGGTTGCGCCCAACGGCGTGATGATGGTCTTCGCCATGCTGTTCTTCCTGACCATGACCGAGGCGGGCATGTTCGACCCGCTGGTGACGCGCATCGTCAACGCGGTGCGCGGCGACCCGGTGAAAATCTTCGTCGGCACCGTGGCCCTGGCGTTCATCGTCGCCCTGGACGGTGACGGCGCCACCATCTACATGATTGTGCTGTCGGCGTTCCTGCCCATCTACAAGCGCCTGGGCCTGTCGCTGCCGATGGTTTGCTGCCTGCTGCTGCAAGTGGCGGGGCTAGGCAACATGGTGCCCTGGGGTGGGCCGACCGCGCGGGCGGCCACGGCGCTGCACGTGGACGTGGGCGAGATGTTCGTGCCCATGCTGCCGGGCCTGCTGGCGTGCATGCTGTGGACCTTTGCCCTGGCCTGGCTGTTTGGCCGCCGCGAGCGGGCGCGCTTGGGCGGTGCTATCGACCTCAACGGCCATTTTGCCGACCACAAGGAACACCGTGGCGACAGCGGCTGGCGCTTCGTTTTCAATTGGTGCCTGACGGTGCTGCTGATCCTGGCGCTGTGCCTGGAACTGCTGCCGCTGAGCTACCTGTTCATGATTGCCGCGTGCCTGGCGCTGGTGGTCAACTTCCCGCGGCTCAAGGATCAGCAGGCGCAGCTGGAGCTGCATGCGCCGCCGATCCTGGCGGTGTCCAGCCTGATCTTCGCCGCTGGTGTGTTCACCGGCGTGCTGACTGGCACCGGCATGGCCGATTCAGTGGCCCAGGGCCTGCTGAAGGTGATACCGGAAGCGTTCGGGCCGTTCATGGCGGTGATCACCGCGCTGGTGAGCATCCCGGTGACCTGGCTGGTGTCCAACGACGTGTTCTATTTCGGCATCATGCCCATCCTTGCGCAGACCGCCCAGGCCCATGGCATCAGCGCCATCGAGATGGCCCGTGCCTCGCTGATCGGCCAGCCGGTGCACATCCTCAGCCCGTTGGTGGCGTCGACTTACCTGGTGGTCAGCATGCTCAAGCTCGACTACGCCGAGAGCCAGCGCTACACCCTGCGCTGGTCGCTGGTGAGCTGCCTGATTCTGCTGGCGGTGTCGCTGCTGACCGGCATCTTCCCGCTCTTCGTTCATTGAGGTGCCCGCGTGAACTGGATGACCGACCCTTTCCTGTGGACCGCCCTGGCGCAGATCATCGCCATCGACCTGCTGCTGGGTGGCGACAACGCCGTGGTCATCGCCATGGCCTGCCGGCGTCTGCCCAAGGCGCTGCAGCGCAAGGCCATCTACGGCGGCATGGCCGGGGCCATTGGCGTGCGGGTGGTGATGCTGGGCTTTGCCATGCAACTGCTGGCGGTGCCGTGGTTGAAGCTGGTGGGGGCACTGTTGCTGTTGTGGATCGGCATCAAGCTGGCCGCCAACCGTGAAGATGACGCCGAGGAAATCGATGGCGGCACGCGGCTGTGGGGCGCCATCAAGACCATCATCGTCGCCGACGTGGTGATGTCCCTGGACAACGTGCTGGCGGTGGCCGGGGCAGGGCGGGGCAACGTCTACCTGGTGGCGGCGGGGGTGCTGATCAGCATTCCCATCATCGTCCTGGGCAGCCGCATCGTGCTGGCGGCGATGCAGCGCTGGCCGTGGCTGGTGCAAGCGGGCGCGGGGTTGATTGGCTGGATCGCGGGGGGCATGGCGGGGGACAGCGCACGGCTGGTGCCGGGGCTGGTCGAGGTGACGTGGCTGCATTGGCCGGCGAGTGCGGCGGGGGCGGTGCTGGTAGTGGCCTTGGGCGCCTGGTTGGGCAGCCACCAGCCGGCCGCCCCGGCTTCGCGGCGCCTGGGACGCGGCCTGCGGCCGCTGCTACAGGTCAACCCGTAGCAGCGGCCGCAGGCCGCGTCAGGGGGCTATCAGCGTACCTGGGTGATGCGCGTGATGCGGTCGCCGTCCTGGTCATCAGGCCCCTTGGACTTGTTCACCGCAAACACGTTGCCCTGGCCGTCGGTGGCGACGTGGTTGGGGAAGGTGCCGTCGTCCAGGTTGGCCACCAGCTTGCCGTCCGGGTCGACCACGGTGACGGTGCCGGCGCCGCGGTTGCTGACGTAGGCCAGGCGCTTGACCGGGTCGAAGGTGACCTTCAGCGGGCCGGCGCCGGTGGGCACCAGGTGCAGGGTCTTGCCGCTGGCGACGTCGACGATGGCCAGGTTGTCGCTGTTCTGCGCGGCCACGAACAGGCGGTTGGTCTTGGCGTCGTAGGCCACGCCCATGGCCATTTTCACGCCTTCGATGGGGAACACTTTTTCCACGTTGCCGGTCTTGGCGTCGATCACCGCCGCTTCGTTGGTGCTCAGGCTCACGGTGTAGAGTTTGTGGTTCTGGGCGTCCAGGTGCAGGCTGGCGACGGTGAACGGCGCGGCGCGCTCGCCGCGCTGGTTGGACTTGATCTCGATGGTGCGTTCGACGGTCTGCTTGCCGGCGTCGAACATGACGATGGTCGAGGTGCCGGTGGCGCCGGCGAAGGCCTTGTCCAGGCCGGCGTCGACCACCACGTCACGGGCATGGGCCACGGTGTCGGGGGCGAACTGCTTGACCAGGCCCAGGTCTGACTGGCGGTACACGGCCACGCTGTTCTGGCGGGTGTTGGTGACCCAGACGTTGCCGTTGCGGTCGTCGACGCCCACGCCGTACACCGCGTAGACGTTGCCCGGCTCGCGGCCCGGGGCGGCGGCCGGGGTGACGCGGGCTTCGACGGCCAGGGTTTTGGGGTTGAGCTTGAGCAGCTGCGATTCCTTCACCGGCGGGCGGCCCACGGCGGCGGTCACGAACACCGCGCCGCTCTTGGCGCTGACCGCCGACTGGTACAGGCCCGGCACCAGCTTGGTGCTGGTCTGCTTGAAGCGCTCGGTGCCCGACAGCGGCACCACCGGCGAAATCTTCAGCGGTAGCACGGCGGCGGCCGCCGGGTTGCTGACGGTGACCACGATTGGCTGCTGGCCCACGGCGGCGTCGGCCGGCACTTTCAGCTCGCCTTTGAAGCCGCCCTGGGCGTCCGCCACGTAGGCTTCGGCGTTGAGCACGGTGGTGCCGCGAGTCAGGGTGATGTGCTGGCCCGGCTTGAAGCCGCGACCCATCAGGTGCACGTCGCTGCCTGCGGTGATGGCGCCGCCTTCGGCCGGCATGGCCATGATCTGGCCCTGGTAGTCCGGGTCCGGGGTGTCGAACGCCGACTGCGCCATGGCGGCCTGCATGCCCAGGCTCATCAGGCCGATCAGCGAGGCCAGCTTGCACAGTTGGCTGGCGGGGGACAGCGCGCGATTGCGAGGTTTCATCGAAGACTCCATGTTTAAAGGGGGGCATGCCCCGCGGTGGTCCGCGGGGCAGCGATCATATCAATAAGCAATGATTCGCATTCTGATTTTTACACTTTGGTACATTTGTAAAGCATCAGAACGAAGTGGCCACGCTGGCGTAGACGGCCTGGCCGTGCTGGTTGTAGGTGGCGGCGCCGGCGCTGTTGGAGTTGCCTTCGCGGTACAGCTTCTTGTCGAAAAGGTTGTTCACGCCGGCGCCCAGGCGCACGTTCTTGGTCACCTGGTAGCCGACGTTGAGGTTCACCAGGCTGTAGGCGCCCACCTCGTCGGTGTTCACGCCGGCGGCGTCGACCTTGGTGGTGCCCACGGTCGGTGGCTTCTGGCGGCCGAAGCTGGTGATGCTCAGCTGGGTGGAAAACTTGTCGTTCACCTGCCAGTCCAGCATCGAGTTGACCGTGTACTTGGGAATCATCGACAGCACGTTGCCGGTGTCCAAGTCCTTGTTTTCCTGCATGTAAGTGCCGTTGGTGGTCCAGGTCAGGTTGTCGGCCAGCGGTACCGTCAGGTTGGCTTCCAGGCCCTGGGTCACGGCCTTCTTGGCGTTCTCCCACTTGAGGATCATGTTGCCGCCCGAGGAGTAGCCCAGCACGTCGGTGCCGGCCACTACCTTGTTGTGGTAGTCGTTGCGGAAGAAGGTCAGGCCCGCCACCCAGCCGTCGCGCTTGAACTGCAGGCCGATTTCCTTGTTGACGCTGGTCTCGGCCTTGAGGTCGTCGTTGCCCTGGATATAGCAGCTGCCGGTGCTGCCGATGGGGCAGCCGTTGCCCGAGCTCAGTAGCAGGTAGTTGGGGTCCAGCTGGTACAGGTTCGGCGCCTTGAACGCGCGGGCGATACCGGCCTTCAGGGTGAAGTCCTGGTTGAGCTTCTGCGACATGTTCAAGCTGGGCGACCAGTTCACGCCGAAGTTGGTGTGGTCGTCCATGCGCACGCCCGGGGTCAGGGTGGCGCCTTCCCACGGCTCGATGTTGTCCTCGGCAAACAGCGAGCCGATGTTGGCCGCCGCCTTGCTGCTGCGCGTGCCCGAGGCCAAGCCGGCGATGCTGTCGGCGCTGGTGCTGCCGTTGTAGTAGCTGCCCGAGGACAGCGCCTGGCTGGTGGAGGCCGGGTCATCGAGCTCCTGGCGGTTGAACTCGCCGCCCAGGGTCAGCACCTGGGGCAGGCGGGTGGCCAGCGGCAGGTTGAATTCGCCGTGGGCCAGGTAGCTTTTCAGGCCGCTGGTGGAAAAGTCGGTGGAGTCGATGGTGCCTTCCACGCCACCGGTCAGGCCCTCGTCGAGGCGGCGGTTGCGGGTGTGCTCGTACTGCAGGAAGAACTTGCTGGTGCCGAAGTCCCAGTCGCCGTTGTGGGTGATGGCGAAGTTGTTGCGGTACATCACGTTGGTTTCGCGGCCCACCCACGGCGCGGCGCTGGCGGCCTTCTTGCTGGTCAGGCTCTGGTTGTACTGGTTGTCGCCGGCGTAGATGTTGCCCTGGCGGCTGTAGCTGGCGTCGAAGTCGAGGCTCTGGCGGTCGTCGAGTTTCCAGCTCAGGCGGCCATTGATGTCCTTGTTGCGCACGCCCTCGGCGCCCGAGGCGGCGGCTTCGCCGGCGGCTTCGTGGCCCACGTTGATGTCACTGCTGTCGCGGTCGGTCTTGCTCAGGTTGCCGTATACCCGGTAGGTCAGGTTGTCGGTCAGCGGGCCGCTGAGGCCGAAGGTGGCGCGCTTGGTGGCGCCCTCGTCCTTGTCCTTGGGCATGTCGGTGTAGACGCTGAAGTTGCCGTGGGTTGCCTGGGTGGGCTGCTTGGTGATGATGTTCACCACGCCGCCCGCCGCGCCGTTGCCGTAGCGGGCGGCGGCGGGGCCGCGCAGCACTTCGATGCGCTGCACCTCATCGGCTGGCACCCAGTTGGTGTCGCCACGGGTGTCACGGTCGCCGGTGCGGCCGTAGCGCACCGAGTTGCGCGACTCCACCGGCAGGCCGTCGATCAGGATCAGGGTGTTCTCCGGGCCCATGCCGCGAATGTCGATCTGGCGGTTGTTGCCGCGCACGCCGCTGGCGCTGTTGCCGGTGAGGTTGACGCCGGGCATCTTGCGGATGATGTCGGACAGGTCGTTCACCGGCGGGGCTTTCTGGATATCGTCGGCGGTGATCACGGACACGCCCGGCGCCTGCTTGAGTTCTTTCTCGGCGGTGACCAGGGTGTTGTCCAGGGTGATGGCAGCGTCTTCGGCCAGCAGTGCGGGTGAGACGGAGGCCGCCAGGATGGCCAGCGTGAGACGACTGAGTGAGGCATGAAAAAGCACGACGATAACTCCCCTTGAGTGATTGAGGCCCCAGCCGCGGCAGTCCATGTCGCAGGGCGGGGCAGTCGTCCAGACGGGGGGCGATGATAGGGTGTCGTAATTGAGAGTAAATCGTATTTACAAAATTTACCTGAGCTGCGGGTTTGTAAATTTCGTAAAGGTGGTTCGGTTATATTTGATAACAATTATAATTTGCATCCGAGTTGCCCTGTAGTCCGCCGAGAGCTTGCCCCCGTGATTCCCAGTACCTGCCCACCTGTTGCCGCGCCGCGAATCCTCGCCGTGGAAGACGACCTGTTGCTTGCCGCCCACCTGGGCCAGCACCTGCGCAGGCGCGGCTTCGAGGTGACCGTGTGCAACGATGTGGCCGGCAGCGACGACCTGCACGACTGGCGCGGCTATGACCTGATCCTCATGGACATCATGCTGCCCAGCCGCGACGGCCTGAGCCTGCTGGGCCAGTTGCGGCGGCAGAACCGCGTGCCGGTGATTCTGATGTCGGCCCTGGGCGCCGAGCAGGACCGCATCGTCGGCTTCAGCCAGGGCGCCGACGACTACCTGCCCAAGCCGTTCAGCATGGGCGAGATGGACGTGCGCATCGACGCCGTGCTGCGCCGCGTGGCCTACGAGCGCACGCCGCCGGTGTGCCACGCGAGCGGGGCGCTGCGCCGCTGCGACGACGGCAGCCAGGACCTGGTGCTGGGCCACGCGCGCGCCGGGCTGACGCCGGTGGAGTTCCGGCTGATGGAAACCCTGTTGGCCAACCCCGAGGAAGTGCTGAGCAAGACCTTCCTCTACCAGCGCGTGCTGCACCGCCCCTATTCGCTGCAGGACCGGGTGCTGGACCTGCACGTCAGCCACGTGCGCCGCAAACTGGCGGCCATCGGTTTCGAGGGCCGGGTGGAGACGGTGTGGGGCAAGGGCTATGTGCTGAGGAGCCAGCCATGAAACTGCCCGGCCGTCATTCGCTGTTCTGGAGCCTGAGCGGGCTGCTGCTGGTGCTGATTTTGCTGATCATCTGCGTCAGCCGTTCCTGGGGTATGCATTTCGAGCGCGAGGGCTATCGCCTGTCGCCCACGGCGCAACACACCCTGCAGGGCTACGCCGCCGAAGCCGAGGCGGTGTGGCGCAATGGCGGCCCGGCGGAAATCGACCGCTGGCTGCTGCAGTTCAACGCCCGCGAACCGGGCTGGGCTGTGCTGCTGGGCCCCGACCTGCAACCCCTGGGCGAGCGCCGCCTGAGCGGCGTGGAGCGCCACCGCCTGGGCTTCGCCCGCGAGCTGGACTGGGCCATGAGCGACCGCGCTCGCGAGCGGCCGATCATCAAGATCGCCTTCCCGGTCGACCCTGGCAGCGGCCAACTGGTGATGCGCTTGCCCGAACGTTTCGTGCCCACCACCTCGGTGGGCTGGCAGGTGGTGGCCCACTGGCTGGTGCCCGGCGCCCTGGCGCTGCTGCTGGGCGCCTTGCTCTACCGGCTGCTGATCGGCCCGCTGGCGCACCTGCATGCCTACGCCAATGCCCTGCGCGAAGGCCAGCTGGGCGCGCGCCTGGACCCGGCCATCAGCCGCCGTGGCGACGAGCTGGGCGACCTGGGCCGCGCCTTTCATCACATGGCCGACCGCCTGCAACGCACCGTGGCGCTGCAACGGCGGCTGCTGCGCGACATGTCCCACGAGCTGCGCACGCCCCTGAGCCGCCTGCAGGTGGCGGTGGAGAGCGACGCCGACGCCGAGGCCCTGCGCCAGCGCCTGGCGCGCGAGGTGCAGGGCATGCGCCAACTGGTCGACGACACCCTGGAGCTGGTGTGGCTGGACACCGAGCGCCCGCAGCTGGCGCTGGACGCCGTGGACGTCGGCACCCTGTGGGAGATGCTGAGGGAGGATGCCTGCTTTGAATCTGGCTGGCAGCCCGAGCAGTTGCCCAACACCCTGGGCGACGCCTGCTGGGTGCGCTGCCACCTCAACGGCCTGGCCCAGGCCATGGAAAACATCCTGCGCAACGCCATCCGCCATTCCCCCCGCCACGGCCAGGTGCGCCTGGGCGGCCGGCGCGAGGCGGACCACTGGCACCTGTGGATCGACGACCAGGGCCCGGGCGTGGCGGAAGGTGCGTTGGAGGGCATCTTCGAGCCCTTCACGCGGCTCAGCGCCAGCCGCCCGGGGGGCGACGGTTTTGGCCTGGGCCTGACCATCGCCCGCTGCCGGGTGCAGTTGCAGGGCGGGGAGTTGTGGGCGCAGAACCTGAACCCGGGGTTGCGGTTGAACCTGCGGTTGCCGGTGGCATAAAGCCCCGGCAGCACCGCAACCCTGTAGCCGCTGCCGAAGGCTGCGCTGGCCGGCGTGCAACCCGAAGATCTGCAGCGAGGCACAGGGCCAGCGCAGCCTGGCGGCAGCGGCTACGGAGGGTGCTGCAACGCCGTAGCCGCTGCCGAAGGCTGCGCTGGCCGGTGTGAACCCCGAAGATCTCCAGCGAGCCGCAGAGCCAGCGCAGCCTGGCGGCAGCGGCTACGTAGGGTGTTGCAACGCTGTAGCCGCTGCCG